>CAYTKP010000006.1:12879-39257 GCA_964438695.1 uncultured Atribacterota bacterium | reverse complement strand
AATTTTATTGCAATAAAGTCAACATTACTCCGGCAGCAACTGCGGTTCCGATTACTCCCGCTACATTGGGTCCCATGGCATGCATCAATAAGAAGTTACTGGGATTTGCTTCTTGGCCTACTTTCTGGGCCACTCTGGCAGCCATAGGTACTGCGGACACTCCCGCAGCCCCAATCAAAGGATTAATATTACCCCCAGTAATTTTATTCAATAATTTAGCAAATAAAACTCCCCCAGCAGTCCCAAATCCAAAGGCGATCAAACCCAGGATTATTATTTTAATAGTACTGAAAGTTAAAAAATATTCAGCTTGCATAGTTGCTCCTACACAAGTTGCCAAAAAAATAGTAACAATATTTATTAATTCATTTTGAGCAGTTTTAGATAATCTATTCACTACTAAACTTTCCCTAAATAAATTCCCTAACATTAACATTCCAATAATGGGGACGGAAGCAGGCAATAAAAGGCCAATTAAAACAGTCGAAATGATAGGAAAAAGTATTCTTTCTGTTCGAGACACAGGCCTAAGTTGTTTCATTACAATCTTTCTTTCTCCCGGAGTAGTCAATAATTTCATTATCGGAGGTTGAATTATAGGAACTAAAGACATATAGGAATACGCAGCCACGGCAATAGCACCCAATAATTCTGGAGCCATCTTAACGGCAAGATAAATTGCTGTCGGTCCATCTGCCCCGCCAATAATACCTATAGAAGCTGCCTCTCTAATATTAAAGCCTAAAAGCACAGCTCCGACCAAAGATATGAAAACTCCTACTTGAGCGGCTGCCCCTAAAAGAAAGGTTATCGGATTAGCTAATAAAGGACCGAAATCAGTCATTGCTCCTATTCCCATAAAGATTAGACAGGGGAAAATTTCATGTTTTATTCCAAAAGAAATAAAATATAAAAGACCACCCTCTTCCATTATTCCAGTTAAGGGTAAATTTACTAATATTGCTCCAAAGCCAATGGGAAGAAGGAGTAGAGGTTCACATTTCTTTACAATTGCAACATATAATAATACTCCTCCTACCATGATCATTATTATATTGCCCCAACTAAGTTCATTAAATCCTGAAAGGGTAAACAAAGAAAGGACTTTTATTAAAAGATTCATTTAATTTCTCCTTTCTATTTTATCCTATCACCATCAAAACATCGCCGGTATCTACCATATCATTTACTGCGACATTTATTTTTTTAATACTACCAGAAGTATTAGCCATAATTTCATTTTCCATCTTCATAGCTTCTAAAATTAATAAAGTATCTCCTTCTTTTACGCTATCCCCCTCAGCTACTCTTAACTGAAGAACTTTACCAGGCATTGGTGCCACTACCTCTTCTCCAGCAATTGTTGCTGTCGGCTCCTTAGATGGTGCAGGGCTATTGGGAACCTTTGCAGGTTTTGGTTCTACTACTTCTTCTTTTATTTTTGCTGCTACCGGTTGAGGAGCGGAAATGATTCCTTTTGATATTTTATTTTCCCTTACTTCTTCTACCTCTACTTCATATATTTTTCCTTCAATTTTAATTTTAAATTTTCTCACTTTTTATAGTCCTCCTCTTTTTTCAATATTTAATATTTTTTCCTAACATTAATTCTTGTCTTCCCATAGCAATCCAAGGATTTATAGTAGACGGTTCATATTTTCTTATACTTAGTATTTTAAATTCACTTCCTGGTTTTTCTAAATATGAAGATACAGCGGCAGTGATTACTGCCACTAATTTACCTTCGGTTTCTTCTTGTCTTATTATCCTAGAAGAACTCTCTGTTGAAGGGGTAATTTTAATTCCTTCAAGATTGGATATTTTTTTTCTAACTTTAGTTTTAGTTTTAACGACATTTTTTAATAATACCATAACTAAAGCTAAACCACTAAGTACTGCAAATACTAAAACCATATCTATAACAGCTAATTGTATAGCTCCGCCTATTCCTTCAAGCATATTTATTCTTTCCTCCTTCTTTAATGATCGTTAGTCGTTAGTGAATAGTATATAGTAGGGCGGGCGTCTTGCCTGTCTATTGATTATTATTAAGTATTCGCTACTGGTAAATTTCAAATTTCAAGTTGAGATTGCTTCCTCTACTTTCGCTGGGACAAACTTACTTCGTTCTTCGCAATGGTAGAAATCTATCCTCAACTAAATACTAACGACTATTCACTATTCACTAATTTAAACTGGGAAATTACCGTGTTTCTTCGCCGGTCTACTTTCTCTCTTTGTAGATAGCATCTCTAAGGTAGTAATAAGACGAGGCCTAGTTTCCCGAGGATCAATAACCATATCTACATAGCCTCGTTTAGCTGCCTCATAAGGATTAGAAAATTTTTGCCGAAATTCTTCAATCTTTTCCTGCCGAACTTTTTCTGGATCTTCTGCTTTAGCTATTTCTTTTCTAAAGATAATATTGGCAGCTCCTTGAGATCCCATCACCGCTATCTCAGCTGTAGGCCAGGCAATTACCTGGTCTGCTCTTAAGTCTCTACTACACATTGCCAGATAAGCTCCACCATAAGACTTTCGAGTAATCAAGGTAATCTTGGGAACAGTAGCCTCAGAGTAAGCATATAATAATTTTGCTCCATGTCGAATAATTCCTCCATATTCCTGAGCAGTTCCCGGTAAAAATCCCGGAACATCTACTAAAGTCAAAATAGGAATATTAAAGGCATCACAAAATCTGATAAAGCGAGCAGCTTTATCGGAGGCATCAATGTCTAAACAACCTGCTAAAACTTTCGGCTGATTAGCAATTATTCCTATGGATTGACCATTCAACCTGGCAAATCCGGTAATAATATTAGTAGCAAAATATTGGTGGGTCTCAAATAAATCTCCTTCATCTACAATATACCTTATTACCTCTTTCATATCATAAGGTTTATTGGGATCAGTAGGTACAATATTTAAAAGAGCTTCTTCTACTCTATTTGGGTCATCTTTACACTCCATTTGAGGAGGATTCTCCATATTATTGGAGGGTAAATAACTAATCAACTTTCTTACCATCTGATAAACTTCCTCTTCACTCTCCGCTGCAAAATGAGCCACCCCACTCTTTCTATTATGGGTCATTGCTCCTCCCAACTGTTCCGGGGTTACTACTTCACCAGTAACTGCCTTAATTACTTCTGGGCCAGTAATATGCATTATACCAATATTTTTTACCATAAATACAAAATCCATTATAGCGGGAGAATAGACTGCTCCTCCGGCTGCGGGCCCAACAACTACAGATATTTGAGGGATAACTCCTGAGGCAATAGTATTACGATAAAATATTTGACCATAGCCACTTAAAGAATCTACTCCCTCTTGAATGCGAGCTCCTCCAGAATCGTTTAATCCGATGCAAGGGGCACCCATAGTCATAGCCATATCCATTACTTTACATATTTTCTTGGCATGCATTTCCCCCAGAGAACCACCGATAACAGTGAAATCCTGAGTAAAAAGATAGACCAGCCTCCCATCAATAGTACCATAACCTGTTACTACACCTTCTCCAGGAGCTTCTACTTTATCCATACCAAAATTAGTACACCTATGTTCTACCAAAAGGTCAAGCTCTACAAAGCTATCCTTGTCTAAAAGAAGGGCAATTCTTTCTCGGGCAGTCAATTTACCTTTTTTATGTTGAGCTTCTATTCTTTTTTCTCCTCCGCCCGCCTTTACTTTTTCCTCTTTTTCTCTTAAGGTCTTAATTAAATCATTAATCGAAAATTCCATTTGCTTATTTTACCACCTTTCTCTATTCATTTCTTTCACATAATTCGATAAGAATTCCGTTGGTGCTCTTGGGATGTAAAAAGGCTATCTTGGCTCCGCCTGCTCCATATCTTGGTTTTTCGTCAATCAACCTAATACCTTTTTCTTTTAATTCGCTTAAAATCCTTTCCAGGTTATCTACTTTGAAGGCAATATGCTGAATTCCCTCTCCCTTCTTTTCAATAAATCTAGCAATAGGTCCGTCAGGCAAAGTAGATTCCAATAATTCTAACTCACTATCTCCTAAAGGTATAAATGCAACCTTAACTTTTTGTTCTTCTATAATCTCTTCTCCAATGATTTTTAAATTGAATATATTTTCAAAAAGATGCTTAACTTCTTCAATACTTTTAACTGCAATCCCAATATGATCTATCTTTTTTACCATTATTTATTTCCTCCTTGAGTATAAGAACATATTAACATATCTGATAATTTTTTTACAGCAGTATAAGGATCCTCCTCACGATTTACTACCTTTGTTGCTATCTCATCTAAAAAGCCATTACTAATAGAATTAGTAAGTATTTCTTTCCATTTCTCTTGAATAAGATCGAAAATTTCTTTCTTAGCACTTTCTCTGCGCCTTTGTTCTAACTCTCCACTTTCCTTTAAATATTCCAGGTGATGTTTGACCTCACACTCAAGTTTCTGAATTCCAAAATCACTTGTAGCAATGGTTTTTAATACTGGGGGACGCCATTGGCCATTCTGATTTAGATCTAACATCATTTCTATTTCAGTAATTAATCGTTCACAGCCTTCTTTGTCAGCTTTATTTACTACAAAGATATCCCCAATTTCCATTATGCCAGCTTTTATAATCTGGATATCATCTCCCATTCCTGGCATAGTAATTAATACTACAGTGTCAGCTACTTTAACTATATCTACCTCTGCTTGACCTACTCCTACTGTCTCAATAAATATTACCTCCTTACCCAGGGCATCTAAAATCTTTACAGCTGCTTGAGTTACTTGAGAAAGCCCTCCCAAATGTCCTCGAGTTCCCATACTTCTAATAAACACACCCGGATCAGTACTTAAATCTTGCATCCTAATCCTATCCCCTAATAATGCACCTCCAGTAAATGGACTAGTAGGGTCTATTGCTATAATACCCACACTTTTTCCCTGTTTTCGTAAACTTTTAGTAAGTTTATCAGTAATTGTGCTTTTTCCTGCCCCGGGCGGACCAGTTATTCCAATCACTAAAGCATTTCCAGTATAACTATAAAGTTCTTTTAAAATATCTTCTGCTTCACCAAAATCATTTTCTGCTAAAGTAATTAATTTAGCAGCTGCTCTACGATCACCATTAATTATTTTTTCTACAATTTCCATTAAGTTCACACCTTATCTTTTCCTATCTCGTATTTCGTGAATAGCATCTAGGTAAAAAAATTAAAGAAATTTATAGGTTATATATCTGAATTAATTTTCTTTTGAGATGCTAGAATTAAGATACAAGATATGAATTTTGCTATTTTACTTTTTCCCTAATGAAATCAATTATATCATGCGTATCAGTCCCAGGTGTAAATATCTCAGCTATACCTATTTTTTTAAGTTCAGGAATATCATCTTTTGGAATTACTCCCCCCGCAATCACTATAATATCCTCCACCTTATTTTCCTTTAAAAGCCTCATTATTTCCGGGAAAAGATGTGTATGGGCTCCTGATAAAATACTCAATCCTATAACATTTACATCTTCCTGAATTGCGGTTTCTACAATCTGTTGAGGTGTCTGACGTAAACCAGTATAGATTACTTCCATTCCAGCATCCCTTAAAGCTCTGGAAACAACTTTTGCCCCTCGGTCATGACCATCGAGACCTGGTTTGGCTACTAATACTCTTATCTTTTTTTTCTTCATTTTTTAACCTCCACCTTTAAAGCTCTACTGATTCTCTATATTCACCAAATTCATTTCTCAGCACGTCACAAATTTCTCCTAAGGTAATATAGGATTTTACACAGTCTAAAATATAAGGCATTAAATTAATATCTGTTTTAGCTGCCCTCTCCAGAGCACCTAAACTTTCCTTTACTTTTTGATTATCCCGAGATTCCTTTAATTCCCTTAGTTTTTCTACTTGCCGACGACCAACTTCTGGGTCTACCCTTAGTAAACCTTCGGGCGCTCCTTCTTTAATCTGGAATTTATTTACCCCTACAACTATTCGTTTACCCTCTTCAATCTCCTTCTGATATTGATAGGCGCTATTCTGGATTTCTTGTTGGATAAAACCTTTCTCGATGGCCCGAGGAGCGCCACCCAGTTTATCAATTTTTTCTATATATTCTAAGGCTTGTTCTTCAATTTTTTTAGTTAATACTTCTACATAATAAGACCCAGCTAAAGGATCTATCGTTTCGGTTACTCCACTCTCATAAGCAATAATTTGTTGAGTTCTAAGAGCAATCCTAACTGAATCTTCAGCCGGTAAAGCCAAGGCCTCATCTCGGGAATTGGTATGTAAAGATTGAGTTCCACCTAATACTGCCGCTAAAGCTTGTATGGTAACCCTGATAATATTATTATCTGGTTGCTGAGCTGTTAAAGTACACCCAGCTGTCTGAGTATGAAATCTAAGCATTAGAGACTTTTTGTTCTTGGCTCCAAATCTTTCCTTCATAATTCTCGCCCATAGCTTACGAGCTGCTCTAAATTTAGCCACCTCTTCCAACAAATCATTATGAGCATTAAAGAAAAAAGACAACCGTGGGGCAAAATCATCTACGTTTAATCCAATTTTTATTGCAGCCTCCACATAAGCTATTCCATTAGCTAAGGTAAAAGCTACTTCTTGAATTGCTGTTGCCCCTGCCTCACGTATATGATATCCACTTATACTAATGGTATTCCAATTAGGCATTTCTTTAGAGCAAAATTCAAAAATATTGGTAATTAATCTCATCGAAGGATAGGGAGGAAAAATATAAGTTCCCCTAGCAATATATTCTTTTAAAATATCATTTTGAATAGTTCCTTTGAGTTTATCAGGAGATACCCCCTGCTTTTCTGCAACTGCAATATACATAGCTAAAAGTATTGCCGCAGGAGCATTTATAGTCATTGAGGTACTAACCTTATCTAAAGGAATACCATCAAATAATGTCTCCATATCTTTTAGTGAATCTATAGCAACCCCTACTTTACCTACTTCACCTAATGACATAGGATGATCTGAATCATATCCAATCTGAGTGGGCAAATCAAAAGCAATGCTTAATCCTGTTTGTCCCTGGGTTAATAAATATTTATAACGTTTATTTGATTCCTCAGCAGTACCAAAGCCAGCGTACTGGCGCATAGTCCATAATCGACCACGGTACATAGTTGGTTGAACTCCACGAGTATAGGGATACTCACCAGGAAAATTCAACTCTTTGAAGTAATCAAATTCCCCCAGATTATCAGGTGCATAGAGCCGGTCAACTTCTTCCCCTGAACCTGTAACAAATTTTTCTTTTCTTTCAGGAAAACGCTCAAGAGTCTTTTTTACAGTACTATTTTCCCATTGTTCCCTTAACTCTTTAATCTTTTTTATTTCATCTTCATTAAACATATTTTCACCTCTCAAATATGTAGTATAGTATAACAAAACAAAAATTAAAATTCAAAACTTAAAATCTACTTAGATAGCATTTAGCGTATAGATATTTAATATACAGTTATCTGCTTACCCTGTTTGCCAGTTTAACGGTTAAAAAAATTTTATATCCATAATTGGTTAACTAAATAACTTTCTTCTCTCTCTTCACAAAATAATATATAATATTTTTTTAATTTTAAGTTTCAAGCTTTGGTTTTACGTTTTTTTGCCCTTTACGTTATATACTACTTGTTACGCTATTTTGTTTTTAATATTTCAAATCATAAACAAAAATATTTATTAGAATTATATTTATACCGGTTATATATTCTAATTCTTTCTTGAGACATTTTTGAATTTTTAAACCAACTTGTTGTATATTTTCGCCATATAAAAGTATTAAATTGAGATTTACTAAGATACCATCATCTTTTATATTAATTTGAGATTTTCCTAACTTGACTACTTCTTTAAAATCTTTAAGAATATAGATAATTATATCTAAAATTGCATTTTCTGATATGTATAATTTCCCATAATAACTAAAGGGTGGCCTCACAATTGCTCTTTCACCAATTTTTCTTTTGCTATATCTTCGTTTATAAAATATTTCTAAAGACTCTAATAAATTTATAGGAAATTTTCGTTGAACCTCAATCCCAGGGAGAGGAATGACATGTCTCCCTTCTTTTAATCTGCTAAGTTTTGCTTCTTCAATTTCTTTTTTGGATGAAATATCTTCAATTTTAAAAATTCTCTTAGGCGGAGGTAATTCTAATATTTTAATAATTTTATCAATCATTCTAGTTGAAGTTCCTATAACTAAAATCTTAGCTGGCTTGGCTTTTCTTATGTTTTCTTTTACCTCATAAGCATGAGAAGGTTCCTCAAAAATAGCTGTTCTTATAGCCTGAATTCTATTCTTTTCTTTTTTGGCAGAATGGCCGGCTAAAATCTTATCTTTCCTAATTAAAAGCCCATCATCTATTATATAGTTTATGTTAAATTTATGAGCAACCAACAAAGCTTTATAACTTTTACCTGTGCCACTCTCTCCAACTAAGGCAAATACTTCCATCTTTAATTACCTTCTCTCAGAATAATTAACATAGCATACAGAGTTTAGCGTATAGTATTTTATAGGGGGGCGATTATTATCCGCCCCCAAATCATTCTCTGTTATTCTCGCGAATTAGTTTTCACCCAACCTCTGCCTTCTACTGCTCTGGCTACTCGTTGAATGGCAATTAAATAAGCAGCATCACGAGTAAAGCATTTCTTCTCTTTAGCTAAATCGGCAACAGCATTAAAGGCATTAGTCATAATACGGTCAAGTTTTTCCAGAACTTCGTCTTTTGGCCAATAATAATTCATATTATTTTGAACCTGTTCAAAGTAAGAAACAGTTACTCCCCCAGCATTGCAAAGAAAATCAGGGATTACATATATTCCTTTCTCTTTTAAGACTTCATCTGCTTCTAAGGTTGTGGGGGTATTAGCTGCCTCAGCATAGATTTTAACTGTTTCAAAATTAATATCATTTACATTGTCTTGAGTAACCGCCTGACCTAAAGCTGCGGGGATAATAACAGTCACTTCCTTTTTTAACCAGGCATCCCCGTCTTCCTGTTGCCAGCCAAATGATTTAGCTTTCTCCGGGTCGATAGTTCCAAACTTATCTAAAGTACCTGGGGCAAGTAAGTCCTTGGGATCAATCCCCTTTTTGCAACTATAAGTATAGGCCTTTTTATCTTTAGGATCCCAACACGATATAGCAACGACTTTGCCGCCATATTGGACAAATTTCTCACAGGTATATCGAGCAACATTACCTGCACCCTGGATAGAAGCAGTTGCATCCTTAAAATCAATATTTAATCTTTTCAAGGCCTCACGGATACAGTAAACTACTCCGTAACCGGTGGCTTCAGTTCGCCCAAGAGAGCCTCCTACACCCACGGCTTTACCGGTAACAAATCCAGGTTTTCGACATCGAGCAATTGTATCATATTCATCCATTATCCAGAGCATATCCTGAGGATTAGTAGCTACGTCTGGGGCGGGGACATCCATTTCTGGACCAACAATATCAAATACTCTCCTGACCCATCCACGACAAAGTCTCTCTACTTCTCTGTCTGATAATTCTCTCGGATCAACAATTACTCCACCTTTGCCTCCACCCAAAGGGATATCTACTACCGCACATTTCCAGGCCATCATCATAGCTAATTGTTTAACCATATCAAGAGTTTCATCTTTAGCAAAACGTATACCACCTTTAGCTGGCCCACGAGCAGTAGAATGTTGTACTCTGAAACCTATAAAAGTTTTGGTAGTCCCATCATCCATATCTACTGGAATGGTAAATTGCATAATCCTTTCCGGTTCTCTTAAAAATTCACGTAAAGCTGGATCAAGATCTAATTTTTCTGCATTTTGATCAAACTGCGCTTGTACTAATTTAAATGGGTTCATTTCTTTAGTCATTTCTTATAATCCTCCTGAATGTTTTTTAATAATCTTATTTAAGCAGAATACAATTTTACCAACATTAAATATCCTAATTTTTACTTTATCACCCCTCTCTTTCTTTTTTAAATATTTTTTATCCCTTCCGTAAACTACCTCCTGAAGATAAAAACTCATCAATTGCCCTGGCAGCTACCTTACCATCTCCTACGGCCGAGATTACCGTAGCCGAACCCCTAACAATATCTCCCCCGGCAAAGATCCCTGGTCTGGTAGTGGCTTTGGTATTCTCCTCTACTATAAAGTAACCCCACTTATTAGTCTTCACTCCGCTGGCACTGCGAGCTACTATGGGATTAGCTGAGGTGCCAATGGCATCTATAACCATATCTACTTCGATTAGGAAGTTCGAACCGGAGATGGGGATAGGTCTTCTTCTGCCTGATTCATCTGGTTCGCCCAATTCCATCTTCAGACATTCCATTCCGATAACCTTACCTTGCTCATCTCCTAAGATTTTGATGGGGAGGGTAAGGAAATTAAAGATTACCCCTTCTTCTTCCGCATGGTAGACCTCTTCTTCCCGGGCAGGGACTTCCTGGCGGGAGCGGCGATAGACGATATAGGATTTTTCAGCTCCCAATCTTAAGGCCGTACGGGCAGAATCCATAGCCACATTTCCGGCTCCGATAGTAGCTGCCCTTTTTCCTATCTTAATGGGAGTATCGTATTCGGGGAAGGCATAAGCCTTCATTAGATTAGAACGGGTAAGAAACTCATTGGCGGAATAAACCTCGTTGAGGTTCTCTCCGGGGATATTCATAAAGCGAGGGGCACCTGCCCCATTGGCTAAGAAGAGGGCATCATAGTCTTTAGCTAATTGGTCTACCCTAAGGGTAGCCCCTACTACAAAATCAGTAATTACCTTTACCCCTAATCTTTCAATCTCTTTTATCTCATATTCTACTATAGATTTGGGGAGTCGAAACTCGGGGATACCATAGACCAAAACCCCTCCGGGCTGGTGGAGGGCCTCGAAGAGGGTTACCTGGTAGCCTAATTTAGCCAGATCAGCGGCACAGGTAAGACCAGCTGGTCCAGAACCGACTATGGCAATCTTTTGTTCCTTAGGGGTAAGAGAAGGTAGTTCTCCATGGATGTCATTCTCTCTGGCCCAGTCAGCTACAAAGCGCTCTAATCGGCCAATAGCAATGGGTCTTTTCTGTCTTCCTAAGATACAGTATTTCTGACATTGCTCTTCTTGAGGACATACCCGACCAGTGATAGCGGGGAGATTGTCCGTCTTTAAGATCTCTAAATAGGCCCCTTTAAAATCCTCCTCCACAATCTTTTGGACAAACTGGGGGATGTTGATCTCTGCTGGACATCCTTGCCTACATTTGGGGACTTTACACTGCAAGCATCTCTGGGCTTCATAGATGGCTTGTTCTTTAGAGTAACCTAAGGGGACTTCTCTAAAATTATGGATCCGTTCTTGGGGGTCCTGTTCAGGCATAGGGACTTGATCTCTCTTCATCCTTTCTTTTACTGGTATCATCTGGGCCATTATTCTTGCCTCCTTCCACAGGTACAGGTAGGATTATGTTCTTGATAGATCTCCCAGGATCTTTTTTCCTGAGGTTTATAGCGGGTAAGACGGTTCATAAATTCTTCCCAGTCGACTAGTTGCCCATCAAATTCTGGGCCATCAGTACAGACAAATTTGGTCTCTCCCCCGATGGTGACTCGACAGGAACCACACATCCCGGTACCATCTACCATAATACTGTTTAGGCTGACTATGGTCTCTACCGCATAAGGTCTGGTAGTCTCACAGGTGACCTTCATCATAATGGCTGGACCGATAGCCCAGACCTTCTTTACTGCTTTGTTCTGGTCTAAGAGTTCTTTTAGGACCTGGGTAACAAAACCTTTACGTCCATAACTGCCATCATCAGTAGTAACTATCAATTCAGAAGAGGCTCTCTTTAGCTCTTCTTCCATAATGATTAGGTCTTTACTCCGGGCTCCGACGATGGAGATGACCTTATTGCCAGCCTCTTTTAGAGCCCGAGCGATAGGGTGGATACAGGCAATGCCGGTACCCCCTCCTACAGTTACCACGGTCCCATAGTCTTCAATCTCCGTCTTCTTACCCAAGGGACCGATAAAGGAGAAGAGTCTATCCCCTTCTTCTAAGATGGAAAGCTCATCAGTAGTCTTACCTACTACCTGAAAGACGATGCGGATTAACCCCTTTTCTCGGTTAAAATCAGCTACGGTCAGAGGGATGCGCTCCCCTTTTTCCTTGACCATTAGAATAATGAATTGGCCAGGTTGAACCGATTGGGCTACCTGAGGGGCTTCTATCCACATTGAATAAATAGTTTGGTGTAATCTTTCTTTACGAATTATTTGGTACATTTTTATCTCCCTTGTCGCAACTTAATTTTTATCATTATATATCATTTTAGTTTTTTTAATATTTCAGCGGTATCTTTGGCAATCATTAATTCTTCATTAGTAGGAATTACCATAACTTTTACTATTGAATTATTAGTACTTATAATAGCTTCCTGACCACGAACTCTATTTTTTTCCAGGTCAATTTTTATTCCTAAAAATTCTAATCCCCCACACACTTCTGCTCGAGTTTCTACGGAGTTTTCTCCAATCCCAGCAGTAAAAACTACGACATCGACTCCTCCCATAGCTGCTGCATAGGCTCCTATATATTTTTTTATACCATAGGTAAATACAGATATAGTTCTTATTGCTCTTTTATCACCTTGATTCGCCCTCTTTCTTAAGTCCCTTTTATCACTGGAAATTCCTTCAGATAAACCTAAGAATCCACTTTTTTTATAAATAACCCTGTTAATCTCTTCAACACTCAATTGTTCTTTATCTATCAAGAAGGGAATAATTGCAGGATCAATATCTCCGCAACGAGTCCCCATAATTATACCAGAAACTGTTCCAAATCCTAAACTGGTATCGACCGAAATACCATTTTTAACTGCAGTAATACTCGAACCATTTCCTAAGTGACAAGTAATTATTTTAAGCTCTTCTAAGGGCTTTTTTAATATTTCAGCTGCCCTTTGTGCTACATATTTGTGAGAAGTTCCATGAAATCCATATCTTCTTATTTTATATTTTTGGTAAAATTTATAGGGAATTCCATAGAGATAAGCATATTCAGGAATAGTCTGATGAAAAGCAGTATCAAATACTCCTACCTGAGGTATACCAGGCATTAACTCTTTGCAAACTTCAATACCTAAAATATTAGGTGGATTGTGTAAAGGAGCAAGTTCAATACACTCTCTTAAAACATTCATTACTTCGTCAGTAAGTAAGACGGATCCGGAAAATTTTTCACCCCCGTGAACTACTCTATGCCCCACTGCTGATATTTCTGATATATCTTTGATGGCTCCATAATCGGGGTGAAGTAAGGCATCCATCATTAATTTAATCCCCGCCTTATGATTAGGAACATCCTGATGAGTAATAACTGGATCTTTCTTAAATGGATAGTGATTAACGATGGAATTAGTAATTCCAATCCTCTCTACTAACCCTTTTGCCAACACGGAATCATCGGTCATATTAAATAGCTGATATTTTATAGATGAGCTACCACTATTTACTACTAAGATTTTCATTTCTCTATTTAATCTCCTTTTTAATTTAATAAATTTCTGCTTATTTATCAAATCAAGTTTCTTCTTTTATCTTATTTCTTTTGCAATATCAATTCCTAATAATAAAGCTTTTTCGTTTATCTCTTTTGCCCTTGAAGGAACTCTATTATAGGCCGCTTTTTTAAGAGCCTTCATTGAAACCACTTTGGTTAACCCCTCAATTATTCCTAAAGAAATAATATTGGTAACTAATTTAGTCCCCAATCTTTCTTGAGCAATTTTAGTAATAGGAACTTTATATATCTTTGCAGGAATAGAAGGTATCTCTTTAACTATTGAAGAATCAACAACTAAAATACCATCTCTGCTTAAATTTTTCACATATTTATTACAAGCATCCTGAGTCAGAGTCAAAAGAATATCCGATTCTATAATCTTAGGATAATCTATAAAATCATTACTGATAATCACCTCTGACCTACTCGCTCCCCCTCTCGCTTCGGGTCCATAAGATTGAGTTTGTACTGCCTCTTTTCCATCATAAATACTAGCTGCCTCAGCGAGAATTATACCAGCTAAAATTAATCCCTGGCCACCAGCTCCACTTAAACAGATTTCCATCCTCTCTTTCATTATCTACTAACCCCCATTTTTTTAGCTCGTTCCATAACTTCACTATATAATTCAGTATAATCTGGCCTATCAATATCTAAAAATTCTCCAATAACAAATTTTTCTTTTTTTTCTTTTGGAGAAAGATTTTCCCAAGTTTTCTTAGATACCGTCCTATCTTTTATCCATTTTAACATCTCTACTGCTGTTCGCATTTTATTCATCTTACCATAAGATACAGGGCAATCAGATATTATTTCTACAACTGAAAAACCCTTTTTATTTAAGGCTTTTTTTATTAATGAAGTCGATTGTCTTACATGATAAACTGTTCCTCGAGCTACATAACTTGCTCCAGCTGCAGTAGCCAATTTAACCAAGTCAAAAGATTGGCCAATATTGCCATAAGGTGCAGTAGTACTAAATTTATCAGTTGGGGTAAGTGGAGAATGCTGTCCACCTGTCATTCCATAAATCATATTGTTTATTATTATGGCAGTCAAATCGATATTACGGCGAGCAGCATGGATAAAATGATTTCCTCCAATAGCTGAACAATCTCCATCTCCCATAACTGCTACTACTTTCATATTAGGATTAGCCATTTTTATCCCCGTAGCAAAGGGTAGAGCTCTACCATGGGTAGTATTCATAGTACAAAAATCTACATAACCAGTAATCCTACTGGAACAACCTATTCCGGAAATCATTGCAATCTTATTTTTATCCCATTTTAAACCATCTATTGCTCGTATTATCGCCCCTAAAACAATACCATTTCCACATCCCGGACACCATATATTAGGAAACATCTCTTCTCTAATATAATTATTAATTACTGCCTTCATTTTTTTATCTCCTCCTGAATCTTCCCTAATATCTCTATGGGATTAATTAATTCTCCATCCACCCGGCTATAAGATAAAACTTCACAATTCCCTCGGACGGATCTTTCGACTTCCAAAACCATCTGTCCTAAATTCATTTCTGGAACTATAATTAAATCTACCTCTTGAGATAATCTATTCACTTCTTCTGAGGGGAAAGGCCAAATAGTTAATAATTTCAATAAACCTACTTTTAACCCTTCTTCTCGAGCTAATTTTACCGCCCTTTCAGCAGCCCTTGCTACTGATCCATAGGCAATTAAGCCAATTCTAGCATCATCCAAAAAATACTTTTCATAAATTATAATATCTTTGACATTTTCTTGAATTTTGTTATTTATGCGTCTGATAAATGAATCTATTTCTTGAGGATTAGAGGTAGGTAAACCTTCGTGATTATGTACTAAGCCAGTTATGTGATAACGATAGCCTTCGCCAAAGTTAGCCATAGGAGGAACACCATCTTGATCAGGTTTAAAGGGTAGATATTCATCGGGAGGAACAGAAGGTTTTTTTCGATTGATTATCTCTACCTCTTCTGAGGGCGGTATCTCTACTTTCTCTCGCATATGGGCAATTACTTCATCAAGAAGTAAAATAACCGGAGTCCTATATTTCTCACTAAAATTAACTGCTTTGATAGTTAAGGCAAGTACTTCCTTAACGGTGGAAGGAGCAAGAGCTATGATGGAGTGATCTCCATGAGTCCCCCATCTTGCTTGCATCATATCTCCTTGAGAAGGCTTAGTGGGTAAACCAGTGCTTGGTCCTCCTCTCTGGGCATTTACAATCACACAGGGAATTTCATTAATAATGGCAAAACCTAAATTTTCTTGCTTTAAGGAAAAACCAGGACCAGAAGTAGCAGTCATTGATTTAAGCCCGGCTATAGAAGCACCGATTACTGCCGCCATACTGGAAATCTCATCCTCCATCTGTAAAAATTTACCTCTGATTTGAGGTAAAAGACGAGCCATTCCTTCTGCAATTTCTGAAGAAGGAGTAATAGGATATCCAGCAAAAAATCTAACTCCTGCTAAAATTGCACCTTTCACACAAGCTTCATTTCCTTGTAATAATTTTATATTATTCTTCTTTTTTAAATTATTCATCTTTCTTACCCACTCCTTCTACTGTAATAGCAAAATCCGGGCATCTCAATTCACAAAGGCCACACTTAATACAATCATCGAGGTTGATAGGAGTAGGCTTTCCTTGCTCATCAGCAGCTAAGACATTTTTTGGACAAAATTCTATGCAAATACCACAAGCCTTACACCATTCTTTTCGCACAGATATTTTTACTGAATCATTCTGATAAATCTCTATTAACTTATTTTTTTTCATCTTTTTTCTTTCTTACCTCCTTCATTTTTAAGATCCAAAAGGGCTAATTTTAACATATTTATAGAACCCTTGTCAGGGACATAAATAAACTCGATAAGAGGTATTCTGGGAGAGATTATTTTTTCTACTTCTTTCCTTCTTCCGGGAGAAGTTATTACTATATCTAATCCGGTTAAAAACTTTTCTAATTCATCTTGGTTATGAGAAATGGAGAATTTAAAACTCTGATACTTTATACCAGCTTGCCTTATGGACTGAAAAACTCTTTTCGCAAATCTATCAGTAATACATATTACACCTATCCTTTTATCCTTAGAGGACAAATGAGCAATATTTACCATAGTTTCCATTAAAGGATCTAAGGCAATAGCTAAAACTTTTTGTTTCTGCTCAGCAAGGTATTTTTTTACTTCATCAAAATGAAAAAAGGTGGTAACCACTAAATCGATAGATTTAAGTTGTTCTTTAAATTTATTGGGATTTTTATGAATTTCATCTATTAAAATAGGAACTATGGAAATGCCTGTTCCTAATTCTATCCCTTTAGAAAAAAAATACAATTGTTCATAATTACATTCAATGAAAGCGATATTAATATTTTTTATTAATTTTTCTTTCTCTTCTATTTTTCTGTTTACTATTTTCTTTAACTCAGCTAACTCAAAATTTAATTCCAGAGCTTCATTAATCGTAACATCAATTATTTCTTCTAATTTTGCTAAATTATTGTCCACTTTTGATTCAACATAATTTACAGTGTTTGGATTAGGAAATGTTCCCTTCCCAGGGATAGACCTTATGACATCCTCCAAAACTAATTCTTTATAAGCCATACTTACGGTATTCCTGCTAACCTCTAACCTTTCTGATAGATCTCTTTCGGTAGGCAATTGTTCTCCGGCTTTTAAATCACCATTTCTTAATAACTTTTTAATTTGGTGTTTTATCTGGAGATATAAAGGAATTCCACTTTTTTTATCAATTTCGATCTTCATTGAATAGTTCCTTTTTAAGCTATTAATCCTTATTCTAAATTCTAATATTGGACTAATTGATTAATGTTTTAATCCTATTAAATGATAACATAGATTTAAAAAAAATCAATAAGTTTTTAGAAAATATAGATTAATTTAATTCTCCAATTGTCCAATTGATTAGTCACTAGTGAACAGTGAATAGTGGTCAGCATGATAAATATTTTGCATATATCATATGACAGGTAGTGCTTAGTGCATCGTATATACTATGATGACTTAAAACTGAAGGTAACATATATCCAGAAATAACTAATTTGCTAGATTCTACTCCTAGTTTCACTACAGGAGCTCTCGCTATTGCTATTCTAACAAACACTGCCGACATTGTGGGAGAAGTAATGTCGGCTAATACATTATAGTAAAAGGCAAAATAGCCGCAAAGAAAGTTTTTCTATTTCTCTATTTACATCTACTATTACCATTTTATCGGTAAATTTTATCTCTTTGGAAACATAATACTCTTTTAAAAGAGATTAAATAAATTAAAGAAAAAGTTAAGACTGGGAAGGAATTGATGGTATGGTAATTTTACAGAAAAGCTGGGATTGGCTCTGGTACGCATAAAAAATAAGGGTTAGATATTCTGTTGAAATATATCTAACCCTTTAATTCTTCTCTTCTTTAAATTAGTTAATCCCACCATATTTTATTTTACTAAAATCTTATCTCTGGATACTCTCTCTTTATCCCATTTTCTCCTCTACTATCCCCAACACTTTTTCTTTCTGCCCTTTTTCTTTTAATAGTAATTCTTTTAGGGAAGAGGAAAGTTCTTCTGTTATCCTTTCATCTTTAATCATTTTCAAGTTTATTTTTACATTTAATATAGCACTCTCCAATGCTGCATCTGCCATTAAAGCTGCTACACCAGCATCACTTATTACATTTATATTACCCTTTTCTGCAACCTCTCGAGAAAGACTTAAAGTGTCAAGACATTTATAAGCTACTTTAAGAGGGACTTTTGCTGCTTCTATAAGCGATTGTTGCATCTTCTCAGTCCTTACTTTTTTTTCATCCTCAGTTTCCTTGGGCATCTTGTAAGTTGCCATAAAATTATTAAAAACCTTGACATCCTCTTCTATTAACTGACTTAATTCATAGCGTAACTTTTCCGAAGAGCTTATAATTTTCTTAATATCTTCTTCTACGTCTTCGTATTTCCTCTTGCCTACAGTTAAATTACCCACCATAGAAATTAGAGCAGCTCCTAGCGCACCAGCCAATGCCGCTACACTTCCTCCCCCAGGGGTTGGTGAATTAGAAGCTAACTCATCTAAAAAATTGCTAACCTTTTTATCAATTAACATTAATTTACCTCCTTTGTCGATAGTATTAGTAAAGAAAATAGAAAACAAAAATCCTAACCCTAATTAGAGCTTAATTTATATCCAACACATAAATATATATCAAGAAAAAGCAGCAATTAACTTTTAATCTTTTTTAAATCCTCAATCAATAAAGGGATTACCTTAAATAGATCTCCTACAATTCCCAAAGTAGCAATTTTAAATATGGGGGCTTCAGGATCTTTATTGATGGCAATAACTCTCTTGGAAGTCTGCATTCCTACTAAATGCTGAATAGCACCAGAAATACCACAGGCAATATATAATTCGGGAGCTACTGTCTTCCCAGATTGACCAACTTGTTGATGATGAGGTAACCATCCTGCATCGATAACAGCACGAGAGCCACCGACTGTCGCCCCTAAAATCTTAGCTAAATCACGCACCAAATAAAGATTATCAGGTGAACCTAAGCCCCTCCCTGCAGATACTATGATATCAGCTTCTTCTAAATTAGCTACTTCACTAACCTCCTTTACAACTTCTGTTATCTTAACCCGTAGAGGTAAAGGATTTAGGCTCGCCTCTATCTTAATTATTTCTGGAGATTGAGAATTTGAACAAGGTACACATTTTTTAAATACATTAGGCCTCACCGTAGCCATCTGAGGACGAGTGTATTTACATAATATCTGGGCCATTATATTTCCCCCGAAGGCAGGCCTGGTCTGAAGCAGATATCCCTCTTGGGTAATATCTAAATTAGTACAATCAGCGGTTAAACCTACTCTGAGTCGAGCTGCAATTCGAGGGGCTAAATCTCTTCCCATATTAGTTGCCCCGATCAATAAGATATTTGGTTTATATTGGGAGATAAGACTAACCAATACATAAGTATAAGCATCAGTAGTATATCTTTCTAAAACTTCATCTTCAACTAAATATATTTTATGAATTCCATAAGATACCAATTCTTTTATTAAATAAGAAACTTTGTATCCTACCAATACAGCCACTAACTCTTGCTTCAATTTTTGAGCTAATTCCTTTGCTTTGCTCAGTAGCTCTAAGGATACAGGTTTTATCCTACCTTGATGCTGTTCAATAAATACCCATACTCCCCTATAATTAGAAGTATCTTCTATAGTTAGTCTGTCCCTTTTAATATGAATTGCCCCTTTGGGACAAGATTCTTGACAAACTCCACACATAGTACATCCTGCCTCCATTATCGCTAAACCATCAACTATCTTTATTTGATTAAAAGGGCATAATCTAACACATCTTCCACATCCATTACATTTATGTTGATCTACTATTATTTCTGCCAAATTGTTTCATCCTTTCCTAAATTATCTTTTCCTGTTGCAGGAAATCTATAATCTCCCGAGAGGAATCTTTGGGTTCAAGCTTAACGATCTTACCTAATTGATGCATCTGAGGACTAAAGATGTTTACTACTTGAGTGGGAGAACCATCAGCTCCTAATTTGGAAATATCTGCTTTTAAGTCAGCCGCTTTTATAACTTTAATCTTTTTTCTTTTAGCCATTAAAATTCCTCTAATACTCGGATAACGAGGTTCATTTATAATTTTCAATACAGTAATTAATACTGGTAATTTGCATTGCACAATCTCATAACCATTATCTGTTTCTCTATGGGCAATTATTTTATTTTCCCTACTATCTATATCTATTTTTTTTACGTAAGTGATTTGGGGTATTCCTAGTTGTTCAGCTAATTCAGGTCCTACTTGAGCAGTATCTCCGTCAATAGCCTGTTTACCACAGATAACTAAATTTGGTTTTAGCTGTTTAATAACTAAAGATAAAGTATAAGCAGTTGCTAGGGTATCTGAGCCAGCAAATGCTTTATCCGATACCAAAATAGCTTCATCAGCCCCCATAGCTAAACATCTTCTTAAAGCCTCTTCTGCTTGAGGTGGACCCATAGTTATAACAACTAATTCTCCCAAATATTTTTCTTTAATTCTTAAACCTTCTTCTACAGCATTTTCATCAAAAGGATTAATAATTGAAGGTATGCCTTCTCTTTTTAAAGTGTGAGTTTTTGGGTCAATTTTCACTTCACTTATATCTGGTACTTGTTTTATGCAGGCAACAATTTTCAAATGAACCATCCTTTCTTCTTAATTTTATTAAAATTTTTGCTAATGCTTATTTTTACTCTTTAAATAGGCCTCAATAAAGCAATCTATTTCGCCATCCATAATCGCTTGTACATTTCCACTTTCTACATCTGTTCGATGATCTTTCACCATCTGATAAGGATGGAATACATATGAACGAATTTGACTCCCCCAAGCAATTTTTTTCTTCTTTCCGCTAATTTTTTTTAAATCTTCTTCTTTTTCCCGTTGGTAATATTCAAACAACCTTGCTCGCAAAATCTTCATCGCAGTCATTTTATTACTATATTGTGACCTTTCGTTTTGACACTGTACCACAATATTAGTAGGCAAATGAGTTATCCTAACCGCGGAATCAGTGGTATTAACATGTTGTCCTCCTGCACCGGTAGCCCGATAAGTATCTATCCGTAAATCTGATTCTTTAATATCTATATCAACATCTTGATCGATTTCCGGAATAACTTCCACTGAGGCAAAAGAAGTATGCCTTCTTCTATTGGCATCAAAAGGGGAAATCCGAACCAAGCGATGTATTCCTTTTTCAGCTTTTAGGTATCCAAAGGCATAGTTTCCACTAACTATAAAAGTAACATTTTTAATCCCAGCTTCCTCACCAGGTGATATCTCTATTATCTTTATCGAAAGCCTTCTTTTTTCTGCCCACCTTAAATACATCCGCAATAGTATCTCTGCCCAATCTTGAGATTCTGTACCACCCGCGCCGGGTCGAATAGTAACGATAGCATTGTTAGCATCATACTTACTATCAAATAGAACAATCAATTCCTTTTTTTCTAGATCATTTTCCAAAGCCTTAATTTTTTGTTCTATCTCTTCCCAAATCTCTCTCCTGTCCTCTTCCGTGTTTAGCTCCAAAAGTATCACCAATTCTTCTAAATCAGTTTTTAGTTTATTAAATTCACTTACAACGTTCTTTAATTCTTTAACTCTTTTTATAACTTTCTGTGCTTTCTCTTGATCAGACCAGAACGAGTTTTTAGACATTTGTTTTTCTAACTTCTCTATTTCCTTCTCTTTTGTTGATAAGTCAAAGATAAGCTCCCATTTCATCAATTCTTTTTTGAAGTTGTTTTACTCTGTTTTTTAATTCTTCTATCATTATTTTCTCCTTTTTCTTAATTTTAGATATTCTTATTAGGCTTAAGCAACTTTATAAGAAAGTCAGGAAAATAAACTCCTCTGAAACCCCTTAAAAGTCTTGTTTATTTCTAAATTCCGATGCTCCAAAATAAAATTAGATTACTCCATTTCAAAATTTTCTACAATTATACTAATTAATAGGCAACTTGACAAATGAAGTAATCATAAAAAAAGATATTTCTTTAAAATTATATTATATGTTCTTACCACAGCAATATTTATATTTCAACCCACTGCCACAGGGGCAAGGATCGTTTCTTCCGATTTTTTTACTCTTTTTTTCCGCCTTTTGTTTTACACTTTTGGTCTTAGTAGAGGATGAATTATTTGTTGAACTACGCAATAGAGGACCCGAAGTTATCCTTCTTGCCTGGCCAGTAACCCGAGGCTCCTCTCTTTTTATTCTAACTTTATAGATAAATTTAACCACTTCTTCTTTAATGCTATTGACCATATCCTGGAACATATTATAGGCTTCAAAATGATATTCCATCAAAGGATCTTTCTGTCCATAAGCCCTTAATCCTATTCCTTGTTTTAATTCATCCAAACGTCGTAAATGATCTTTCCATTCCCGATCTACTACTCTTAGTACAATCATCCTTTCTATCTCCCTCATTACCGGGGAGGTAAATTCTCTTTCACGCAACTCGTATATCTTAAGGGCTTCTTTGACTAAAATGTCCCTTAACTTATGGATAGATAATTTAGGAATTTCCTCTTTGGAAATAACTAATGAAAAAGTAAAAATTTGACTAATATGTTCTTTAAGCCCTTGCCAATCCCATTCTTCAGGGTATATTTCTTTATTGGTATAAGCTCTTAATATATTTCCAATAGTATCTTCCACCATATCTACAATATGTTTTTTGACATCTTTACTTTCTAATATCATCCTCCGCTGTTCGTAAATTACTTTTCTCTGGTATTCCATTTCATTATCAAAATCTAAAAGCTGTTTTCTTATCTCAAAATTTCTTCCTTCTACTTTCTTTTGGGCATTCTCTATTGATCTAGTAATTAAAGGATGTTCTATGGGAACATCCTCTTCAACACCTAATTTTTCCATAATTCTACCGATTCGATCAGAACCAAAAAGTCTCATTAAATCATCCTCTAAGGACAGGAAAAAGCGGGACGAACCTGGGTCTCCTTGCCTCCCCGATCTACCTCTTAACTGATTATCAATCCGTCTACTTTCGTGTCTTTCAGTCCCAATTACATGTAATCCTCCTAATTCAGCCACACCCTCACCTAATACAATATCGGTTCCTCGCCCAGCCATATTGGTAGAAATGGTCACCTTCCCCCTTTGACCGGCTTGAGCCACAATCTCTGCTTCTCTCTCGTGATTTTTGGCATTAAGGACACTATGCTCGACATTCTCCTTCTTTAATAGTTTGCTCAATCTTTCTGATTTATCAATTGAAACTGTACCTACTAATACAGGTCTTCCTATTTTGTGGATTTTTACTATTTCTCTAATGACTGCCTTAAACTTTTCTTTCTCTGTTCTATAAATTACATCGGGATAATTATGCCTAATCAATTTTTTGTTGGGAGGAATTACTACTACTGGTAAATTGTAGATATGAATAAATTCCTCTTCTTCGGTTTTGGCAGTACCAGTCATACCAGCAATCTTTTTGTATAATCTGAAATAATTTTGGAAAGTTATGGTAGCTAGGGTCTGATTTTCTCGGGCAATTGTTACCCCCTCTTTTGCTTCAATTGCCTGATGGAGACCATCACTATATCTTCTTCCAAACATTAATCTGCCAGTAAATTCATCAACAATAATTACTTCTCCATCTTTTACTATGTAATCCACATCCTTTTTGAATAATCTCTGGGCCTTTAAGGCTTGGATGATACAGTGTTGTATATTCATATTTCTTTCATCATATAGATTATCGATCTGTAACATTTTCTCGATTCGGGCAACACCTTCGTCGGTTAAGGCAACTGTCTTTTCTTTTTCATGTACTTTATAATCTATATCTTCCTGTAGTCGGGTAGCAATTCTATTTACCTGTTGGTAAATCTTGGTCGATTCCTCAGAGGGACCAGAAATAATTAAAGGAGTCCGGGCCTCGTCTATTAAGATACTATCTACTTCATCAACAATGGCAAAGTCATACCCTCTTTGAACCACATCTTCTAATCGAATTGCCATATTATCTCTTAAATAATCAAATCCAAATTCATTATTAGTACCATAAGTAATGTCTGCTTCATAAGCTTTTTTCCGTTCTTCTATAGACATATCATGTTGAATTAAACCAACTTTCAGCCCTAAGAATTCATAAATTTCACCCATCCAATACCTATCTCTTTTAGCTAAATAGTCATTTACGGTAACAATATGAACACTTTGACCACTTAAAGCATTTAAATAAGCAGGCATAGTAGCCACTAAAGTCTTACCTTCCCCAGTTGCCATCTCCGCAATCTTTCCCTGATGTAGAACAATCCCTCCTATTAGTTGGACATCAAAAGGTCTCATCTTGGTTACTCGTTTGGCTACTTCCCTAACTACAGCAAAGACTTCGGGGAGAATATCCTCCAAAGTTTCTCCTTTACTCAACCTTCCCTTGAATTCAGCAGTTTTGTTTTTTAATTCCCCATCATTTAATCGGGAAATAACTGGCTCATAAGAATTTATTTTTTCTACCGTAGGTTGTAATTTTTTTAATTCTCTTTCATTGGGATCGCCAAATACTTTTTTTACTATATTAAACATTATTATTTTTTCCTTTTCATTCTATTTGTTTGAATTTTTTTTATGCTATGGACTATCAATTTACAATAGTTGTTAGTTGGTTTAATCAGCTATTAGTAGGACGGGTGTCTCGCCTGCGCTAAACAGGCAAACCCAGTAACTAGTTAACGAATACATATGGAACAAGATTAATATGTTTTCTTCTCGTGAAAACAGGAATACGAGATACAATTTACGGCTTCTGTCTCCTGGATTCTATTTTCCTTATAATATAGGGAATAACAATTAGACTTCTAATTTTTCTTCTGTCTCTTCTGAATTCTGGCTAATGGTTTCTAAATTTCTCTCTTTTTTAAACATTGCCTCTTGAATTAACCTAAACACCCCATAAAACATCGATAAATCTCCCACGCTCACCACTGAAGGGTCAGGGAAAGGTGGGGGTAAAGGAATAACATCAGCTAAAAATCTAAATAAGGTCTTATCAGTTATCAAAGTGTGAGTAACACAACTTCCTTTTTCCAAAGTAAGAGCGAAATTATCTAACCCTACTTTATATAGACCATTTAACAATACTGGCATATGGCCTCCATTGGCCACAATAACTATAAAATTAAAGACTATTCCCAGGGCGATAAAATTCATACCTTTTAATTTTTTATTATACCAAATCGCCAATAGAAGCACAATATAAGAGAAAATCACAGCATATGAACCATAATCAAGAACAAACTTTACTTTCCTTGCTTCCAGAAAAATTAATCCAGCTTGAATTAAACAAGATAATAATATTAATTCTATTTTTTTTAATGAAATCTGAGTCAAGTTAATTAAATTGCCTTTACGAAATATTCCTACTACTATAGAAAAAATTATAATATATAAATACAACATCTATTCTTTTCTTTCTCTTTCCAGAATGGTAACTAGCGCTTTAACTATCTTAGGGTCAAACTGTTTGCCAGATTGTTCCTTTAACTCTTTTATTATCTTATCCCTACTCAGTTTTTTTCTGTAAGGACGGTTAGAGTTCATAGCATCATAAGCATCTGCCACTGATATAATTCGAGCAGCTAAAGGTATATCCTCCTCCTTTATGCCATCAGGATAACCATTCCCATTAAATCTTTCATGGTGATGATAAATTGCCTGATAAGATTTTTTTAAAAAATCTACTGGTTCTATAATTTTAGCTCCAGTAATAGTATGTTTTTTTATTTTGTCATATTCTTCGTTAGTTAATCCATCGTCTTTACGCAATATCTTTTCATCTATACCAATCTTTCCTATGTCATGCAATAAAGCAGAATATTCTAAGTTTTCAATTTCTCCTTCGGGTAAATTTAATTCTCGAGCCAAGGACACAGCCATTTGGGCAACTCTCTCAGAATGACCTTTGGTATAGGGGTCTTTGGCATCTATAGCGGCAGCCAAAGCGCGAATAGTCTCTAAATACATCTTTCTCATCTTAGTATATAACTCAAAAGAACGGCGAGCTAATAATAAAGGAAAAAAGAATAATAAAATACCAAAAATTCCAACTTGTACATAGATGATGGTCATAAGAAAACCAAGAGGAGCTTCTGCCAAATAAGTAGGTAAATTTTCTTTAAAATTTACTCTCCAAACTGTAAAAATTCTACTACCTTGTGCTAATGA
>CAYTKP010000006.1:0-12779 GCA_964438695.1 uncultured Atribacterota bacterium | reverse complement strand
TTTCTTTAAAATTTACTCTCCAAACTGTAAAAATTCTACTACCTTGTGCTAATGACATAACCACAGTAACCATGATTAAATTTACAAAACAATAAGTTAAAGCGCATAAAGTGGCAGGAAAGATAAATTTTAAAAAATTATGAAACCCAACAATTCCACCAGTATTTTGATAAACCAAACCAGCAATTCCCGCTGATAAAGCTAACTGAGAAATATTAAATAATATTTTAAACCAAGATGACTTTCTCTCTATTATTTCCGCTATTAATGCACTCAAAATAGTCACTATCATAGATAAAGCGGGACCATAGACTAAAATTAGTGCATAATCAACAGGGAATCCTATACTCATAACCCCCCCCATTGGTAAATTAACGGGGAAAAATTCTGAAAAGACAGATAGGACAAGAAAAAAAATAAATGGTAACCATATATCAGAAAATGCTGGCAAAGATGGGATTAAGTAAATAAAAAGAACAGTTGCTAATATAACCACTGTTCCAATATAAATTTTTAATTTTAAGGACAAATTATATTCTCCTTCGCAATAAAATTAGGTCGGCAGGCCTTTGCGCTTTACATCATTACCATCTAGCTTTAGCGCCACCGGCTAATAACAGAGCCATAACACTAATTAATAGGCTGATTAGTTTTGCCTTATTAATCTTCATTTTGAGCACCTCCACGGTTTTTATTTGTCTTTTCGACATTTAAAACCGCTTCGCTTCGCTCTATAATACTACTACTAAATCTACTACTATCTAATTATTATTAAAATAAAGGCCTCACCGACCTAACTTTTCTATTTTATTTTATTAAAATCCTACGATTAGTAGCTTTAAGAATAGCTTTTACTACTGCTCTATTAAAGTCATCGCTAATCACTGTAGACCCAACTAAATTATCCTTTCCTTTGGAATCAACCAAATTAATGGAAACTACGACTATCTCCTTGCTATCCAACTTAATCTTCTTTATTTCATCTATTTGAAAAAAAATCGAACCCTCCAAATAAGAACTTATACCTTCTAAAGTAGCTTTAGCTACTAAATACTCCTGATTTTGATTCCAATTTTTTCCAGATGCTTTACCTTCATATATCTTTTTATTACCTTCCAACTGAACTAAAACTTCATAATAATTACCGATTGTCTTATCTTTAATATCAGAAAACTTAAGTCTTAGAGGAAAATCTGCATCTTCTTTCATTTGCTCTTCTTTTAGCCCTTCCCCTTTCACTTGAGCTATACTAATTTTTCTATAATCTACTTGAATATTATATTTAGCCAACAAAAAAGATTCTATATCTCGAATAATTTTCTTAGGATTAGAAGAATCTTTGGTAATTACATGAACTTCTTTTATGTCTCTGTCCTCTGATAATACAATTTTTACAAATAGAATATCATTGAGGACTTTTAGTGAATTTTCTATATCTTCTACTTCATAATTAAAATTACGAGAGACTTTACTTAATTCATCTTTCCCCATAAATTCCTCCTTAAAATTCCGGTTCAATCAATCCGAAACTTCCATCTTTTCTCTTATATAGAACATTAACTTTATTAGTATTATCATTGGCAAAGACAAAAAAATTATGTCCCAACAAATCCATTTGCATCGCTGCTTCTTCTATCGACATTGGTTTAATGGCAAATCTCTTTGTCTTTACAATTTTAGGCACATTAGAAGACTTGCTTTCCTCAAAACTAATTTCTTCATTAGCCAACTCAATATCATTGGTATTAGGATAAGACTTCTGAAAATATTTTTCCTTGTATTTTTGGA
This sequence comes from uncultured Atribacterota bacterium, assembly GCA_964438695.1. GTDB lineage: Bacteria > Atribacterota > Phoenicimicrobiia > Phoenicimicrobiales > Phoenicimicrobiaceae > Phoenicimicrobium. The sequence goes on along the minus strand of CAYTKP010000006.1, from coordinate 10,991 downwards.
TCTGTCTTTCCAATTTATCTGCAACTTTATCTATAGAAGTATACATATCATTGGTTTCTTCTTCAGCTCTAATCAAAGCCCTATTGGTTTGTAAGGTTACTTCAACAATTTGTCTGTTTTTTTCCACACTCAAAGTTACTATTACTTCCAAGATATGATCAAAATGTCTCTCAATCTTGCTTAATTTTTTTTCCGCATAATTACGTAATGCCTCTGTCACCTCAATATGTTTCCCTTTAAAAATAATATTCATATCTTCTCCTCCTTTAGTAATAGTTTACTATAGCTATATTCTCTATACAGGGGAAAAACCCTTTTTATTTTTATAATTTTTTAAAAATTATTTTATCTGGGTATACTTCTTATCATAAACTTTTCTTTCCACCGCCCTTCCTTAGACTGACCTGGTCTTTGCCCCCACACTCGCCTGCTGAGAGATTCGCTCAGGAACTTCTTCCTTCACTACTCCTCTTCTCTTATTATAATACCTATTAAAGGTTAAGGCAGGACTTACCCCAAAGCCGCACCATGCTCAGTAACCGAAGTTACCTTACGTGGGTCGTTTTGCCTGCGACTGGCTTCGACTTTCAACCACAGCTCTAAGGAAGGGCGCTATTCTATCTTTACCCACTTTTACACACTTCTGGCTAAAGTTAAAACAAAAATATTCTTTGTTCCTGCCTTCTTTAATTCTTTAGCACATTCCTCTACGGTAGAGCCGGTAGTAAATACATCATCTAAAACCAATACATTTTTCCCTTTAACTTCTTTCGGTTCATTTATAAAAAAGGCATTAGAAATATTCTTTTCTCTTTCCTTTTTAGATAAATTAACCTGAGAGGGAGTTAATCTTTTCTTCTTTAATATCTCCTCATTTACAGGAATAGAAAAATAATTTCCAATAATGTTAGCCAATAAAACACTCTGATTGAAACCCCGTTCTTTTAAATCATTTTTATGCAAAGGAACCGGAGTAATTAAATCGATTAACCTTCTAAACTCCTCATTTTTTATTAAATAATCTATCAATAGTTCTCCTAAAGGTTTAGCTAATTTTTTCTCTCCATAATATTTAAAGAGATGGATACATTCCTTTAAAACTCCATCATACCTTCCCACAGAACGAGCAAATTCGAATGAATATTTTTTCTTTTTGCAATCAACACATAAAATACTTTGCTCTTGCCTAAACAAATCTGTAGATATTAATAAAGGCTTATTACATTTCACGCAATATGGTCTATCAATTAATTCAATAGTTTTAAAACAATCCTCACAGATTGAATATCCCTTAGATTCTCTAATAGGTTTACCGCAAATATTGCAATCCAGAGGGAAAACAAGATTAAGCAATCCTTCTTTTATATATTCTATCATATCTTGAGTATCCATACTAACCTTAAAATATATTATTGAGTATACGGTATCAAGTATCGCGTTAGGTCCCCATCTTCCATGAAGAGAGATATCTTTCTTGTTCTTCGGTAAGTTTATCAATCTTTATTCCCATTGACTCTAACTTTAATCTCGCAATTTCCTTATCTATATTCCCAGGGACACTATAAACCTTTTTCTGTAAATTCTTACCTTCTTTAACTAAGTATTCAACCGATAAAGCTTGGTTGGCAAAACTCATATCCATCACACTTGCTGGATGACCCTCAGCAGCAGACAAATTCAGAAGTCTTCCTTCTGCCAAAAGATTTATTTTTTTCCCATTTTTTAAGGTATATTCCTCTACATATTCTTTAACTTTTCTTTTACTTTTAGCCAAACCTTCTAAAGCCTTTATATTTATTTCCACATTAAAATGCCCAGAGTTAGCCAAAATTGCTCCATCTTTCATTAAAACAAACTCTTCATCTGAGATTACGTTTATATCACCGGTAAGAGTTATAAAAATATCTCCTATTCTAACTGCCTCTTTTATAGGCATAACTTGATAACCATCCATTACTGCTTCCAATGCCTTCATAGGGTCAACTTCGGTAATTATCACCTGAGCTCCCATACCACTGGCTCTCATTGCTAACCCTCGTGCACACCAGCCATATCCACAAATAACAAACTTTTGACCAGCGATTAAAATATTGGTAGCCCTTAATAAACCATCGATAGTACTTTGCCCAGTACCATATCTATTATCAAAAAGATATTTAGTTTGGGCATCATTTACGGCAACAATCGGATATCCTAAGGCTTTATCTTTTTCCATACTTCTTAATCGAATAACCCCAGTAGTGGTCTCTTCAGTTCCAGCAATGATATTTCTAATCAGTTCTTTATTTTGGGAATGAATAGTCGATACCAGATCGGCTCCATCATCCATAGTAATATTGGGCTCATAATTTAATACTTCTTCAATATGCCGATAATAAGTGTATTTGTCTTCTCCCTTGATCGCAAAAACTGGAATTTTAAAATTATTCACTAAAGAAGCAGCAACATCATCCTGAGTACTTAGAGGGTTGGAAGCACATAGTAATACTTCAGCTCCCCCTTCTTTTAGGGTTATTGCTAAATTGGCTGTCTCAGTAGTTATATGAAGACAAGCGGCTATCTTAATCCCTCTTAGAGGTTTTTCCTGATTAAATCTTTTTTTTATAAGGGAAAGAACTGACATCTGTTTTTCTGCCCACTCGATTCTCTCTCTCCCCTTTTTGGCTAAGTTAATATTCTTTATTTCATAATCCATTCTGTACATCCCCTTCCTTACTCCGAAAAATCAGAGTTCACAATAACAGAAATCTTATCAGACTGGTAACCGATAACTGAAAATGATTTTCTTCACGCGATACTCGATACCCAATAGGCGATCCGAAGTACTATTCACTATCAGCTATATTAATTGGTAAATTGGTCAATTTTTTATATAAGGATTTGTCCTTCTTTCTTCACCTATAGTCGAATCAGGACCATGCCCAGGATAAATTATTTTATCATCATTTAATACTAGTAATTTTTCTTTAATCGACTTTTGTAAATCATGGTAAGAACCACCTGGCAGATCAGTTCTGCCAACGCTGCCTGCAAATAATGTATCACCAGTAAAAACAATATTATTGAGAATAAGGCAAATACCTCCAGGAGTATGACCTGGTGTATGAATTATTTTTAACTTTAATTTGCCTAAAGATATCTCCTCTCCCTCCTCCAAATATCTATCTGCCGGAGGCGAACATCTTTCCTTGCCCATAAAAATAGAAAAATTCTTATTAACATCACTCAACATAGGGGCATCTAACCTATGGATCAATAATATAGCTTTAGTTTTTTCCTTTAATGCTCTATTCCCAGTAATATGATCTATATGCCCATGAGTATTTATAATATATTCTAAATTAAAATTATTTTCTTGTAAATTTTTTAAGATTATATCGACCTCTTCTTCTCCTCCTGGATCAATTACTGCTGCATTTTTAGTATTTTTACAGGCAATTAGATAACAATTAGTTTCCAAAGGACCTACTATTATTTTTTTTAGGAACATCTTATTATAATCCTTTCTTTTCTTTCAAATTAATACCTTTTATGGTTAAAATGCTATTATTAATATTCCCTAATAAAAATCACTTAAAATAGATTTTGTAGCTTTACATATTTTTTTTAGCACATAAGGATAATTAGTAATAATTCCATCAACCCCATACAAAATAAGACGTAACATATCTATATCTTTATTAACTGTCCACACAAATATAGTTTTGCTTTTATTATGTAAACAAGAAACAAGTCTTTTTGTCCCCCAAAAATAGTGTGGATTTAATCCATCCAATCTATTGAGATAACTTTTAAGAAATACTGGTTTAGCAAGGAGCAAATTAACTTTAAGATGAGGATATCTTTCTTTTAACAAAATTGCAGTATCTCTATCAAAACAAGAAAATAAAATATTGTTATATCCAAAATTCTCTGTCTCTTTAACTAATTTGTCTATTATACCGGGGTATATTTTTTCTCCACTTTTAATCTCAATATTTGCAAAAACTTTCCCTTTTAAAACATTAAGTACTTCACTGAGTAAGGGAATACGCTCATTATGGTATGACTTTATTACTTCTCCTTTTAAATCCAAAATATCTTTCTTTTTAATTTTTAATTGTTTAAAACCTATCTTCTCCCCCTCAGTTCGAGTAAAAAATAATTTTTTTACTCTATCAAATTCTTTACCATCCCAATGTAAATAAAAGCTAATCTTTCTTTTGCTAATTTGTTCAAAAACATTAAGATAAAATGCATTACTTTGAATTGCCCTTAATTCTATAAAATAAATTTTTTCCTCAGGTAATTTCTTCAATAATTTTTCTTGTTCTCGAGCGAAAAATTTAGAAATATCATATTTTTGTAATTCTTGAAAAGTAAGTTGTTTAATTAAAATTTTCTGTCCAGTTAATCTTTTTAAATGCATATCATGGAATACCACTAATTGGTTGTCCTTGCTAAGATGGACATCCAACTCTACTCCATCAGTCCCTAATTCAAATGCTTTTTTAAAACCAGAAAGGCTATTTTCGGGAGCAATTCCCTTGGCTCCTCTATGTCCAATAATAAGAGGTAATTTCATTTTTTTCTCCTCAGTTAGTTCATTTAACCATGCTAACGCCTTTAAAATTATCCGCGGAGCAAGGCCACCCTTGAAACTCCTCTACATCTTCTATTTTATTTCGGTTTTATAGAAAACTTTTCCTATCAATCTTGTCAGAATCTATTATTTTTTAAAATAACTTTTCACTATCTAATAAAATTGTAACTGGTCCGTCATTATAAATTTTTACTAACATCATCGCTTGAAACTCTCCGGTTTCTACTTTGAGACCAAAACCCTTCATACATTTTACGAAATAATCATATAATTTTACGGCTTTTTCTGGAAGGGCTGCGGAAATAAAACTCGGACGTCTCCCTTTTTTACAATCCCCGTATAAAGTAAACTGAGATATTACTAAAATTTGGCCATTTATATCTTGAATAGAAAGATTCATCTTCCTCTGTTTATCTTCAAATATGCGTAAATTTGCTATTTTCTCAGCTAAATATTCTGCATCTTTTTCCTGGTCATTCTGTCCTATGCCTAATAGAATTACTAAACCTTGCCCTATTCTACCTACTTCTCTATTCTCAATTTCTACTGCTCCCTCTTTTACTCTTTGAACTACTATCCTCATTCTTATTTCCTCCAAATAGATAATACCCTACACCAAAAATCTTTTAGGTTAAAAATTTTCTATCCTTTTTACAGATAAAACATTCTTTACTTTTCTTATAGTTTTAACTACTTCTTGAAATTGTTTTAAACTATTAGTAGAGAAATTAATATCTATAGTAGCAACCCCGCTTTTATTAGTTACAGCATGAATTGCACTGATTGAGATTTTAAAGTTAGAAAAGACCAACATAATATCATAAACTAAACTTGCTCTATCCTCAGCAATAATCTTTATTTTTACCGGATAAAATAATTCTTCATTTTTCAACCATTCTACCTTTACTAAACGATCTTTATCAGAAGAAATTATATTAATATTAGGACATCCTAATTTATGTATAGACACTCCTCTTCCTCTGGTAATATAACCAATAATTCTATCACCAGGTACAGGATTACAACATCGAGCAAATCTTATCATTACATCATCGATTCCTTCAACTCTTACCCCTTGATCAGTTCTTTTTTTTGGTCTAACCGGAGGGATGACGATAGGAATTCTTTCCTGAGGAACTATCTTAGATAACACCTGATAAGGGGTTAGCTTGCCATATCCAATGTTCTCAAACATTGTCTCCAGCTGAGAAAAACCTAATTCGATACATATATTGTTTAATTTTTTATTAAATTCAGCAGAAGAATCTATTCGTAGTCTTTCCATTTCTTTTTCAAATATTTCTCTACCTTTTCGAATATTCTCCTCTCTCATCTCCTTTTTAAACCAAGTCTTTATTTTATTCTTTGCTCCTGATGTTTTAACCACATTTAGCCAATCTCTGCTAGGACCTCGACTTAATTTAGAAGTTAAGATTTCTACTATATCTCCACTTTTTAATTTATAATCTAATGGCACTATCTTTTTATTAACCTTGGCGCCTACACAACTATGTCCTATATCTGTATGGATGAGGTAGGCAAAATCGATCGGAGTAGATCCAGCAGGTAATATTTTTACGTCTCCTTTGGGAGTAAAAATAAAGACTTCATCCTGAAAAAGACCAATTTTTAAATTTTCCATAAACTCTCTAGGATCTTTTAAATCTTTTTGCCATTCTAATATCTGTCTCAACCAGGAAAGCCTTTCTTCTATTTTTTTATCCTTTTTAAAATCCACTTTTTCTTTATATTTCCAATGAGCAGCTATCCCATATTCAGCAGTATGATGCATTTCCCAGGTACGAATTTGAATCTCTAAAGGTTCTCCCTGCTGGGTAATTACGGTGGTATGGAGAGACTGATACATATTTGATTTAGGCATAGCGATATAATCTTTAAATCGTCCAGGCATAGGTTTCCAAATTGAATGTAATAATCCTAAAACCGCATAACAATCTCTAACAGAATTGCAAATTACCCTAATCGCAATTAAATCATAGATTTGAAAAAAATCTTTTTTTCTCTCTTCCATTTTTTTATAGATGCTGTATATATTTTTAGGTCGACCTTGGATTTCAGCTTCTATATTCACCTTTTGTAATTCCTTCTTTATAGTTCCTTTTATCGATTCAACATACTTTTCTCTTTCTAATCGGTTTTTAGCAATTCTATTAACCACTGCTTTATATTTCATTGGTTCTAAATAACGTAGAGAAAGGTCTTCCAGCTCCCACTGAATCTTGGAAATACCTAACCTATTGGCAATAGGTACATATATTTCTAAAGTTTCACGGGATATTCTTGCTCTTTTAAAAGCTGGTACATATTGTAAAGTCCTCATATTATTCAAGCGATCTGCTAATTTTATTAGAATAACTCTTACATCTTCAGCCATTGCTAAAAACATCTTGCGAAAATTCTCAGCTTGCTGTTCCTCGAGAGTCTTAAAAGAAATCCTGCTTAATTTTGTAACTCCATTAACTAGCATAGATATTTCTTCACCAAATTCTTCTTCTATTGTAGTTAATTGGGTAATAGTATCTTCTAATATATCGTGTAAAATCCCAGCTGTAATAGTAATTGTGTCAAGTTCCAAATCAACTAATATTTTGGCCACTTCTAAAAGATGCAGAATATAAGGTTCGCCAGAATATCTATTTTGATTTTTGTGGGCCTTTGCAGCATATCTATAAGCCTTTTTAATTAAGCTTAAATCAGCCTGAGGAGCATATTCAGGTATTTTTTTTAAAATATATTTCATTAAAGTTAATCGAGAAATAATTTACACCTTCTTCAATTAAAACAACTTGATTATTTAGTTAGTTTATTAGCTAGTTTGAAATTGATTCTTCTATTAACTAATTAACCAAATATAAAATATTAATTAATCATACTGCACTATGGAAAAGATATTATATCCTTTCAATTTCTCTCTGGGATTTAAAAATTTAAGTTCGATTATGAAAGAAGCTCCTATAACTTCTCCACCTAATTTTTCAATCAATTCAAACACCGCCGCAGTAGTACCCCCAGTAGCCAAAAGGTCATCAATTACCATAATTCTATCACCATTATTTATAGCATCTTTATGAATTTCCAAAACATTTTCACCATATTCTAACTGATAAGATACTCTTTCCACTTCACTAGGGAGTTTTTCAGCCTTTCTAATAGGTAAAAATCCTACTCCTAATTGATAAGCAACAGGAGCACCAATAATAAAGCCACGGGCTTCTATTCCCGCAACATAATCTATTTGATATTTTTTACAATATTCGATTATCTTATCAATACTATATTTAAAGGCACCTCTATCTTTTAACAGAGTGGTAATGTCTTTAAATTGAATGCCCTTTACCGGAAAATCTGGAATATTTCGGATTTTTGCTTTTAAATCTATCACTTTTTATCTGCCTCCTAAAAAATATTTTTTATATCTTTAATATTTAATTGAATATTTTCTATACCATTCCATTTATTCATTTCAAGGTTAAAAGCTAAATCTGCTACCTTACCCTTCGAATATATCTGGTTACTTCCTTTACATAATCCAAATCCAATTCCATCAAATACCTTATTCTTATTCATAATTTTCAGCTTCAAGTGTTCTTTATTTTCACCAACCAGCCTCCAATCTACTATTATATTATTATAACTACAAAAAATAGGTTGAGGATTCCCTAAACCAAATGGTTCTAAGTTATTTATGTCTTTAATTAAATCAAGATTAATATCACTTAATGAAACTTGGGCATCCACTTCTAATTCAGGAATTAAATCACTGTCTTTAATATAATTTTGAGCTATTTCATTCATCCTTGATTTAAATATAGAAATTTGATTACAATCTATGGTGATGCCCGCAGCATACTTATGTCCCCCAAAATTTATTAAAATGTCTTTGCAAGTTTCTAAGGCCCGATATAAATGAAAGCCTTTAATGCTCCGCCCAGAACCTTTTCCAATTCCGTCTTCTTCGGAAATGACTATTGCAGGTCGATTGAATTCATCTACTAACCTGGAAGCTATTATCCCAATAACACCCTGGTTCCAGTCTTCTGATGAAAGAATTAATATTTTGTTATCTTCTTCTTCTATTTGCTTAAAAGCAAGTTCTCTTGCTTCTTTTAAAATATTATCGCCAATATCCCGTCTTAATTTATTTATTTCATTTAATTTTTTTGCTAAATATTCAGCTTTAGAAGAAGAATCAACCAACAATAATTCTAAAGCTAATTTAGGGTCGCCCAATCTTCCTGCTGCATTTAACCTTGGAGCAAGAGCGAAATTAATCGTTCTAGTGTTTAGATCTCCATAATCAACTCCACTTCCTAAGATTAATGCCTTTAGACCTACTCTCTTGGTTTGGTTAAGTACTTTTAGCCCATGTCTAATTAAAATACGATTTTCATCGAGAAAAGGTACAGAATCAGCTATTGTTCCCAAAACCACATAATCAAGAAAATTGTATAAATATTCTTGTTCCTTTTTCAACTTTTCATATAGACCTTGAGCTACTTTAAAACATACTCCTACTCCAGCTAACTCTTTAAAAGGATAACCTTCATCATACTTGGGATTTATTATACTTATTGCAGAAGGCACCTCTTCTTGTAGCTTATGATGGTCAATAATAATTACATCAATACCATAGTTTCCTGCTTTTTCTACCTCATAAATAGAACTAATCCCACAGTCAACAGTAATAATCAAGGCAAAATCATTCTGATAAGCCAGGTCTATAACCTTTTCATTCAATCCATATCCTTCTTTAAATCGGTTAGGTATATAATAGTATAAATTAGAGGTAAATTCCCTTAAAATTGAAAATAACAAAGCTGTACTTGTTATACCATCAACATCATAATCTCCAAAAATTAATATTCTTTCTTCGTTGTTTATAGCTTTTAATATTCTATCAACAGCCTTTTCCATATCCTTAAAAGCAAAAGGATCTCTCAAATCTTCTTTAAAATCAGACTTCAAAAACCTTCGAGCACTTGATAATCCTCTTATCCCTCTATTTATTAATAGTTGAGATAAGATTGGAGAAATATTTAATTCTTTTGAAAATACTGATTGTAATTTTTTATCTTCTTTTAAGATATGCCACTCTATTTTATCTACACTCCTTTCTCGTTTCTCCTATATCGTTAGTTGGTTATTTAATTAATTGGCCAACTCATTAATACTAAGCCCTGTAATGAACAGACAATTAACACTAAGTTAGCTAAGAGGTCGGATAGTTTTGAGATTGTTTTACTAATGTCCTCAATAAGAAAAATACCGAATGTTATTGTCAGGAGCAAATTAAACCTGCCCCTGCAAAGACAGAGGGAGCAAGCTCAAGAAATAGAAATATTGCATAGTTATTAACTGAGCCCTAGATATGAATTATGCTTTAGGTTCTGGATTCTTGACTTCATTTTTTTACTATACACGATATATGAATACAATTCTGTGTTTTCATTTTACCATTTTCGTTATAATCAATGCCTAAATAGGCGAAAAATTATGGTTAAAATAATGCTTAGCAAAATACATAAACCTAAAGGAAAGTAAAAAATAAAATTTTTTCTCTGAATCACAATATCCCCAGGCAACCTTCCAGAAAAAGGTAATTTCCCTGCCAATAAAAATATTGCTCCAATTATAATTAATATTATTCCCAAAAAAAGAAAAACTTTGCCAAACAGGTTAAATTCGGACATTTTTATCACCTAGTTTGTTTTGAAATTATTTTTTACCCCTTTTCTTCGTGGCAATTTTACTCCTCTTTTCTTCTATTTTAAAAACTTTATTCCATTCTAATAGTAGAGGACTGGCAATAAATATCGAAGAATATGTCCCAGCTACCATTCCTAAAAATAAAGCTAAAGCAAAATCAGAAAGTATATTTCCTCCAAAAAAATACAAGGCTAAAATGGGAAGAATTGTAGTTAGGGCTGTATTAATAGTTCTGGACAAAGATTGATTAACGCTAATGTTTATCAAATTTTCGAATGATTCTCTGGTTTTAAATTTTATATTTTCTCTAAGTCTATCTAAAATTACAATAGTATTATTTAGTGAATACCCCACAATAGTCAGAACTGCTGCTACTATCGAAATAGTTATTTCCTTATGTAATAAAGAAAAGATACCCAGAACAATTAAACAGTCATGTAAAAGAGCCAATATTGAAATAATAGAAAATTTAAACTCAAACCTTATAGTAATATATAGAATGATCCCTATAAAAGCAAAAATTAAGGCATAAATAGCTAATTTTTTTAAATTTTCCCCAATAACCGGACCTACTGTTTCTACACGTAATATATCTAAATCAGTTAAATTCTCTTTAAAAGCGGACAATATTTCCTTCCTTTGCTCTGAATCAATCTTTTCTGTCCGTATCACAAATTCATTC
>CAYTKP010000005.1:0-42986 GCA_964438695.1 uncultured Atribacterota bacterium | reverse complement strand
GATTTAACGATTGCCCGATTGGCCAATTATATCAGTCGATAATTAATATTAATTAATATTGTGTATTCGATTGTAGAGTAATAAATAATGGTATTGGTTTAAGAAAAGAAAATTTGCTGTTTTTGTTTCCTATCTTCTTTTTTAGTTCTTTTTCTTTACGCGACACTCGATACTGAATTATCCTTGAAATGAAAAAGTAAACAAGCTATAATAGGTTAAATTTAGAGACCATAAATTTAAGGTAAAAGAAAAAGGTATTTATAGCCAATTAAGTTCAAAAAAATAATATAAATAAATGAAAGGGGAAAGAACGATGGCTTTAGTAACTACCAAGGAAATGTTAAAAAAAGCTCAAAAGGAAAGATATGCAGTAGGTGCTTTTAACGCCAACAATATGGAGATTATTCAAGCAATAATAGAGACTGCGGAAGAAGAAAGAGCTCCAGTAATCTTGCAAGCTTCCCAGGGTGCTATAAAATATGCAGGGTTAGATAGTATTGTAGCGATGGTAAAAGTTGAAGCTGAAAAGGCAAGCATACCAGTGGCTTTGCATTTAGATCATGGAACAGATTATTATCAAAATATAAAATGTTTAAGAGCAGGTTTTACTTCTTTAATGTTTGATGGCTCAAAATTACCTTTTGACGATAATGTTAAAATGACTAAAAAAGTTGTGGAAATGGCTCATGTTTGTGATATTCCTGTAGAAGCAGAATTAGGACAGATAGGAAAAATGGGGGATAGTGATGAGCCAGGTGTTGCCTTAGAAAAAGTAAAGGAGACAATGGCTAAGCCTGAGGAAGCAGCAAAATTTGCTGAATTAACTGAGATAGATTCACTAGCAGCTGCCGTGGGAACAATTCATGGTTGCCGTACACCTTTTGCAAAATTAGATATTGCTCGAATTGAAAAAATAAGAGAATTAACTGGAGTACCTTTAGTTTTACATGGAGCTTCGGGAGTTAATGATGAGGAAGTTAAAAAAGGTATTGCGGCAGGAATATGTAAGATTAATATAGATACGCGAATTCGAATGAAATTTACCGAAAAGATTAAGGAAATAATAAAAATGAATCCTGAGGAAATAGACCCACGTAAAATTTTAGGTCCAGCAAAAGAAGCAGCCAAAGAAATCATTCGTAATAGAATGAGAATTTTTGGTTGTAGTGGAAAGGCGTGATAAATATGATAAAAAGAATAGCTATTTTAACTGGTGGAGGAGATTGTCCAGGATTAAACCCAACTATTAGGGGAGCAGTATACAGGGCAAAAGATTATAATTATGAAGTTTATGGAATCCAAGATGGTTGGAAAGGACTGGTAATGGGCAAGATAAAACCTCTAAATATAAATGAGGTAGAGGAAATAATCGATAAAGGCGGAACCATTTTAGGGACTTCACGATTAAACCCCTATAAAGTAGACAATGGAGTTGAGAAAGTAGTTAATTCCCTGGAAAGTTTCAGGATAGATACAGTTTTGGCCATTGGAGGGGAAGATACTTTAGGAGTTGCTAATAGATTATTTCAAGAAGAAGGGCTGAATTTAGTTGGAGCTCCCAAAACTATGGATAATGACCTTAGTGGTACTGACTATACTTTTGGATTTGATAGTTCGGTTACTTGGGCAATTAAGGCTATGAAGAGTCTTCAAGATACTGGTCGTTCTCATCGAAGAATAATGATCTTAGAGGTAATGGGGAGACATGCTGGTTGGGTAGCCTTGTTTACTGGTCTTGGTTCAGGGGCAGATTGGACTCTTATTCCCGAAGAAGAAACAGATATAGAAAAGATGTGCCAGCATTTAAAAGAAGTATACCAAAAGAAAAATTACGCTTCTGTAGTAGTATCAGAAGGAGTAATTCTTCCTGGGATAGAAACCGGAAAAGAGGAATTAGATCAATTTGGACATATGATTTTACGTAAAAGAGGAGTGGGACAGTTATTAGCTGATTTAATTGAGGAAAAAACAGGAATAGAAACCCGTTATGCAGTAATTGGCCACATACAAAGGGGAGGTTCCCCTACACTTTTTGATCGCATTCTAGGCCTTAGGTGTGGGGTTGCTGCTGTAGATTTGATTGCCCAGGGGAAATTTGGTTATATGGCTGCTCTTAAAGGGAATGAAATAATTGGAGTGCCTTTAAAAGAGGCGGTTAGCAAACTTAAAACCGTAGATAAGAAATGGTGGGAATTAGCACAGGTATTTTTTAAATAAGAAACTGTATTCAGTATCGAGTATCGAGTATCGAGAAAATAATTAGGGCAAAAATAGTTTATATAAATTTGGATTATAATTTTTGTATTAGTTTTACTATTCTATATACTCGATACTGAATAAATCTGGGGGTTTTAATGTGTGGCACTCAAACTTTGTCCATTTACATACTCATACTGAATACAGCTTGTTAGATGGAGCTTGCCGGATTAAAGAACTAGTAGCAAAAGCAAAAAAATATAAAATGCCTGCTTTAGCTATTACTGATCACGGAGTTATGTATGGAGTAATTCAATTTTATAAAGAGGCTATTCGCCAAGGAGTAAAGCCTATAATCGGCTGTGAAGTATACGTTGCTCCTAATAGTAGATTTGATAAATCTACTCAAAGAAAAGAAACTCCTTATCATTTGATCTTATTGGCTAAGAATAATGAAGGATATAAGAATTTAATAAAATTAGTCACCCTATCTTATTTGGAAGGCTTTTATTATAAACCAAGAATTGATAAAAAAATATTAAAGGAATATAGTAAAGGATTGATTGGATTATCTGCTTGTTTAAAGGGCGAGATTCCTTACTATATTTTACAAAATAATCTAAATAAGGTTAAAGAAGTTGCTATTGATTTTGTTAGTATCTTTGGAGAAGATAATTTTTATTTAGAATTACAAAAAAATGGTATTCCAGAACAAGAGATTGTTAATGAGAATCTCATAAAAATAGGGCAAGAACTTTCTATTCCCCTTGTAGCAACTAATGATATTCATTATCTTGAAAAAAAAGATGCATCAGCTCACGAAATATTGCTTTGTATCCAAACTGCTACCAATTTAGATGACCCCAAACGTTTAAAATTTACTACAGACAAATTTTATTTTTGCTCTCCCGAGGAAATGAATCAGAACTTTTCAGAAATACCTCAAGCTATAGAAAATACTATCCGTATTGCCGAAAGATGTAATTTGAAAATTAATTTTAAACAAGCTCAGCTGCCTGAATTCAGTGTGCCCCCAAATTACAATATAAGCAGTTATTTAAAAGAGCTTTGTTATAACGGACTTAAAGAGAGATATACAACCATTACAAGAGAATTAGAAGAGAGACTAGAATATGAGCTTTCAGTTATTGAGAAAATGGGCTTTGTTCCTTACTTTTTAATTGTTTGGGATTTTGTTAGATATGCTAAAGAAAAAAATATTATGGTTGGGCCTGGGCGGGGTTCTGCTGCAGGTAGTTTGGTTGCCTATTGTTTAAAAATAACCAATGTAGATCCTATGGCTTATGGACTATTGTTTGAAAGATTTTTAAATCCTGAAAGAATTAGTATGCCCGATTTTGATATAGATTTTTGTTACGAGCGGAGAGAAGAAGTAATAGAATATGTTTCTAAAAAGTATGGAGAAGATAAAGTGGCTCAAATTATTACTTTCGGGACTATGGCGGCAAGAGCTGCCATTAGAGATGTGGGAAGGGCATTAGGAATTCCTTATTCTCAGGTAGATACTATTGCCAAAATGATTCCCTGGGAACCTAATATTACCATCAAAAAAGCATTAAATATAGAAAGTGGACTTGAAGATTTAATAAAGAAAGATAAAAATATAAAAAAATTAATAGATATAGCTTCTTCGTTAGAAGGTTTAGCTAGACATGCCTCTACTCACGCTGCTGGTATAGTACTTTCTCAGAAACCTCTAACTGATTATGTTCCCTTACAAAAGACCACTGAAGGTGAAATATGTACCCAGTATGCTATGGCAGAATTGGAAGAGCTGGGTTTACTAAAGATGGATTTTTTAGGATTACGTACTTTAACTGTAATAGGCAATGCCTTAGAAATTATAAAACATACTCAGGGGAAAGAAGTGGACATAAATCAGATTCCTTTAGATGACCAACTGGTATATAAGATGCTTTCCCAGGGAAACTGTACTGGTATTTTTCAATTAGAAAGCGAAGGAATGAGAGATTTAGTTAAAAGATTAAAACCTGAGAGTATAGAAGATATTGCCGCACTATTAGCATTATACAGGCCCGGACCTTTAGGTAGTGGAATGATTGAAGATTTCATTAATCGAAAGAAGGGAATCGTAAAAATCAAATATCCCCATCCCCGATTAGAATCTATATTAAAAGAAACTTATGGAGTAATTATTTATCAAGAACAAGTTATGAAGATTGCTAGTGAGTTAGCTGGTTTTACCTTAGGCCAAGCAGATATTTTACGTAAAGCTATGGGGAAAAAACAAAAAGCGGTTATGGAAAAACAACGTGAAATTTTTATAAAAGGTGCCCAAAAAAACGGTATTAGGAAAAGCTCTGCCACAGAAATATTTGACTTGATTGCTTATTTTGCCGGATATGGTTTTAATAAATCTCATAGTGTGTCTTATGCCTTTATTTCTTACCAAACTGCCTATTTAAAAACGCATTATCCTGTAGAATATATGGCTTCTCTGCTTACTAGCGTAATGGGTAATAATGATAAAGTCGCTCTCTATATAAAGGAATGTAAAAATATGCATATTGATATCTTACCTCCCGATATAAATCAAAGCCTGGTAAATTTCACAGTAGTTAGAGAAAATACTATTCGTTTTGGATTAGCTGCAGTGAAAAATGTAGGAGAAAAAGCTATAGAAAGTATAATCAAGGAACGCAAAAAAAAATCTAAATTCAGTTCCTTATTAGATTTTTGCCAAAGAGTAGATTTAAGATTAGTTAATAAAAGAGTTGTTGAAAGTTTAATAAAATGTGGTGCTTTTGATTCATTAGGAGTAAAAAGATCTCAATTATTAGAAATTTTAGATGATACTATGAAAAGCGGTCAAGAATATCAAAAAGCTCAGAAGAATGGTCAAACTTCGATATTTGATTTACTTAAAGAACCCAGTAAAAAATATATAGGTATTGATCAAATAGAAAAAATACCAGATATACCCGAATTTTCCCAGAGTGAGCTTTTGGCTATGGAGAAAGAGATGTTGGGATTATATATTTCTTATCATCCTCTGGATAACTATCAGGATAAATTACGGAAGATTACAACCTCTACTTCTGTAGGTTTAAGCAATTTACCAGATAAAAGCAAGGTGATTCTAGGAGGAATAATTAATAATTTCAAAAAGAAAAGCACTAAGAATGGGAACCTTATGGCATTTATTTCTTTAGAAGATTTGGATGGCACAATCGAAGTAATAGTTTTTCCCAAAATTTATGACGATTGTAAAGAATTGGTAAAGAAAGACAAGATTGTAATAGTTAAAGGGAGATTAGATGTGGCTGAAGGGAAAGTAAAATTAATCGCTGAAGAGATATCTCCTCTAAATAAATATTTAGAAGAAAAACTTACGGTAAAAAAGAAAGAGGATAAACAAGATCTTTTGGAAGAGCTTCACCTTGAAATTAGTTTATCGAATGAAAAAACAGATCTTTTAGTAGGCTTAAAAGAAATATTTTGCACTTATCCCGGGAAAAGTCAGATAATAATTCACTTTAAAGAAAAGAAAAAAACTATGCTCCATGTTATCGATAAAAAATATTCTGTGAATATTAATGATGAATTGCTTAGAAAGATTAGAGATGTTTTAGGGAATGAGAAAGTATGGGTTGAGAAAATGTCAAATAACTGAGAAGATTATTCTTAGAGGTTTTGTTTGAGATGTGGAAAGTGATATATATTGCCAAAGATATTTCTTTAGCAAAAAATATTGAGAAAATTTTAAAAGAAAAAGGAATTGAAGCAATTTTAAATCAGTTGGAAATAACCTGTGGTGAGTTAAATGGAAATGTAGAGATTTTAGTACCTAAGTGTGAAGTTCAAGAAGCTATAGATATAGTTAGTCAAGCCTTACTTTATGATGATAGTCTATTAGATGATGTTGAATAACCCGTATCTCGTGAATTGTATTTCGCATTATAGCATTTAGAGGGTAACATATAGTAAAAAAAGAATTCAGGATTCAGAAGCCAGGAGTCAGAATAAAATTGTATCGCGTATCGCGTGAAGAGAATAAAATCTAGTAGTCAAAAAAGTAGAGGTGTATAGATTACTTTTTTGTCATTGTGAAGAACGCAGTGACAAAAGAGGAAAACTCTAAGCTATTTGCTAGAAAACGAGATACAAGATACGAACAAGGAGATACGAGAAAGTGGTGCCGAAGGTCGGAGTCGAACCGACATGAGCTTAAAGGCTCGCTGGATTTTGAGTCCAGTGCGTCTACCAGTTTCGCCACTTCGGCGTATCATATCTTTCTTGTAAAAAAATTATAAGTTAACTCATATTTATTGTCAAGAAAAATTTATAGAAAGAAAAGTAGGTTCCAAATAATATGAAAAAATTCATTATAATTGATGGGCAAGGATTACTTTATCGGACCTTTTATGCTTTACCCCGATTGACTACTTCTTATGGACAAATTATAAATGCAGTATATGGATTTACTATAATATTATTAAAATTAATAGAAGAAGAAAAACCCGATTATATTGTGGTAGCATTTGATACATCTAAACCCACCTTTCGTCATAAAGAATTTGAAGATTATAAGATTCATCGTAAGAGGATGCCCGATGAACTAGTGACTCAAATTCCATTGGTTGAAGAAATTATTCGTAATTACAATATTTCTATCTGTTCTAAAGAGGGGTATGAGGCAGATGATATTATTGGGACAATGGTAAAAAAGGCAGAAAAAAGAAATTATAGTACCTTAATTGTTACCGGTGATAAAGATATCTTCCAACTAATTTCTCCCTTCACCAAAGTAATAACTACTATTAAAGGAATAACGGAAGTTAAAGTATATGATGAAGAAAGTATAAGAGATAAATATGGAGTAAAACCTGATAAAATAGTAGACATAATAGCATTAAAGGGAGATTCTTCTGATAACATTCCTGGAGTTCCAGGCATAGGAGAAAAGACAGCGATAAACTTAATTAAAAAATATGGGAACATAAATAATCTATTTGATGATATTGATAAAATATCTAAAAAATCATTAAGAGAACGGTTAATAAAATACAAAGAGCAAGTTTTGATGAGTAAAAAATTAGCTACAATTATAACCGATGTGCCCATAGACTATAATTTTGATGATTTTCGGATTAAATCTCCAAATTATGGAGAATTATGGAAAATATTTAATAAATTAGAGTTTAAAAATTTAGTGAAAAAAGTATCTCCTCAAACTAATCAAGCAAACAAAAAAATAAAATATAATTTAGTTGAAACCAAAGAGAAATTGGACGAGTTAGTCAAGATAATTAAAAAGGAAAAATATTTTTCTTTTTATTTGGTAACTTCTTCTGATAATAATGTTTCTTCCCAAATTTTAGGAATCGCTATAAGTTTTAAAAATAATGAAACTTTTTATATACCGTTCTCTCCCCTAAATTTAATAGAAAGACTTAAGTATCTTTCTCCAGATGTAGCCCTGAAACAATTAGGCCCATTTTTTCAAGATGAAAAAATTATAAAGATAGGACATGATCTTAAACCTAGTTTTATTGTCTTGAATAGATATCAAATTGAATTAAAGGGCGATAATTTTGATACTATGATTGCTGCTTATTTGCTGAATCCTTCAAAAGAAGAATATAATTTAAATAGTTTGTTCTGGGAATATTTAGGATATTTGAAAAATAAAGAAAAACAAAATAATAAGAATTCTTTCGAATACACAGAAAATGCTTGTGAAAATGCTAAAAATATTTTAAAGTTAAAAGAAGTTTTAGAGGAAAAATTAAAAGAAAAAGAATTGATTTCTTTGTTTAAAAAAATCGAAATGCCTTTAGTGAAGATATTAGCAGAAATGGAAATTAATGGAATTAAAGTAGATGTTGATTTTTTAAAAAAAATGTCTAAGCAAGTGGATTTTCGGCTAATAGAGTTAGAGGAGAATATTTATAATTTATCGGGAACTAAATTCAATATTAATTCTCCAAAGCAGTTAAGCAAAATACTCTTTGAAAAATTGAAATTACCAGTAATTAAAAAGACCAAAACAGGTTATTCTACCAATTCTTTTGTGCTTAACACTTTAGCTCCACAACATAAGGTAGTATCTTTTATCTTAGAATACAGAGAATTATGTAAACTAAAAAATACTTATATAGAAAAATTACCTCTTTTAGTAAATAGTTATACAAAGAGGATACACACATCCTTTCATCAGACTATCACCTCCACGGGAAGATTGAGCAGCAGCGAACCAAATCTTCAAAATATTCCTATAAGGACCGAAATAGGTAGAAAAATAAGAAGGGCTTTTATTCCTGAGGAAGATTTTGTACTATTATCGGCTGATTATTCACAGATTGAATTACGAATTTTAGCTCATCTTTCCCAGGATGAAAGTTTAATAACTGCTTTTAGAAATGATGAAGATATTCATATTCATACTGCTGCGGAGATATTTGACCTTGATCAGGATTTAATTAACGAGCAAATGAGAAGAATGGCTAAGACAATAAATTTTGGAATTATTTATGGAATGAGTAGTTATGGATTAGCCCGAAACCTTGGAATAGGCAGAGAAGAAGCAGAAAAATATATTCATAATTATTTCCAAAGATATCAGGGGGTAAGGAGATATATTGAAAGAGAAAAAGAAGATGCCCGAAAAAGGGGTTATGTTGTTACTCTATTAAATCGGAGAAGATATTTAGATGGTATAAATAGCCCAGATAGAAGTATTCGAGAGTTTAATGAACGGATAGCTATCAACACTCCTATTCAGGGCAGTGCGGCAGATCTGATAAAACTAGCAATGATTAAAATTAATAGGCTGTTAAAGAACAAAGGGCTTAAAACTAAGCTACTTCTTCAAATTCATGATGAATTGATATTTGAAGTTTATAAAACTGAAGTAGAAGAAGTAAAATATTTTGTAAAAGATATTATGGAGCATAGTTTTGAATTTTCTGTTCCCCTAAAAGTGAATTTAAAGACGGGTAATAGTTGGGCAGAACTTAATTAGTGAATAGTATTTAGTAAAAAGGTCGAGAAAATAATAAAATTTAAATTATGATATGAAGATAAAAAGCTATAAAGATTTAAATATATGGAAAGGAAGCATAGAAGTAGTTGAAGATGTATATAATAAAATAACTAAGAATTTTCCCAAGGGAGAAATATACGGATTAACCAGTCAGCTAAAAAGGTCAGCTGTTTCAATTCCTTCAAATATAACAGAAGGGAAGAGTTTGCCAGGTTCCATAATAAAGGATATAGACAATTCCTATTTATTTCTCTGGGGAGTTGTGCTGAACCTTATACTTAAATTGTTATCGCTTTACGACTGGGAATTCTGAAAATAAGGAAACTGCTAAATTACCGAATGAAATTGATGAAATTAGTAAAATGATTATGAGCTTAATAAAAAAACTAATTCTGACTAACGACTATTAAGGGAGGAATCATGGCATTAATTATTGGCCTTACCGGAGGGATTGTAAGCGGTAAAACTACAGTGGCTAAGATGTTTAAAGATTTGGGTGCTAAAATTATAGATGCTGATAAACTTGGTCATAGTGTAATTAGACCTCACAAGACTGCTTGGATAAAAATTATTAAATTATTTGGGGAAGAGGTATTAAAAGAGGATTTATTAAATATAGATAGAAAAAAATTAGGGAAAATTGTTTTTAATGATCAAAGGTTATTAAGAAAACTGAATGAAATTACTCATCCCGAGATTATAAAGGTGATAAAAAGGGAAATTGATTTAGTAAAAAATAGCACTTATAAAGATGAAAAGAAAAGAATATTAATAATAGATGCTGCCTTGATCTACGAAACAAAGATAGATAGATTAATGGATAAGATAATAGTTGTATATATAGATGAAGATGAGCAGATAAAGAGATTAATTAAAAGAGATAATTTTTCCTATGATGAAGCCCTACAAAGAATAAAATCTCAAATACCCATCAAACAAAAAGTGGAAATGGCTGACTATGTGATAGATAATAACAATTCGTTGGATAAAACAAGAGAACAAGTAAAAAAAATTTGGCAGAATCTTATATCACAGAACTAGGATACAGTATAGACTATAGAAAGTAGAAGTGTGGGCAGGCAGTGAGAAAGGTAAAATGTCATTCTCGTATATAATACCCTACACGCTACTCACTTTACGCTAAAGAAAAGGGTGGTAATTAATGCGTCTTTCGGAAACCATTAAGATTGCACGAGGAGAGGAAAAAGCAGATCTATTATTAAAAAATGGAAAGATAATAAATGTTTTTTCTGGAGAAATATATGCTACCGATGTTGCTATTTATAAAGACAAGATTGTTGGTTTAGGAAAAGGGTATGATGCTAATAAAATAATAGATATATCTAATAATTTTCTTTGCCCAGGATTTATTGATGGACATATTCATTTGGAAAGTTCAATGGTAAAGGTATCAGAATTTGCCAACACCGTAGTACCTTTAGGAACAACTTCGGTAATTATAGATCCTCATGAAATTGCCAATGTTTTAGGTTTAGAGGGTATCAGATATATGTTAGAATCTAGCAAATATGCTCCTTTAAACGTCTTTATGATGTTACCTTCTTGTGTCCCCGCTTCGCCTTTAGGTACATCGGGAGCAAATTTAGGAGTAAACGATTTATATCCGCTGTTAGATGAAAAATGGGTTTTGGGATTAGGAGAAATGATGAATTTCCCTGGAGTGTTGAAAAGAGATCCCGAAGTTTTGAATAAGATAATCGTTTCTACTGATAAATGTATTGATGGTCATGCACCTAATTTGTCAGGGAGAGATCTTTGTGCCTACATTTCTGCCCAAATAAGATCTGATCATGAGTGTACTACAGTAGAAGAAGCTCAAGAAAAATTAAGATTAGGTATGTATATTATGTTGAGAGAAGGTTCTGTCACTCGAAATTTAAATGATCTTTTGCCGCTGGTAAGTTTAGAGAATTCCAGAAGATGCTTCTTTTGTTGTGATGACCGGCATCCAAAAGACCTAATAGAAGAAGGGCACATCAATTATATAATTAACACTGCTATAAAGGGCGGTATTGATCCCGTTACAGCTATAAGAATGGCGACCCTTAATACTACTGAATATTTTAGATTAAGAAATTTAGGTGCTATTGCTCCTGGGTATACGGCAGATTTAGTTGTTTTTGATAACTTCGAAGATTTCAATATACTTAAAGTTTTTAAAAATGGAGAATTGGTTGCTGAAAATGGAGAATTAAAGGAGATAATAACAAAAACTTTGGATGTGCCTATCCGAAGTTCAGTCAATATTAAGTGGTTATATCCTGAGGATTTCCAAATTCCAGTTAAAGGAAATAGATGTAGAGTGATAAAAATACTGCCGGATCAAATTATTACTGAAATTGATATAGAAGCCCCCAGAATTAACAATGGATGGGTGGTATCTGATATAAAACGTGATATTCTAAAAGTTGCGGTAATAGAAAGGCATCATGCTTCTCAGAAAATAAGTTTAGGTTTGGTTAAAGGAATTGGTCTTAAAAAAGGAGCTTTAGGTTCATCTGTTGCCCATGATTCACATAATATCATAATTATCGGCACTAATGATAAGGATATGTTGAATGTTGGGGCAGCTATCGCTAAAATGGGAGGCGGATTGGCAATATCAATAGATGAAAAAATAGCAGATTCCTTGCCACTGCCTATCGCGGGGCTAATGTCTGACAGACCTCTCTCAGAAGTGAAAGAGAAATTAGATTCCCTTTATAAGATTTCAAAGGATTTGGGAGTTGTAGTGAATAATCCTTTTATGAGTATTGCCTTTTTATCCTTAGAAGTTGTTCCTCATTTTAAAATAACTAATAAAGGTTTGGTAGATGTTGATAATTCTAAAATTGTAGATTTATTTTTAGATTAGATAGATTTACCACAAAATCACTCCTTAATACCAATAAAAATTTTCAATGTATAACTAAAATTCATAAGGAAAGTTGTGCCCGCATATATTTACTAATTCATTTATTCCTTTTAAAAAAGATGCTCTATCCATTTGTCTCCCCCCAATTTGCTTTATAAATTAAGCTAACGACTAGTTTTAAAAACGGACATGCAGGATACAAAATAAATCTTTATAGAATCATATAATAAGTGTATAATTATTTAAGGATAAAAATATGTTTTAAATTATGAATTGAATTATATTTATTTATAATTATTAAAAGGGGTTATGAATGGCTCAGAATTTTAAATTGGTATCGGATTATTCTCCTCAAGGTGATCAACCTCAAGCTATAAAAAAGATGGTAGAGGGTATAAGAAAGGGGTATAGGTATCAAACTTTACTTGGGGTTACTGGTTCAGGAAAGACCTTTACTATGGCCAATGTAATCCAAGAAGTTCAGTTGCCTACCTTGGTAATTTCCCATAATAAAACTTTAGCTGCTCAATTATGTAGTGAGTTTAGGAAGTTTTTTCCTTATAATGCTGTGGAATATTTTGTAAGTTATTATGACTATTATCAACCGGAGGCTTATATACCACACACTGATACATATATTGAAAAAGATTCTTCTATAAATGATGAGATAGATCGATTAAGACTTTCTGCTACTAGTTCTTTATTTCAAAGAGATGATGTTATTATTGTAGCCAGTGTATCTTGTATCTACGGTTTGGGTTCGCCCGAAGACTATAAAGATTTAGTATTGATAGTTAATCAGAATGAGGTTTGCGATAGAGATAAAATTTTAGAGAAACTAATAGATATACATTACGAAAGAAATGATATAGATTTTCACCGGGGATGTTTTAGAGTTAGGGGAGATGTAATAGAGGTATTTCCTTCCTACTTAGAATATGCCTTTCGTATAGAGTTATGGGGTGACGAAATAGAGGCTATTTCACAGGTTGATCCTTTAACTGGAAAGATTATAAATAAAAAAAATAAATTGATAATTTATCCCGCAAAACATTTTGTTACTACCAAAGATAAATTAGAAAGGGCAATTTTATCCATTGAAGAAGAATTAAGAGAAAGGTTAAAATATTTAAAAAAAACAGGAAAATTATTAGAAGCTCAAAGGTTAGAACAAAGAACTAGATATGATATAGAAATGCTAAGAGAAGTGGGCTATTGTAATGGAATTGAAAATTATTCTCGCCATTTAAGTGGAAGAAAAGAAGGAGAGCCGCCAGCTACTCTATTGGATTATTTCCCATCTAATTTTTTAATGTTTATTGATGAATCACATGTTACTATCCCTCAATTACGAGGGATGTTTGCTGGCGATAAATCCCGAAAAGATAGCTTGGTAGAATATGGATTTCGTTTACCCTCTGCCTATGATAATAGACCATTATATTTTAAAGAAATTGAAAAATATATGAAAAAAGTTATATTTGTTTCTGCTACCCCAGCAAAATATGAGTTGGAAAAAAGTGAGCAAGTGGTTGAGCAAATTATTAGACCTACTGGATTAGTTGACCCCGAAGTAGTCTTAAAACCAGCAAAAAACCAGATCGATAGTCTGATAGGTGAAATTAAAAAAAGAACAGAAAAGAAAGAAAGAATATTAATAACCACATTAACTAAGAGAATGGCAGAAAATGTAGCAGAGTATTTAGAGGAGATTAATATTAAAGTAAGATATCTGCATTCAGAAATAGATACACTGGAACGTATTAATATCTTAAGAGATTTAAGATTGGGTAAGTTTAATGTTTTAGTCGGAGTAAATCTTTTAAGAGAGGGATTGGACCTACCCGAGGTATCTCTTGTAGCTATTTTAGATGCGGACAAAGAGGGTTTTTTAAGGTCAGAGACTTCATTAATCCAGACCATGGGAAGGGCTGCTCGAAATATAAATGGGACAGTTATTTTATACTGTAGAAATATTACGGGTTCAATAAGAAGAGCAGTAGAAGAGACCAATCGAAGAAGAAAGATACAAATAGAGTACAATAGAAAACATAATATAATTCCGCAAACCATAATTAAGCCGATACAAGAATTCAGTTTGGTTACTAACTTAAATAATTTTCAAGAAAATTCTATTATAAGAGAAGAAAGAGGAAGATATTCAAATCAAAATAGTTTAAAAATATTAATTAATTCTTTGGAGAAAGAGATGAAACAAGCAGCAAAGAATTTAGATTTTGAAAGAGCTGCCTTATTAAGAGATGAGATAAAGAGATTAAAGAAAGAAAAAATTTTATTTAAAAATAGATAGATGGTGTATAGCATATAGTCAGAGAAGAAAGAAGACGAAATACAAAAGCCGATTTTCCTCTATCCTTCCTACGAAAGTGAAAATTCAGAAGTGAAAAATAAGAAAAAAATAGATTTTCATTTTCCGATCAGATCGAGGATAGGTTTCACGGGAATGGTATAATAGGCTAATTTAAAGGAGAATTAATAAGTGGTCCAGACTAAGATAATAATTAAAGGAGCAAGAGAACATAATTTAAAAAATATCAATTTAGAAATACCCCGAAATAAATTAATTGTGATAACTGGGTTGAGTGGTTCAGGCAAGTCTTCTTTAGCATTTGATACAATCTATGCCGAAGGCCAGAGAAGATATATTGAATCTCTATCTTCGTATGCCCGCCAATTTATGGAGCGGATGAGAAAACCAGATGTAGATTATATTGAAGGTCTATCCCCGGCTATTTCTATTGATCAAAGAAAGGCTAGTAAGAATCCTCGTTCAACAGTTGGCACAGTAACAGAAATTTATGATTATTTAAGGTTATTATTCGCTCGGATTGGGATACCTCATTGTCCAGAGTGTGGTCAAAAGGTTAGTAAACAGACTATAGAACAGATGGTAGATCAAACTCTAACCCTGCCTAAAGGAAAGAAAATACAGATTTTAGCTCCGGTGATACGTTTTAAAAAAGGAGAACATAAAAAAATATTGGAAGATATCCAAAAGAAAGGATTTGTTCGAGTAAGAGTTGATGGAGAGGTTTATGAAATAGAAGATGAGATAAAAATAGATAGATACAAAAATCATAATATAGAAGTAGTAGTAGACAGATTAATAGTAAAACCAGAAATAAAAAACCGTTTAGCCAGTTCAATAGAGACTGCTTTAACTTTAAGTGAAGGAATAGTTATCATTGGTATAGAAGGGGGAAATGAAAGAATATTTAGTGAATATTTTTCTTGCCCTCGTTGCGGAATAAATTTACCTGAGATTGCCCCTCGAATCTTTTCTTTTAATAGTCCTTATGGTGCTTGTCCAAAATGTAGTGGATTAGGTTTTAAGATGGAGTTTGATCCTGATCTGATCGTTCCCGATAAAAGTAAATCTATTTTACAGGGAGCATTAGCTCCCTGGGGGGAAGTAAAAGGAAAATATCTGTATCATATATTAAAGGGGGTAGCTGATTTTTATGGCTTTAGTCTTAATACTCCTTTTGCTAAATTAAAACCTGAATATCAAGAGATTATCTTATATGGTTCAGGAGAAATTAAAATTCCTTTTAAATATCAGAATGATGAACAAAATACTTACTGGTTACATGAGAATTCTTTTGAGGGGGTAATTAATAACTTAAAAAGGCGATATAGAGAGACTAAATCAGAGTATATCCGTTCTGAGATACAAAAATTTATGGCCATTAGGACCTGTCCTTCTTGCAATGGTAAAAGGCTACGTCCAGAGAGTTTAAAAGTAACTATCGATGGTTTTTCAATTGCCGATGTTACCGAGTGGTCAGTGAAAAAAAGTTATGATTTTTTTGAAAATTTAAAATTGAGTGAGAGAGAGATAGCAATTGCTGGCCAGATATTAAAGGAAATTAAGAGTAGGTTAAGCTTTTTAATTAATGTGGGACTTGATTATTTAACTTTATCTCGACCCTCTTCTACTTTAGCTGGTGGAGAAAATCAGAGGATTCGTTTGGCTACCCAGGTTGGTTCAAGTTTGACTGGAGTACTATATATTTTAGATGAACCGAGTATTGGATTACATCAAAAGGATAATTTTAAACTTTTACAAGCCCTTTTGAAATTAAGAGATTTAGGGAATACAGTAATTGTAATTGAACATGATGAAGCAACAATGAAGATTGCTGATTATATTATTGACCTTGGACCTGGTGCTGGGATTCATGGAGGTTATGTCGTAGCAAAAGGACCCTGCCAAAATATAATGAAAAACCCCCAATCTATTACTGGCCGATATTTAAGTCATCTGGATAGGATTGATCTGCCCTTAAAAAGAAGAAAGGGAAATGGTAAATATTTAAAAATCATTGGAGCTCGTCAGTATAATTTAAAAAACATCGATGTATCAATCCCTTTAGGAACCTTTACATGTGTAACTGGTGTATCTGGATCAGGAAAAAGCACTTTAGTTGAAGAAACCTTGTATAAAGCTTTAATTAAGGAACTTTACAAGAGTAGGGTTTGCCCTGGCGATTATGATAAAATCGAGGGTATAAATAATATTGATAAAGTAATAATCATTGACCAATCACCCATTGGTAGAACTTCACGTTCAAATCCTGCTACTTATACTGGGGCTTTTACTCCTATTAGAGAAATATTTTCCAAGACAAAGGAAGCCAGAATAAGGGGCTATAAAGCGGGAAGGTTTAGTTTTAATATAAAGGGAGGAAGATGTGAAGCATGTCAAGGCGCTGGAATAGTAAAAATAGAGATGTATTTTTTACCTGATGTATATATTCCTTGTGAGGTTTGTAAGGGGAAGAGGTTTAATCGAGAAACTTTAGAAATAAAGTATAAAGGTAAAAATATAGCTCAAATATTAGATATGACTGTAGAAGAAGCTTTAGAATTTTTTAAGGCAATTCCTTCGATTAAGAGAAAATTAAAGACTTTATATGATGTAGGGTTAGGATATATAAAATTGGGGCAATCAGCTACTACCTTATCTGGTGGTGAGGCGCAAAGAGTTAAATTAGCAAAGGAGCTTAGCAAAAAAAGTACCGGGAAGACTCTATATCTTTTAGATGAACCAACTACTGGATTGCATTTTGATGATGTAAAGAGGCTATTGAATGTTTTAGATCGCTTAGTTAGGGTTGGTAATACCGTTTTAGTAATAGAGCATAATATAGATGTTATAAAGTCAGCTGATCATATTATCGATCTTGGTCCAGGTGGGGGAGAAGAAGGTGGACGAGTTGTAGCTGTGGGTACACCCGAAGAAATAGCCCAAGATAGCCATTCATTCACCGGAGAATTTTTAAAGAAAGCATTAAATTAGTTACTTGGTTAGTCAGTTACCCAGTTAACTGATTAAAAAAATAATCGGTTAATTAATTTAAACTGCTAAACTGGTTAATGGGGCAACTGGATAACTAATATAATTGGTCAATTGGTAAATTGGTAAATTGGAGAATTGACAAACTATGAACATCAAATCAAAGATAAAGAAATTACCTGATACAAGCGGAGTATACTTTTTTAAAAACAAAGAAAATAAGATAATATATATTGGCAAAGCCAATTCTTTAAAAAGTAGAGTTTCTTCATATTTTAGCAAAATTTCCAATTTATCCCCTAAAATAAGTAAGATGATTAAAGAAATAGTTGATATTGAATATATTCCCACTTCTTCTGAAACTGAAGCTCTTATATTAGAAAGTAAAATGATAAAGAATAACAGCCCATATTATAATACCCAATTCAAAGATGATAAAAGTTATCCCTATATCAAAATAACTATGGGAGAAGAATTTCCACAAATATTGTTTTATAGAAAAGTTAACCAAAAGAGGGAAAATGATAAATCAATATACTTTGGTCCTTTTGTTAACGCAGATGCTACTAGAGAAGTTATAAAAATATTAAGGAAGATATTTAAAATTAGAGGGTGCAGAAAAAGAAATTTAGCAAAGACTGAAATTTGTTTAGATTATCAAATAGGTTTATGTTCAGGACCTTGTGCCAATATGATTAGTAAAAGTGAATACCAAAAGAGAGTTAAAGAGGTTTGTCTATTTTTAGAAGGAAAACAAAAAAGATTACTATATCGGCTTTATCAAGAAATGAAACGAGCATCTTACCAATTAAATTATGAAAAAGCAGCAAAGATAAGAGATAAAATAAAGTCAATTGAAGAAATATTAGCCAGTTCAAAATTATATTTTAATAGCAAAGAAAATAAAAATGGATATTTATTAAAAAAAATAAAAGAGGTGGAAGACAATGAAATTAAGATGGGAGAAAGAGCAATCTATGATTTAAAAGAAAAATTGAATTTGAAGATATTACCAGAAAGAATAGAAGCTTTTGATATATCCAATATTCAAGGAGAATTAGCCGTTGGCTCTTTAGTTGTTTTTGAGAAAGGAAGGCCCAAAAAAAATGATTATCGAAGATTTCGGGTAAAAAGAGTTAAGGATATTAATGATTATGCTATGTTACAAGAGATTACCGAAAGAAGATATAGAAGATTATTGTCTGAAGGGAAAAAGTTACCCGATTTAGTCTTGATTGATGGAGGAAAGGGTCAACTTGTTGCTGTAAATAGGATATTAAATAAACTAAATATAAAGTTACCGATAATAAGTTTAGCTAAAAGGGAAGAGGAGATATTTAAAATCGGAGATAATAAGTCCATAATTTTACCCTCTGATTCGGAGGCTCTTTTTTTAGTTAAAAGGATTAGAGATGAAGCTCATAGATTTGCGATAACTTATCATAAAAAAATCAGAAATAAAAAATTGTGTGATTCAAAATTAGACATTATACCCGGAATTGGGATAAAAAGAAAAAAATTATTATTAAAATATTTTAAAAGTTTAGAAGAAATACAAAATGCTTCTATTGATGAGATAAGAAAAATACCAGGATTTGGTATGAGAATAGCTGAAAAAATTAAAACAGTTTTGGAGGTAAGAAAATGATATTAAATTTTCAAGGGAAAAAACCCATAATAGATGAAAAGTCTTTTATCGCTGAAAATGCTACTATAATTGGAGAGGTTATAATAAAAGAATATGCCAGCATTTGGTATAATGCGGTATTAAGAGGTGATATAGCTTCTATTATCATAGGAGAAAATACAAGTATCCAGGATGGTAGTATAGTTCATTGTGATATAGGAATATCCACCGTAGTAGGAAATAATGTTACCGTAGGTCATAATGCAGTGCTCCATGCTTGTAGGATTGGAGATAATTCTTTAATTGGAATGGGAGCAGTTGTGCTCAATAAGGCAGAGATAGGAGAAGGGGTAATTATTGGTGCTGGAGCAATAGTAACACCCCGAACTAAAATACCATCTTATACAATGGCTATGGGAATACCAGCTAAAGTAGTTAGAAACCTTACCGAAGAAGAGATAGAAGGTTTAAGAAACCATGCAATGGGATATGTGGAATTAATGAAAAAATATAAATAATAATCGTATATCATATCCCCATTTTCACAGGGACAAGTCTCGTGAATAGTATCTTGCATTCTAACGTATAGATTATATAATAGGTGAAAAGTAACTAGTAAATTCGATCCGCACACTAAAAGATATACTTTTTAAAAAATTATTTAACTCGATACTTGATACTTTCTTATTAATTTGTTTGTAAAATACTAAAAAAAGTGTTTATAATAAATGTAATGTGTTTTCTAAAAGCGAAAATTATACAGAATTAATATATTTTTATACTTATCTAATGCAAAGCTTAAAAATTAATAATTGAAGAATTGGAGTATTGTCGAATAGGGGAATTAAATAATTGATTGATGGGGGCTAGTGCCATGAAACATAAATCAGTTGCTGATATTGCTTACGAAATATTGAGTAAACATGAAAAACCCTTGCATTATCGAAAAATTACAGAAGAATTAATAAAAGTAAAACCCTTAAAAGTAAAAGAACCTTATTATACAGTAAATGCATCTATGAGCGGAGATAAAAGGTTTATACGAACAAAGAGAGGGATATGGGGTTTGGTTAAATGGAAATATAAAGATGCTAATATTAAATATTCTCTTACCAGTTATTGTTTAAAAGACGGCACTATGTTCTTAACTAGTTATATGAGACCTTTCTTCCCCAAAGACAAAAAAATTATTGAAATTACCTTTATCGATAAAGAGGGCATCGAAATTGAAGCGTTAGTAAATAATGAACTAAATTGTATAATCGGTTTAAAAGACTGGTATAGGAAAAAGAATTTAAAAGTTAATGATATTGTTTTTATTGGTTTAATCGATTATGATAGAAGGAAATATTTTTTAGTTACCGAAAATGAGACCCTTGCTGAACCGCAAGAAGATTTAGGTGAAAAGATATTTAATGCTTTAGAAAAAGAAGGGCGCCCCCTCTCTTTTAAAGAAATATGTGAAAGAGTATTGGAAGTCGAAACAAAGGGAAGCAATTTGTTTTATAAGTATATTGCAGATATTCTAAAAAGGGATTCCAGATTTGCTGAAGAGAAAAATAATTTCTGGGGGCTTTTTGATTGGCTGAGTGATGCTGAAAAATTAAAAATTGAACTTATAAAGACTGAAGATAATAGAAAATATAAAAAATTAATTCAAAAAGCATTTAATTTTCTAGGATATGAAACTTCTCTTGTAGCAGAAGGAAGAGCTTCTTTTATTTTAGCAAAGGCACACTTAGATTATAAGACTTATAATCTAATTATTGATGGTAAGCTATTGGATAACCAGAGTAAAAGAATACAAAAATATGAGTTTTGGGATGAATTAGAAGAGGCTAAAGAAAAATATAAAGCAGATTTTTCCATAATTATTTCTACAGATTTTAATTATGAAAAACTAAATAAAAAGATAGAAGAATACAAGGTTGTGTTATTCGAATTAAGATGGTTAGATAGTCTTATAAAAGAACATAATAGATTACCTTTTTCTTTAAGCGATTTAAAATTAATATTTTTGGACAATGATACTATTGAAAATAATATAAATGAATTGATTGAAAAGAGAGAATCAATTTATTATAAAATAAAATTAATTAATATTATGATTAGGGTATTAAATGAAAATAACGGTAAAAAATTATATCTCAATTTAGAATCATTAACTAAGATCATTAACCAAAAATTTACAGAGCATTTTGAATCCAAAAAGGTGGCAGAATCTGAGATTGAAGAAACAGCAAAAATACTTTCTTTGGAACCATTTAATATATTACAAACAACTGAAATGGGTAGTATCATATTAAATTTTAAACCTGAATTAGCTAAACAAAGATTAGAAAAGATAATTAGTGAAATGTTTTAATATATGGTATAAATAAGTCTGTTAAGCCATAATAATTATGATATTAAGGAGGTAATAAATAATGAAAATAAAATGGTTAGGCCATTCTTCATTTTTAATTGAAAATGAAAGAGGAATTAAAATTATTACTGACCCCTTTGATGAAACACTTGGTTATAAATTACCTCGAATTAAGGCGAATATTGTTACGGTGAGTCATGAACATTTCGATCACAACTATGTAAGAGGAGTAAAAGGCAGACCAGTAGTTTTTAAAGGAATAATAAAAAGAGAATCACACAAAATGGAATTTAGAGGAATACCCTCATATCACGATAGCGTTTACGGATCTAAAAGAGGGCCTAATACTATATTTGTGATTAAAGCCGATGGGTTGAATTTATGTCATTTGGGTGATTTAGGACATATTTTGAGTCAAGATAAATTAACTGAAATTGGTTCAGTGGACATTCTCTTTATTCCAGTGGGTGGATTTTATACTATAGATAGTGTACAAGCTACCCAGATTGTAAACGATATAAAACCTAAGATTACTATTCCTATGCATTATAAGACAGATGCTATTAAGTTCTCGATAGATCCGGTAGAACCTTTTCTTTCAAATAAAGACAATGTAAAAAAATTAGAATCAAGTGAATTAGAAATTAAAAAAGATACACTACCCAAAAATGACCAAATTATAGTTTTGCAATATGAATAGTATTTCTATTATAGCTTATAGCGTTTAGCGTAGAGCGTATACATACTGTGTATACTCTATGCTAGTTTTATTCACTAACAACTAATTTAATAAATAATTAAAAGAGGAGATTTATGACGAAATATATTTTTGTTACAGGTGGGGTAGTCTCATCTTTAGGTAAAGGTATATCTGCTTCTTCTATCGGAAGATTATTAAAGAGCAGGGGTTTAAATGTTTCTATTCAAAAAATAGATCCTTATATTAATGTTGATGCCGGAACTATGAATCCCTATCAGCACGGTGAAGTTTTTGTTACTGAAGATGGAGCTGAAACTGATTTGGATTTAGGCCATTATGAAAGATTTATTGATTTAAATTTGACTAAAAATAATAATATTACTACCGGCAAGATATACAAATCGGTAATATCCAAAGAAAGAAGGGGAGATTTTCTAGGAGCCACTGTTCAAGTAATACCACATATCACTGATGAGATTAAAGCGAGTATTAGATATATTAGCAAAATAGGAAAAGAAAAAGTAGATGTTGTAATTGTTGAAATAGGGGGTACCGTTGGAGACATTGAAAGTCTACCTTTTTTAGAAGCAATAAGACAATTTAAAGAGGATATTGGAAAAGAAAATGTTCTCTATATTCATGTTACGTTTGTTCCTTATCTTGAAGCTGCTAAAGAGTTGAAATCTAAGCCAACTCAACATAGTGTAAAAGAACTAAGAGAAATAGGTATCCAACCTGACATAATAATCTGTCGTTCTCAGTCGAAACTTTCTAAAGAGGTAAAAAATAAAATCTCATTATTTTGTGATATTAAAAAAGAAGGGATAATTGAAGCAATCAATGTGGAATCTATATACGAAATACCTTTGATATTTAAAAAACAAGGGTTAGATGAATTAATAATAAAATTATTAAATTTAGATTGTGGCGAATCAAATTTGGAAGAATGGAAAACAATATTAAATAAGATCTATCATCCAAAAAAAGAAATTTATATTGGAGTAGTAGGGAAATATGTTAGCTTAAAAGATGCTTATATAAGTATTACCGAAGCTTTGCTCCATGGGGGAATAGAAAACAATTGCAGGGTAAAGATAAAAAAGATAGATTCTGATGAAGTAAAAAGCTCTTCTTCTAAAGATATATTCAAAGGAATAAGAGGAATATTAATTCCTGGAGGATTTGGGAAAAGAGGAATTGAGGGGAAAATTAAAACTGTAAAATATGCTCGAGAAAATAAAATACCTTTTTTGGGAATTTGTTTAGGCATGCAATGTGCAGTTATAGAATTTGCTCGTAATGTAATTAAATTAGAAAAGGCAAATAGTACAGAATTTGACCTTAATACCCCTTTCCCAGTTATCGATCTTCTGCAAGATCAAAAGTCTATAAAAAATAAAGGCGGTACTATGCGATTAGGTGCTTATATCTGTAAAATAAAGAAGAATTCACTTGTTTATGACGCTTACCAAGAAGAGATAGTTTACGAAAGACACCGTCATAGATATGAATTTAACAACTTTTATCAAGAAAAATTTTTAGAATACGGGATGAAATTTAGCGGGATATGCCATAAATTGAATTTAGTAGAGATTATCGAACTTTCGAATCATCCATGGTTTGTTGGTGTTCAATTTCATCCAGAATTTAGGTCACGCCCCAATAGAGCTCATCCTTTATTTAGGGAATTTATTAAGGCAGCTCTAAAGAATCCGTATCGGGTAAAGGAAAGAAATTAAAAGCCTGATAAGTATTGCGTATTTCGTATCCTCGCTGCTTGTTCTTCATTTCCACGGGGACAGGTTTCGCGAGCATATGTTTCACGGAAATAAGTCTCGTGAATTGTATCATTCAGAGAAATAGTGATATAAGGTAGGGTGTCCAGTGTTTAGCGAATAGAATACAGTTGGGTTAAACGTTGCATATTATCGGAAAATAAATTATGAATTTTAAGTTAAAAGGTAGGTGGCCAAAAATGTTTAATGCTATGATATTAGCTGGCACAAAGAGAAGAGGTCCTTTGGAAGTAGCTACTAATGTAGAAAATAAAGCCTTGATTATGATAAACGAGAAACCAATAATTGACTATATTGTTGATGCTTTAAAAGAGTCAAAAAATATAGATAAGATACTAGTGGTTGGCCCAAAAAATGAGCTTTACCCTTATATCGGAGAAAAAGTTGAGCAAATTATAGAACCAGGAAATTCCATACTTTATAATTTAGAGGTAGGCATTAAATATTTTAATACAAATAAAGATTTATTGATTTTAACTTCTGACATTCCCTTGATTTCTCCCCAAGCTATAGATGAATTTATAGAAAAATGTTTGGAGAAGAAAGCTCATTTAGGATATCCTATTATCCAGAAAGAAGATATTATAAAAAAATATCCAGAAGCCCAAAGAACTTATGTGAAAATTAAAGAGGGCACATTTTGTGGGGGAAATATTATATTTTTTAAACCAGAAATATTTTACGAAAATAAAAAAATGATTCAAGAATTATTTGAAAATAGGAAAGCTATGTGGAAATGGGCTAAAATATTAGGTTTTAAATTTGTGCTAAAATATTTATTAAAAATTATCACTTTAGATGAAATTGAAGAAAAAGTATCAAACTTGGTTGGTTATAAGTCTATTGCAGTTATTGTTTCATATCCTGAAATAATGATAGATCTAGATAAGATTAGTGACTATGAGTTGGTGCAAAAACATCTAAAAAAATAAAATAAATACTTGTTTTATTTAGGTAATAGTGATAAAATATTAAATATAAATGATTAAATAATTGAAGAATAGTTCCTCTATTGCCTTCTTTTTATTTTTAATAGAATTCCAAATATATTTTTATTTACTTTAAATTGCTATTTCAAAGTATCGGAATTTCAAAGAAAATCCAATGTCCTTCCTAAGATAAATATTCTTTAACTTCTTTTAGAGGTATAAGTTTAAATAAGGAATAAGTTTTAACAAATTTGCTAGGTTCAGAAATGATATCGCATAAAACGAAAAGAAATAATAAAAATAGAGGTTTTTAGAAGGAGTTTACCCTTCTGATAATTTTGTTATTATTACTAATTTTGATCATAATCAATAAGGAGGCTTTATAATTTGTTATTAACTGAGCTAAAAGAAAAAAAGATAAGTGATTTGTGCAAAATTGCTAAAGAATATAAGATTAATAATTTTTCTAGAATTAGAAAAATGGATCTAATTTTTAAAATATTGCAGGCAGAAGCAGAGAAGGAAGGCTATATGTTTTCTGAGGGCATTTTGGAGATAATGGGTGAAGGTTTTGGATTTTTGAGAACTGGAGGTTATTTACCTAGTGGGAATGATATTTATATTTCTCCTTCTCAGATAAAGAGATTTAATCTTAGTAATGGTGACCTTGTATCAGGACAAGTTAGAGCTCCAAAGGAAGGGGAAAGATATTATGCTTTACTTAAAATTGAGGCAATTAATCATGAGGATCCAGAATTAGCAAAAATGCGGATAGATTTTGAGAACCTTACCCCATTATTTCCAGAAGAAATGATTAAATTAGAACATAGACCAGATGAGTTATCAACTAGACTCATTGATTTATTTGCTCCAATTGGGAAAGGGCAAAGAGGTCTTATTGTTTCTCCCCCCAAAGCAGGGAAAACAATTTTGTTGGAAAAGATTGCAAACGGTATTACCTCTAATTATCCAGAGATAAATCTTATTATATTATTGATTGATGAAAGACCAGAAGAAGTAACTGGTATTCAAAGATCAGTGAAGGCAGAGGTGATAAGTTCTACTTTTGATCAGCCTATTGACAATCACATAAAAGTGGCAGAAATAGTTTTGGAAAGGGCTAAACGATTAGTAGAACAAAAACAAGATGTAGTTATATTACTAGATAGTATAACAAGATTGGCAAGAGCATATAATCAAAATGTTCCTACAAGTGGGAAGACATTATCAGGGGGAGTTGATTCGAGCGCTCTTTATTGGCCTAAGAAATTTTTTGGCGCAGCAAGAAATATTGAAGAGGGAGGAAGTTTAACTATTTTGGCTACTGCTTTGGTAGAAACGGGGAGCAAGATGGATGAAGTAATATTTGAAGAGTTTAAAGGAACAGGTAATATGGAATTGAAACTAGACAGAGAACTTTCAGAAAATAGAATATTCCCAGCAATTGATATTAGAAAATCCGGAACACGGAGAGAAGAGTTGTTGATACCAAAAGGTAGCTTACAAAAAATATGGGTATTAAGAAGGGCATTATCTTCTCAACCTACTTTGGGAGCAATAAAATTTGTAATCAATAAATTAAAAGATACCAAAAACAATCAAGAATTTTTAGATTCTATTAAAAACCAAAATACTTAATATTTTTGATAAAAAGTTATCAAAAATTATTGTTATTTTGACGTTAACATAATATTATGCTATAATTTTTTAAGAATTTTATTAAAAAATAATTTAAATAAAAAAGATTGAGGTTAGGAAAATGAAAAAAGGTATTCATCCCAAATATGGAAAGTCTACGATAACTTGTGCTTGTGGAAACACCTTCGAAACTGGTTCGACTAAAGAGAATATGAGAGTAGAGATATGTTCTGCATGTCACCCATTTTTTACTGGTAAACAAAAAATTGTTGATACCGCTGGAAGAGTAGAAAGATTCAATAGAAAATATAATTTAAAAAATGAAGAAAATTAATTAAAATTTATTTTTCTTTTGAGATAGAAACAAGGAGGATTTAGAGGGGGATAATAAAAACAGAGCTTCCGTAAAGCTCTGTTTTTTTGTGATTTTTTGTGAGACATAATTATATGCGGGAATTATTGAGGAGGTGTGCCAACAATGGAAAAAGAGAAAAATGTTGGCTGGATTGAAGTTATTTGTGGAAGTATGTTTAGTGGAAAGAGTGAAGAATTGATAAGGAGAGTTCATAGGGTTCAAATTGCTAAAAAGAAAGTCCAAGTATTTAAGCCAACTATTGATAACAGGTTCGCAATTCAGTATATTTACTCTCACAATGGTAGTAAGATCAAAGCAATTAATATTAGTCAGCCTAAAGAGCTTTTAGAAAAATTAGATCCAGATACGGAAGTAATAGCTATTGATGAAGCTCAATTCTATAGTGATGATATTGTATCTATATGTCAAAAACTCGCAGATGAGGGAAAAAGAATAATTATTGCTGGTTTAGATCAAGATTTTAGAGGTGAACCTTTCGGACCAATGCCTAAGTTACTTGCAATAGCCGAATATATTACTAAATTACAGGCAATATGTATGGTTTGTGGCAATCCAGCTTCCCGAACACAAAGAATTATAAATGGGAAGCCTGCTAAATATAGTGACCCAACAATATTACTTGGAGCAAAGGAAACTTACGAGGCAAGGTGTAGAAGATGCCATGTAGTTCCTAAGGAGTAGAATTGTATTGAGTATTGCGTTAACGTTAATTAACCAGGATAGTTTTGTTTTTCAATTTAAGTTTTTAGTTGAAGGAGATTAATTCTGTGAAAGTTAAACTTATAAATTATACTAAAAATCCTGAAAAAATTATCGCTCAATCAGCACGTTTATGTTATTCTGCATCTGGCATTGAAGAATTGAATGAAAAACTTACTGAAGATTCAATATCAAACTTGATCAGGAAAATAATAAAATTAGGGCATTATTCTGTTTTAGAACATGCCACTTTTACTTTTGCTATAGAAGATATATCCAGGATTACTTCTCATCAATTAGTACGACATCGGCTTGCATCTTTTTCTCAACAGAGTCAAAGATATGTTAAAATAAAAAAAGAAGGGTTTCCATACATTGTACCAGAATCTATTGCAAAGAATGATAATTTAAATAAAATATTTACTGATACTGTAAATAAATTAGATGAAATTTATCGTCTTTTTATGGATAATGGTATAAAAGCAGAAGATGCCAGATATATTTTGCCACAGGCAGTCGCAACTAAAATAATAATAACTGCAAATGCTCGAGAATTACTTCATATTTTTAAGTTAAGATGTTGTAATAGGGCCCAATGGGAGATTAGAGAAGTTGCGATAAATATGTTAAAGGAAGTTAGAAAAGTTGCGCCAATTTTGTTTGAAGATGCTGGTCCTCCTTGCGTTTCTGGACCTTGTCCTGAAGGAGAATTATCTTGTGGCAAACCTTGGTCAAAAAATAAGAGAAGAGGAGTAACTGGGCAAAAATGAGAAATGGTGACTGTAACTATGGTGGTCAAGCAGTAATTGAAGGAGTAATGATGAGATCTCCTTTAAAATATGCTATCGCAGTGCGTAAACCCAATAAAGAAATAGTTTCAAAAATAGGCAAATTGAGTTCTTTATCCAACAAGTTAAAATTTCTTAAATGGCCTATTTTTAGAGGGATAATCAATTTAATCGAATCATTAGTTCTTGGTCTAAAGGCATTAACTTATTCTGCAGAGCAAGCTACAGGGGAAGAAGAAAAATTAAATAGTATAGAAATGTTTTTTACAATATTAATTGCTTTTGGATTATTTACAATCTTCTTTATAGCTCTCCCTACAACAATTGCCAAATATTTGGATAGATATCTTTCCAATTTAATTATATACAATTTATTTGAAGGAATGCTAAGGATTAGCATATTTATTCTTTATTTAAATTTTATATCAAGGATAAAAGAAGTTAAAAGAGTATTTGAGTATCATGGTGCAGAACATAAAGTAATATATGCCTATGAAGCAGGTGAGGAGCTCAAGGTAGATAATGTGAGAAAATATAGCACTTTGCACCCTCGATGTGGAACAAGTTTTATTTTTATTGTTTTAGTAATAAGCATCTTAATATTTTCTTTATTGGGCAAACAAACTTTGCTTTTAAGGATAGTATATCGGGTATCTATAATTCCCTTGATAGCTGGTTTAT
Organism: uncultured Atribacterota bacterium; assembly: GCA_964438695.1. GTDB lineage: Bacteria > Atribacterota > Phoenicimicrobiia > Phoenicimicrobiales > Phoenicimicrobiaceae > Phoenicimicrobium. The sequence goes on along the minus strand of CAYTKP010000005.1, from coordinate 13,969 downwards.
CATACGAAATATTAAAATTATCGGCGAAAAATATGGCTATACCTTTAGTAAAATGGGCAGTTGCCCCAGGACTATGGTTTCAAAAGTTTACCACAAAAGAGCCTGATGATAGTCAATTAGAAGTTGCGATAGAGGCATTACGAGGAGTACTCCCTGAATATAACGAAATTATAAAGTAAAAAGTGGTGTATTTATTATGTTTAATAAATTGGAAGAATATGAAAAAAAATATGAAGAATTAAATATCTTGCTTTCTGATCCTAAGATTATTGCCGATCAATCTAAATTTCAACAATTTTCAAAAACACATTCCGAAATTTCTAAAACTGTTTTAAAATATAAAGAATACAAGAAAATATTGAAAGAAATTAAAGAAAATTTAAAAATGTTAGAAGCAGAAAAAGATATAGAATTTAAAAAACTAATAAGGGAAGATCTAGAAAGATTAGAAAAGAAAAAGACAAATTTGGAGATCGAATTAAAGGAACTTATATTTCCTGAAGACCCTTACGATAAAAAGAATATAATTGTGGAAATTAGAGCTGGCGCTGGTGGTGATGAGGCAGCACTTTTTGTAGGTGATCTCTTCCGAATGTATTCTCGATATTCCGAAGCAAATGGCTGGAAAACTGAAATAATGGATTCTAGTCCTACTGAGATTGGGGGGTTCAAGGAGATAATATTTAACATAACCGGAAAAGATGTTTACAAGAAACTAAAATATGAAAGCGGAGTGCATCGAGTACAACGCGTTCCCATAACCGAGTCAAGTGGTAGAATACATACTTCGACTGTTACAGTAGCCATATTGCCAGAAGTAGAAGAAATAGAGCTGGAAATTAATCCGAACGATTTAAAGATTGACCGTTTTCGTGCTACTGGACCTGGAGGTCAGAGTGTTAATACTACAGATTCTGCGGTAAGAATCACTCATATTCCTACTGGAATAGTAGCTACCTGTCAAGACGAGAAGTCTCAATATAAAAATAAAGAAAAAGCCCTAAAAATATTAAGGGCAAGACTTTTAGATAAAATGGAAAGAGAGAGACACGAAAAAATTGACCAAAAAAGAAGAAAACAAGTCGGCACGGGGGATCGAAGTGAGAGGATTAGAACTTATAATTTTCCTCAAAATAGAATTACTGACCATCGCATCAATTTGACTTTACATAATTTAGAAGAGGTATTAGAGGGAAATTTAGATAATTTATTAAATGCTTTATCAGAAAAATTAAAAACGAATAGTGATGACTTAAATGATGGGGAAAACTAAGGATAAGTTTAAAACTATAGGACAAACTTTACGATACATTAGTAAATGGTTTGAAACCGCTAAAATTGTTAATTCATCAGGAGAAGCAGAAATATTATTAAGTTATCTATTAAAAATGAAAAGGAGTGAAATATACTTAAATTTTGATAAGATATTAAGCAATAATGAGAGAAGGGAATTAGAACAGGCAATTCAAAAAAGATTAAAAAATATTCCTCTACAATATATTACCAAACATCAGGAATTTATGGGAATGGATTTTTTTATTGAAGAAGGAGTTTTGATTCCTAGACCTGAAACCGAAATTCTAGTGGAAAAAATTATTGAAAAATTAAAAAATAAAAAGCCAGATTCGCATTTAAGGGTAGCTGATTTAGGAACAGGCTCAGGAATAATCGCCATAAGCATGGCAAAATATATAAAAAATATTACTATTTATGCTATTGATATATCTGAAAAAAGTTTAAAATTAGCATCTAAAAATGCCCTTAAACATAATTGTGAAGATAAAATAGTATTCATACAAGGAGATTTATTTGAACCTTTAAGGGAGAAAATAGATCAAAACTGTTTGGATGGAGTTGTCTCCAATCCTCCCTATATAAGCTTAGAGGATTTTAAATCTTTGCCAGTTGAAATAAGGGAAAGAGAACCAAAGATTGCTTTGTGTGGTGGTGTTAATGGGATGGATTACTATCGAAAAATTGTTAAAAAAGCCTCTTATTTTTTAAAAAAGAATGGTTTTGTAGCTTTAGAAGTGGGTGCTGGTCAGGCAAAGAAGGTGAAAGAATTAATTCTAAAAGAAAATGATTTTAAACAAAATATTGAAATTTTTAGAGACTATTCTAACATAGAGAGAGTAGTAATAGCGTATTGTAAATAAAAATACATACTTCGTACCCAGATGTCTGGTTATAGCTGGTAGCGAAATGAATATATTAAGGATTTTTAAAATGATTAGATCAATTTTATTTGTTTGTACTGGAAATACCTGTCGTAGCCCTATGGCTCAAGGTATGTTCAAGAAGATATTACAAGAAAAAGAAAAAAATTATTATCGATATAATATCCAATCTGCAGGAATCTCGGCTATTCCAGGAATGAAGCCCACTGATGAGGCTATTAAAGTTATGCTAGAATATGGAATAGATATTTCTCAATATAAATCTCAGCCACTAGAAGAAGATTTAGTTAAAGAGGCTGATTTAATTTTAGTTATGGCAAGTGAACACCAAGAATACATCCAAATAAGATATCCTTTTGCTCAAAATAAAGTTTTCCTTGTAAAAGAATTCAGTCAAAGAAAATATCTTAATAAAGTTCAAAAAAAAGACAAAAAATACGATATAAGTGATCCAATTGGTAAGCCTATTGATTTTTACAGAATCATAGCAAACGATTTGAAAGTTAATTTGGAAAAAATTGCCGATATAATTATTAAAAAAAATAATAATTAATGGTGGTGAAAAAATAATGAAAATTGCTTTGGGAAGTGATCATGGTGGGTATAAATTAAAAGAGCATCTAAAACAATATTTAGAGGAGTTGAATATAGAATATGCCGATTTTGGATGTGATAACGAACAACCGGTTGACTATCCCGATATAGGTTTTAAAGTTTCTAACGAAGTAAAAAATGGAAATTTTGATAAAGGAATATTGGTGTGTGGAACAGGGATAGGAATGTCGATAGTTGCCAATAAAATAAAAGGTATTAGGGCTTCTCTTTGTAATGATGTATTTTCTGCTCGTAATGCTCGAGAACATAATGATGCGAATATTTTAACCTTAGGAGAAAGAGTTATTGGTATAGGCTTGGCTCGAGAAATAGTTAAAGTATGGCTAAATACCGATTTTAGCAAAGAAAAAAGACATATTAATCGTATAAATAAAATTAAGCAAAAAGAAAAGAAAATTTATAAATAGATTAGTATTGAGTATATTGTATATATGGTATATAGCAAAAAACAAACAGGCAGAATTCAGAATTTCGGTTAATCCAGCACAAATTAACTCTAATTAGGGATAAAATATCCCATTAAAAGAATTTAGAGAATTAGTAGATGAGCTATCTAATCTAATGGCTTATGAAGTTACCAGGGGAATAAAGTTAAGAGAGATTGAAATTGAAACTGCCCTTGCGAGAGCAAAAAAGCAAAGTAATTTCTGGAAAGAATATGGTAGTTATTGCTATTTTAAGAGCAGGCTTAGGGATGGTTAAAGGAGATTTTAGTTTATGAGCAGACCTTCTTGGGATGAATACTTTATGCAAATAACTGAATTAGTAGCAAAACGTTCTACTTGCCTAAGAAGAAAAGTTGGGGCAGTAATTGTGAAAGATAAGCGTATACTTACTACTGGTTATAATGGGGCTCCCAGAGGACTACCTCATTGCCTGGAAGTAGGTTGTTTGAGAGAAAAGAGAAAAGTTGCTTCTGGAGAAAGGCAAGAATTGTGCCGAGGGTTGCATGCTGAACAAAATGCAATTGTCCAGGCTGCATTATATGGTATTAGTATTCGGGGGAGTACATTATATTGCACTAACCAACCGTGTGTTACTTGTGCAAAAATGATTATAAATTCAGGAATAGTAAAGGTTATCTATAAAGAAAAATATCCAGATGAATTAGCCCGAAATTTACTAAAAGAAGCAGGAGTAGTTGAAATTTGTTATGAATAGAATAATACTTGCAATAATATTCGGAACTCGCCCTGAAGCTATAAAAATGTTTCCTATAATCTATGAGATAGGGAAATATCCTCATCTAATAGATCCAAAAATTATAGTTACTGGTCAACATCGTGAAATGTTAGATCAGATGTTAAAGATTTTTCATATCACCCCCGATTATAATTTAGGGATTATGGAAAATAGACAATCATTGTCGCAGATTACTAAGAATAGTCTTTTAGGCATTGAAAGAATATTAGAGAAAGAAAAACCAAATATGGTACTGGTGCAGGGTGATACTACTACTGCCTTTGCCGGTGCCTTAGCTGCTTTTTATCAAAAAATAAAGATAGCTCATATTGAAGCTGGCCTTAGAACCAATAATAAATATTACCCCTTTCCAGAAGAAATAAATCGTCACTTAATCAGTGTATTAGCTGACTTTCACTTTGCTCCAACTGAAAAATCCTGTCAAAATTTGCTTACGGAAGGTGTTAAAAGGGACAATATTTTTATAAGTGGAAATACAGTTATTGATTCTTTATTTTTGATGAGCAAAGAAAATTATATTTTTAATGAGCCTCTCTTACGAGAAAAGAAAATAGTTGAGAAAAAATTTATTTTAGTGACTATGCATAGAAGGGAAAATTGGGGAAAACCATTAAGAGAGACTTGCCAGGCTATATTTAAACTCATCGAGGAATACCCTGATTTAATGGTAATTTTTCCTCTTCATAAAAATCCTGAGATTAGAAAAAATGTTAATAAAATTTTGAAAAATAGAAGAAGAGTTTTGCTTCTCGATACTTTAGATTATAAAGATATGGTAAATTTAATGTGTAAATCTTATATTATACTTACTGATTCTGGTGGCATACAAGAAGAGGCGCCTTCTTTGGGGAAACCCGTTTTAGTATTGCGAAATGAAACAGAAAGGCCTGAAGCAGTTGAAGCAGGAGTAGTAAAATTAATCGGAACTAATGGCAAAAGAATTGTTAAAGAAGTAAGGGGGTTATTAGACAATAGGGATAGATATCGGAAAATGATTAGAGATATTAATCCTTACGGAGATGGGAAAGCTTCAGAAAGAATTGTTAAAAGAATATTATATTATTTCAATTTAATTGATCAAACCCCTGATGAATTCAAAGTAAAATAAGTTAAGCAATTTGTCAATTAGCTGATTCTCCAATCGACCAATAAATAGATTCACTGATCATCCAATTCCCCAATTTACCAATTAATATTTGTTGCTTAGATTATTTGATATGTAATATATAGCAAGTAACCTGTTTTTATAGTTTCGAGCGCTTACTCTTATTGCTCATCACCTATTACTTATTGCTAAAGATTTTTAATAAGCAATAATACTATAGATTCTGTTTATGGCTACCAACTCCTTAATTCTTTAGGGTAAATAATTTGCGAGATACGAAATACAAACTTAGCTTTTACCTCCCATCTTTTATTTTCTTCATAATATACTATTATACTTGTATTAAATTATGCTATAATATTTTCGTTAGTTAATAGCGTAATGTCTATAGTCTAATCTTGATTTCGAAAATCAATTAATTAAAGGTGTGATTATTTTATGTTTCCTATCTGGGATGATGTGCCTACCAAAAAGTTTCCTTTGATTACTGTGGCATTAATTACCTTAAATACGATAATATATTTCTACCAAGCATCTTTTGGTGAGAGATTTACTGAGCTTATATATTCATTGGGACTATTACCTTTTGAGATTACTCATTATACTGATATATTTCCTCCAGGTCCTTCACCCATATACTTAACCATATTTACTTCTATGTTTATGCATGGTAGTGTAATTCATTTGTTGGGGAATATGCTATTTTTATGGATATTTGGAAATAATGTAGAAGACTATTTAGGTAGAAGAAATTTTATAATCTTTTACATTTTTTGTGGAATAATTGCTGCCTTTACTCAAATTATTTTAAACCCAGATTCTACAGTGCCTATGGTGGGAGCAAGTGGAGCCATAGCAGGAGTATTGGGGGGATATTTACTACTTTATCCCAGAGCAAGAGTAACTACCGTAATTATTTTTGGTTTTTTTATAAGGTTAGTTAGAATACCAGCAGTTGTTGTATTGAGTTTTTGGATAATATACCAATTTTTATATGGTATATCTTCTTTGGCTGTTAGTGCAGGAGGAGGAGTAGCTTGGTTTGCTCACATTGGTGGTTTCATTTGCGGAGTTATCTTAATTAAATTATTTAAAAGGTTTATTGGATAGCATATTGGTGGACAATGAATAGCAGATTAGTGCCAAATCTCGAGATAAGGTTATAAAGATTGATATATTAAAGTAAGTAAGCTATAATTTTAAAAATATTAAAGAATAACTTATAATTTAGGAAAAAGGAAGGGATAAAAAAGATGATAGCCACAGTTACTTTAAATCCTGCTTTAGATGTGATATTAGAAGTCAATAATTTAAAATTAGATCAATACAACAAAGTTCATAATGCTCAAGTAACTTCAGGAGGTAAAGGTATAAATGTATCCAAGGCGGTTAGGGGATGTGGTAGAGAGACTATCGCTCTTGGTTTTTTAGGAGGAGGTCGAGGGAGAATCATTGAAGAAGAATTAAGAGGACTAGGTATTACTACCAATTTTTGGCATATTGAGGAAAAAACCAGATCTAATACAATTATTTGGGACAAAAAAACTGGTCAACATACTCTACTTAGTGAAGTTGGGCCACAAGTTACCGAATACGATTTAGAAATGTTTCATTCAATCTTTTATAGGGTTATGTCTCAAAGTAGCATAGTTACACTGTCAGGGAGCTTACCCCGAGGAACACCGGTAGATATTTATGCAAATTTAATTGATATAGCCAAGGAAAGGGGGGTAAAAACCATATTAAATGCTTCTGGGGAACCATTTATTAAAGGTTTAGAGGGGAAGCCATTTTTAGCTAAGCCTGATATTCGAAAAAGTAACAAAGTTTTTGGAATAGTAATTGATTCAGAAAAAAATGCCATCAATGCCGCAAAAGAAGTTGTTCGAAGAGGAGCAGAAATTGCAATAGTTTCTTTGGAACTGCAGAAAGATATAATAGCTACCCAAGATGAATTATGGTTTGCAGAAACTACTTACGGTAAAATTGTCAATTTAATTGGAGCAGGTGATGCCTTAATCGCAGGATTTGCTGTTGCTTTGGCTGAAGAAGATAAAAGTTTTAGGGAGATAATTGAATTTTCGATGGCTTGTGCTTTAGCAAGTGCCTTAAGAGAGGAAGAGGAATTTAATTCCAGAAAAGAGGTAGAAAAATGCCTGAAGTGCGTAAATGTTAAGAAAATATAAAAATGAAGGATGAGGGGTGAAATTTTAATTTGAAAATAAAGGATATAATGATTCGCGATGTTACTAGTGTAATAGCTGATTGTAAATTAGTAGATTTGATAAAAATTTTATCTAGACATAAAATAAGTGGTGTGCCAGTAGTAAACCATAACCAAGAAGTTATTGGGTTTATATCCCAACATGATGTAATCAAAGCTACTTTACCAAATTACTTAGGAATTGTAAGCAGCGATTCTATTCTTTCTGAATTTATTCAATTATCTAAGAAATTAAAAGAATATTCCCAGCATCCCATTGATGAATTTATGAGGAAAAATGTTATTACCATAGATGAGGATGATAACGAAGTTTTAGCAGCTGATCTACTAATTAGAAACAAAATACAGAGACTCCCTGTTCTTAGAAAAGGGAAATTAGTAGGAATAGTAACCTTAACTGACATCTGTCGGTTACTTATTGAGAAAAACGAAAATAGCAAAACGCAAAGCTATAGCTCCAATTTTAATAGAACATAAATGCATTATTTTATCTATTGATTTATATTTTTTACGTTGTATGCTATGTAGAAAAAGTGTTTTATTCCCGTTTTTACGGTAAAAATATTTTTAATTATGTTTTTTACCTATCTGCTTTCGCGGGTATAAGGGTAGCATGGCTGACTTTTTAAGGTCAGTATAGAACATTTTAAGTTATTTAGTTCGCGATGTGTTGATATTTGTCAACTAATTTATAAACTGAGGTAAATAAGGGAAAATGAAAAAAGGAATATTTATAACCTTTGAAGGGCTTGAGGGTTGTGGTAAAACTACTCAAGCAAAAATGCTTTACAATTATTTAAATAAAAAAGGAATTTCCTCTGTTTTCACAAAAGAACCAGGTGGAACAAAGATAGGACAAAGGATTCGCAAAATCCTCCTTGATCAGAAAAATGAGGGCATGGATTATAAAACAGAGATGTTATTATTTTTAGCTTCCCGAGCTGAAAATGTTAGATTAGTAATATTACCTGCTTTAGGAGAGGGGAAAATAGTAATATCAGATCGCTTTTGTGATTCAACTACTGCCTATCAGGGTTATGGAAGAGGTATAAATCTTAAAATTATTAACTATCTTAATAATTTAGTTATAGGGAAAGCTATTCCAGATATAACTTTTTTTCTGGATATTGAACCACAGGAGGGGTTAAAAAGGTCAACTAGTTTTAGTAATTCTCGTGAAATACGATTTGAAGAAGAATTTATCAATAAAAAAATCATAGATGGTCAATTATTTTTAGAAAGAGTTAGAGATGGATATTATCAGTTATTGCAAGAAGAGGAAAGAATTAGAATAATTAATGCTAACAGGAGTAAAGAAGAGATATTTGAAGAAATAGTGGGAATCGTAAATGAAAGAATCAAAGATAGTACATAAGAGGTAATAAATGTGTCTTTTAAAAATATTATAGGACAAGAAAAAGCTGTTGATTTATTATTAAAATCTCTAAAGGAGGATAAAATATTCCCCTCATATATATTTATGGGAGCCGATGGAGTGGGGAAGAAATATACTGCTATAGAGTTTGCTAAGGCTATAAATTGTTTAAATTTAAGTAATGATTTTGAAGTGTGTGAAAAATGCAGTTCCTGCAACAAGATTAATAAAGTGTGTTCTCCAGATCTAAAAATAATAGAACCAATTAAAGGTTCAATAAGAATTGAACAAATAAGAGAATTACGACGGGAGATTAATTTGAAACCTTTTGAAAATAGAAAAAAAATATATATTATTGATCACGCAGAGGCAATGACTCTCGAAGCCTCGAATTGCCTATTAAAAACTATTGAAGAACCACCTGATTATGCAATAATGATTTTAATTTGCAGTAAGCTTGATTCTGTTTTGCCTACAATAGTTTCCCGGTGTCAATTAATAAAATTTAAGTTGATAGGTTATTTGGAAATTATGGAGGTAGTTTTGTCAAATAAGGTAGATATAGAAAAAGATAAAGCAAAATTAATTTCTAAATTGGCTCAGGGAAGTATAAGTAAAGCATTAAAATTGATATCAGATAAAGAATATTTTAAGAGAAGAGAAAAAATACTAGATTACTTGACTTTAATTTTACCTGGAAAATATAATGATAATTTATTTACAAATATGGAACAGATATTAACAGAGATGAATAAGACAGAAGAAACATTAGACATAATATTGTTTTGGTACTACGATATTTTGTTAGTTAAAGAATTAGGAATTCAGGAATATATTAAAAATATAGATAAGCTTAAAATTATCAAAGAAAAATCAAAAGTTTATTCTCGGGAAATGTTAATTGATATCTTGGATTATATCGAACAAATTCAAGAATTTATGAAAAGAAATATAAACAAACATCTTATTTTAGAAAGATTATATTTAAAGATAGCAGGTGTAGAACATTGCCTAGAGTAACAGGATTAAAATTTTCGAAAACAAATTTTATCTATTATTTTAGAATTAATAATAACCTAAAGTTGAAGAGAGGAGATTTTTGTTTGGTAAATACTTCAATAGGTTTAGATTTGGGTAAAGTAGCGATTCCTTATAAGTATATAAAAAACAACGAAGTTGAGACACCACTTAAAGGTATAATTCGAAAAGCAAATAGAGAAGATTTAAAAAAATGGGAATTAATAAAACAAGAAGAAATAGAAGCACTAAATCTCTGCAGAGAAAAAATTAAAAAACACAATTTACCTATGAAATTAGTACATGCTAAATATTTGTTCGATAAAAGTCGAATAATATTTTATTTCATTTCTTCGCATCGAGTAGATTTTAGAGAACTGGTCAAAGATTTGGTGAAAACATTTAAAACCAAAGTCGAATTAAGACAGATTGGGGTAAGAGACGGAACTAAAATGATTGGTGGCTTAGGGATATGTGGACGAGAAGTGTGTTGCGCATCTTTCATTCAAAAATTTAAACCTATTCATATAAATATGGCCAAAGTACAAAAAATTTCCCTTAACCAATCCAAAGTTTCGGGTCTTTGTGGAAGATTAATGTGTTGTTTAGCTTACGAGTCCGAGTTCTACAAAGAGACTCTTAAAAAATACCCGGAAATAGGAGAAGACCTAAAAACTGAAAAAGGCATAGGAAAGGTATTAGAGATAAATATTTTAAAGAAATATATTATTATTGAACTAGAAGAAAGAGGAGTGAAAAAGAGAATAAAAATTTCTGAAGAAGACTTAGAAAAAAGCATAATAAATAATAAAAACGAGAATACAGTTGGCAATGATAACAAATGATATAATGTATTACTATATTCCATGATAGATATTATTAAAACCGTTAGTTGGCTAATTAACTAACTAATTTTATACTATAAACACTACCTGCTATATACTGTATTATTTGCAAATTATGAATATGATTAGACTTAATAGTGACGAAAGAATAGAAGATTTAGGATATAAAGGATTAAAGATTATTCAATCAAGGGATTATTACCGTTTTTCTGTAGATTCTATTTTATTAGCAAATTTTATAAAAACTAAAAACTATGAAAGAGTTATAGATTTAGGAACGGGTAGTGGGATAATTCCTCTTCTATTGTTTGGGAGAAAAAGAGGGCTATCTATTTATGGTATTGAGATCCAAAAAGAATTAGCGAATATGGCAAAAAGAAGCGTAGAATTAAATAAATTACAAAACCATATTACTATAATTCAAGAAGATCTAAAAAGTATAAATAAAATTTTTAAGAATAGTCAATTTGATGTAGTAATAAGTAACCCTCCTTATATTTCTCTGGGGCACGGAAAAACTAATCCTTTAAGCAGTAAAGCTATTGCCCGCCATGAGATTAAGTGTAATATAGAAGATATAATTTCTGCGAGCAATTATTTGCTAAAAAATAAAGGGAGGATTTATTTAATTTATAAAAGCACTAAACTAATAAAGGTAGTGGTTACCCTTAAAAAATATGGTATTCAACCAAAATCTATCAAATTTATCCATCCCAGTCTAGAAGAACAGGCAAATTTAGTTTTATTAGAAGGAATAAAGGGTGGGAAAGAAGAATTAAAAATAGAACCTCCTTTATTTCTCAAAAAATGATAAAAAATTGGAGATAACAAAATAGGGTGAAGAAGAATAATCAATTGAAAGGAACTTTATATATTTGTGGAACGCCTATCGGTAATTTAGAAGACATCACCTTAAGAGCTTTAAATGTCTTAAAAAAAGTAGATTTAATTGCTGCAGAAGATACAAGACATACTAAAAAATTATTAAGCCATTATCAGATAAATACACCAGTTACCAGTTATTACGAATATAACAAATTTAAAAAAGCACCCTATTTAATAGAAAAAATAAGAAATGGTCAAAAGATTGCATTAGTCTCTGATGCAGGGATGCCTGGGATTTCCGACCCAGGATATTTTATAGTAAACTTGGCTTTGAAGAATGATATAAAAGTAATTCCTATACCTGGTGTTTCTGCCGTGATAACAGCTTTAGTGGTTTCTGGTTTGCCTTCAGAACACTTTATTTTTGAAGGTTTTTTACCTCGCAAATGCACCGAGAGAAAGAAATATTTTGGTAAAATAGAAAGTGAAAATAGGACTCTTATTTTTTACGAAACCCCTCATAGACTTAAAAAAACTCTTAGAGATATGTTAAAAATATGGGGAGATAGAAGAATTGTTATAGCTCGCGAACTAACCAAGAAGTATGAAGAGGTATTAAGAGGTGAAATAAGTGAAATTCTAAAAGTACTTGAAGATAGAGAGATAAAAGGTGAAATTACCTTAATTGTTGAGGGAAATACAAGAGGGGAAAAATACGATGAAAGTGATTTGATGAAAAGGGACAAGATAATTGAAGAATTTTTAAAAGAATTAATATTACAGAAATATTCTAATAAAGAAATAATAAAAATAGCACAAGAAAAATTAAATATATCAAAAAATATTATATATAAAAAATTATTGGAGATAAAAGACAGTGGATAAGGTTTAGCGGGTAGCGTCGTATAGTAAGAAAAGAAGAAGTCAGATGTCAGAAACCAGAAGTCAAGTTTGTATCTCGTGAATTATATCTCGTAAATAAGATAGAAGACAGAATAAATATAACATATCGTGCAGAATTAGTTAGCTAATGAATTAGCATTAAACCAGCTAATTAGCTAACTAAACAACTAAGTGAGCGATATAACTTTTTAGTTTTAGATTTTTAATTTAGTAGTTTATACAAAATTGAAAGGTGGATGATTATGAAAGAAAATAATTTATTAAGAAAAACATTTTACATTACTACCCCTATTTATTACGTAAATGATGTTCCTCATATTGGGCATGCTTATACTACTATAGCTGCAGATGTTATTGCTCGATACAAGAGACTATCTGGCTATGATGTGCTTTTTTCAACAGGTACAGATGAACATGGCCAAAAGATTGCCCGTTCTGCAGAAAAATTAAATCTAACTCCCTTAGAATTAGTTGACAAAGTGGTTTTGAAATTTAAAAATCTTTGGCCTTTGCTAAACATACAGTATGATGATTTTATTCGTACAACTGAGCCGAGGCATATTAAAGTAGTACAAGGAATATTCAATAAATTATACAAAAAAGGTGATATTTATAAAGATGAATATGAGGGTTGGTATTGTGTTCCTTGTGAAACATTCTGGACTGAAACCCAGTTGACTGATAAAACCTGTCCTACTTGTGGGAGGAAAATAGAAAAGATAAAAGAAGAAAGTTATTTCTTTAAAATGTCTAAATATCAAGAACAACTTTTATCTTATATTGAAAATAATCCTGAATGTATCCAACCAGAAGTTAGGAAAAATGAAATTGTAAGTTTCATTAAAAGTGGGCTCAAGGATCAAAGTATTACTCGGACAAAGAAGAGTTTGCAATGGGGAATAGATGTTCCATTTGACAATAACCATGTAATTTATGTTTGGTATGATGCATTGATTAATTATTTAACAGTTGCAGGGTATGATATAGACGAAGAAAAATTTAAAAAATATTGGCCTGCAGATATCCATTTAGTAGGTAAAGATATTTTAAGATTTCATACAGTTATTTGGTTTACTATGTTAATGGCTGCTGGAATTGAGCCACCTAAGATGGTATTTGCGCATGGTTGGTGGACAATAGAGGGCGAAAAAATGTCAAAGTCTAAGGGGAATGTGGTAGATCCTTACGAAATGGCAAAAGAATTTGGAGCTGATGTATTTAGATATTTTTTAATGAGAGAAGTTTCCTTTGGACAAGACGGTAATTTTTCTAAAGATTTATTAATTAAAAGAATAAATTATGACCTGGCAAATGATTTGGGGAATTTAGTAAGTAGAACAATGGCAATGATTACTCAGTATTTTAATAAAAAAATTCCTTATCCAGGAACAAGTAGAGAAGCAAATGATATAGAATTAAAAAATTTTGCTTTAAAGACTATTAAGAAATATTACACTCAAATGAATAACTTGGCTCTCAATACAGCTTTAGAGACTATTTGGCAATTTATAAGAAGGACTAATAAATATATTGACCAAACAGAACCCTGGATATTAGGTCGCGATAATTCAGGAAAGGAAAGATTGTCAACTATTCTTTATAATTTAGCTGAATCAATACGTCTCTCTACTATTTTAATTTATCCTTTTATGCCAGTAAAAGCCAGAGAAATTTGGAAAC
>CAYTKP010000004.1:43298-47699 GCA_964438695.1 uncultured Atribacterota bacterium | reverse complement strand
AAATAAAAAAAAATATTTTATTTTTCATTTTTTCTCCAATGTAAAAAAAGGTGCCAGGCACCAAATTTGTCATAAATGTAAAAAAAGGTGCCTGGCACCTTTTTTTACATTTCCGTTTTTATGTAAATAGGCTCATCTTGATTCGATTTAGTAAAAGTTGGCAAAAGTGGTCATTTATTAATTTTTTTTGAATTTTTCTATTTATTCCCAAAATACTCTGTCGGGTAAGGTTCAAAGAATTTGCTATATCGGTTATTCTATAACCCTCTTTTATTAATAGGTAAACAAGTAAATGTTTTAAGCGTCTATTAGTTTCTATATCCCCAACTTGTTCTTTAACTTTAACTAATATATTTTCTATACTTTTAGGAAGATAATTTTGGGTATTTGCATTTGAGGTATGATCCAAAGTTATGTTATTAAAATTTTGGAGATCTTTTTCTGTATGATTTTTGGGATTATTATCCTTTACAAAATTAACAAAATTATCTGAATTAGTTTGACAAAGTTTTAAAAATTCATCCACCTTTAACCAAGGAGGAATCGTTTTATCTGGAGTGGGAAGAAAATACCGAAAACTACTCCAGCGATAATTTTCAGGAGAATCTACCAATCCAGCTTCTACCGGATTTAGGCTAATATAAGAGGCCACACTATACATATAAAGAGGATTTAGGATAAGATAACTTTTATAGCGGTCTTGGAATAAATGACCTTTTCTGATATGTCTAATATTATACCAGTGGGCATAAGATGAATTCAAAAATTGCATAGCTTCAGAAAGGTTTTCTTCTTCTATTCTGACCAGGAGGTGAAAATGAGTATCCATAAGCACGTAAGAGAAGAGATGAATATGGTAAGAGTTTACCATTTTTTGTAGAAGTTGTAAAAATTTATTTTTATCTACATTATCGACAAAAATGTTTACCCCATCGATTCCTTTTGCTATTATATGGTAAAAAGCATTTTTATACTCAATTTCTTTTCTGTTTATTCGCACCATAACAAATAAAGTATACTATTTTATCTATAATAATTCAAGATTTTGTAGGGGATTTGTAGAAGATCCCGGCACCAAATTTGTCATAAATGTAAAAAAAAGTGCCTGGCACTTTTTTTTACATTTGTTGATAAAATTATTTTGGAGTTTAAGGGGAAATAGGTTATAATTTATATTAGTTATTAATTCCAGAGGTGAATTAGAGGGAATGATTCAGAAAAAAGCCAGTGCCAGTACTAGTATTGGCACAAAAGAAATAACAAAAAGAGCGAAAAAAAGCGATCTGTGGTTTTACGTAATAATAATTATATTGTTGGCAGCAATGTTTTTATGGTATCTCAGACAGATGGGTTATCTGCCTTTATGGATAGATAATCAACCTTCATCTCTCATCGCTGAAATCGATCCAGCCCTCAGAGAGAGAAGAGCAGATTTTAAGATTATAAATGCCCACGAACATGTTCAGTCCTCTCGTAATTTACCTATCCTTCTTAAGGTGATGGAGGATTGTCAGATAGAAAAGATGATTATGCTGGGGACTTCTAAGTATACTTTTTATCTAAATCCTCAATATGGATTTACTGAATACGATAAGAATAATGAAGAGATAATAAATATAAGCAAGCAATATCCAGATAAGTTTATTGCTTTATGTACTATTAACCCTCATGATGAAGATAAACTAGAGAAGCTAAAGAAGTTTGTGGCTGCTGGTGCTAAGGGTTTGAAACTTTACAATGGCCACGGTTTTTTTTATGATAATTTTTTTCAACTACCTTTAGATGATCCTGGAATGATGGAAGTATATAGATATTGTGAAGATAACGGGATACCTATCCTTTATCATGTAAATAGTGGACGTTTTCTCCAGCAATTCGAAAATATTTTACAGAGTTTTCCTAACTTGACGATTATTGCCCCCCATTTTATCTTAACCTCTCGCAATCTCTCTCTATTGAGCAGGCTTCTTGATTCTTATCCTAATCTCTATACAGATGTAAGTTTTGGTCATCCTGATTTTCAAGTAGCAGGATTTAAAAGGATTTCCCGGAATGCGGAAGCGTTTAAAAAATTTATGAAAAAATATAAAAATCGGATTCTTTTTGGGACAGATATAGTTATTACTTCTTATCGAGCAAAAAGTAGGAGCTATATTGATGAAGTGATATTAAGTTATTATGATATGTTGGAAAAAGAAGAGTTTAGTTTGCCCGATTCAATCTATAAGATGATGAGTAAAAAAGCTCGGGAAAATACTGATCCGGAAACAGTATACAGGGGCCTTAATCTGGATGATGTTACTTTAAAAATGATTTATCATGATAATGCGGAAAGAATCTTTGGAAGGTAAATTAGAAGAATATCTTAGATTAGAATAGAAAAAATAGATTAATGAAAAAATAGATGTATGATGTATAAAGTGTATATAAATAGTAGAAAAAAAGAAAGATGAGGTGGGTTTTTATAATAAGATAGTGTTACTACTTTTTATGCTTAATATCAAATAAGAATATAAAATACTTAATTCCTTGAAGAACTAAAAGAAATTAAAAGAAGAAATATCAAAATAAATTAGATAAATTTGAAGAAAGGGATGCATTAAGAGGTGAAGAGGTTTTTTGTATTGTTAATTGGATTATTTGTTGTAGCATTATCAATAGGGGGTTGCTTAAATTTAGAAAATATTTTTCCGTTTTTAAACCGAGCACCAGTTATAGTTTCTGACCCTATTAATACTATCAAAGAAAATGATCTTTATTCATATCAGATTGCAGCAGAAGATCCAGATGGAGATAAACTTACCTATTCTTTGGCTCTTAATCCAGAAGGAATGGACATTGATAGCGAAAATGGTTTAATAACTTGGATACCGAACAATAATCAGATAGGAGTACATCAAGTGATTATAGAAATTACTGATGGTCAACATAGTGTTCAGCAGGATTTTGAAATCGAAGTTATTAATGTCAATGATTCTCCTCAAATTCTTTCTTATTTTCCGTCTAATTTTAATATTGAGATCAATGAGGGAAGTTCAGTAAAATTTGAAATTCAAGCTTTTGATGTGGATAAAGATACTACCCTGGAATTTAAGTGGCTTTTAGAAGGAAAACTTGTTTCTAGTTTTTCCGCAAATGAAAATACTGCGCAGAGTGCCTGGAAATATTCTTCTAAATATGGAGAATATGGGACAAAAACAGTAAAAGTTTTAGTAAGTGATGGAGAATTTATCGATAGCTTGCAATGGAAAATTATAATAAAAGATATAACTCCTCCCAAGAAGCCTACATTAAATGAAGTAATTACCCCGACCAATATATCTTCCCAGATTCTATCGGGAACTAAAGAGGCCTATTCTTCTATCTGGATTAACGGAGTAGAAGTGGTTCCTCTTGATTCATCCACGGAATGGTCTTATTCTATCGATTTAGTCGAAGGTGAAAATAATATCTCTCTTACTTCCCGTGATCTGGCTGGTAATGAAAGCTTGTCTACTATCACGTTAATTGAATATGATTTGAATGTGTATGTAGATGAAGGTAATACAAGTGGAGTTGAAGATGGTACTAAGACTTACCCCTTTAATACTATTAACGAGGGGTTAGAAGCAGTTATTTCTGGAAAATCAGTTATAGTCAGTGCAGGAACTTATAATGAACAACTGATTATTAATAAAGGAATTAATCTTCAAGGAGCGAGTAAGGAAAATACTTTTGTAACTGCTGGTAACATAACTGGAAATTTAATCACTATTGAAGCTGATAATGTTACTATTTCTGGATTTACTATTGATGGAGAAAATAAGGCAAATGTTGGTATATATTTTAAGGGATGTTCCTTTATATTTATCCACAACAATTTAATAAGAAATAACTCTGATTATGGGATAAGTTATTATAATTCTGCTCCTTTAATTGAAAATAATGATATAGAGAATAATAGCTCTAGCGGGATAAATATTGGTATAGGCGGCGCCGGGATAATTAGAAATAATTCTATTCTTTCTAATCAATATGGAATAAGAGCCTGTGGTGATTCTTCGCCAGAGATTAGTAATAATAATATTTGTAATAATTCAAATACTGGTATTTATTGTCGAGAGAGTGCTATGCCAGTAATTTCTTGTAATATCATTTGTAATAATAGTTATGGAATATTAATTGATTATAATTCAACCTGGGGTGCTTTAGTAAACCCGGACATCGGGGGAGGAGAGAGAGGAAGTGTAGGAGAGAATAGTATTACTGGGAATAGTATTCATGGAATTAGTAATAAAACTCCTCATACCATTAAAGCAGAGAACAACTGGTGGGGAGATGCATCTGGCCCTAAACATAGTGGCAATATTTCCAGTAATGGAGATTGGGTTTACTGGAGTCAGTCAGGTGGGAATATTGATT
>CAYTKP010000004.1:0-43198 GCA_964438695.1 uncultured Atribacterota bacterium | reverse complement strand
ATTTCCAGTAATGGAGATTGGGTTTACTGGAGTCAGTCAGGTGGGAATATTGATTTTGATCCTTGGTTGTTTGCGGTACCCTAATGTAAAAAAAGGTGCCTGGCACCTTTTTTTACATTTATATACTTGCTTGAAAAATAGTTGTGTGGTATGTTATAAAATGTAAAAATAGATTTAAAATGGGGTGGAAGGAATTATGGATGAAGTAAAAGAAAACAGAATAGATATTGACCAGGCAGAGAAAATATTAGATGAAGATTTAGCCGAATTAGATCGAGATAATATGATTGGTCTGTTAGAAGATTTTACCGGGAAGATGAGAGATTCTTTGCGGTTAGGCGAAGAATTCACCCTTTCTCCTGATTTATTATCCGCTACCCCTGATAGATTTAAAAATATTGTGGTCCTTGGAATGGGAGGTTCAGCTATCGGTGGTGATTTGTTATCTGGTTATTTAGCCGATGAACTTTCTATTCCTTTCTTGGTCATTCGAGGCTATGATGTTCCAAAATTTGTTGGGGAAGATTCATTAGTCTTTGCAGTAAGTTATTCTGGAAATACCGAAGAGACTATTTCTGCTTTGAAAAAATCTTTAGAGGCCAAGGCGAAAGTCATTGCCTTAACTTCGGGAGGTAAATTTGCGGAGCTATCCAAAGACAAGAATTTTCCTTTTATTAAAGTGCCAGCAGGGATTCAACCTCGAGCTGCTATCCCTTATTTATTCTTTCCGATATTAAATATTTTGGAGAGAATGGGCCTAATAAAAGAAAGAAACCAGGAGATTAAGGAAGCGCTTGATATTTTACACGGGCTTTGCAAAGAATATAGTAGCAAATCCCCACTAAAGAGTAACTTAGCTAAAAAGGTAGCCCTGAACTTATACCAATATCTTCCGTTAGTCTATGGTTCTGAGGGATTGCTTGAAGCAGTTGCTATGCGATGGAAGACTCAAATAAATGAAAACAGTAAATGGCCCTGTTTTTGGAATGTATTTTCTGAATTAGATCATAACGAAATAGTTGGTTATGAAATTGAAAATAATATAAATCGATTAGTCAAAATTATTTATCTGAAAGACAAAGAAGGGTCATTACGGATAAATCAGAGACGTGAAATTACGCAAAAGATTATTAGTAATAAAGTTGCAGAATTTATAACTTGCCAATCGAGTGGCAAGGGGAAGTTAGCCCGAATGTTTTCCTTGATATATTTGGGTGATATGGTAAGTTATTATTTAGCTATATTAAATCAGGTAGACCCTTCCCCGGTAGCTTGTATTGAAAATTTAAAGAAAGAATTAGCTCGTTTAAGATAAGAAGATAAAATAGAAGATAAAATAGGTTAAGAGAAGATTATTTACCAGCCCAATCACGGCACAAAATTTTAGGTTGCCTTAACTACTAACTAACTACTAAAAAAGATAGGAGATTGTTTTTTTGAAGTACATAGAAGTAGGCATTATTGCTTTTGCGGTTTCCTATATCTTAACCCCTTATTTAGCCCAAGTAGGGAAAAAACAGAATATGGTAGATCTACCTAATCATCGCAAAATACACAATGGCGCTATTCCTAATTTAGGAGGGATAGTTATATTTTTTGGATTTTTACTAAGCTTGCTGTTTATTGTACAGATAGAAGGGCAAATTAAGATTCTTTTAGCGGCGGGGGTAATCATTTTACTATTAGGGATGGTAGATGATATTGTTGACCTCTCCCCTAAACTTAAATTCATCATTCAAATGGTACCGGCATTGATGGTTATTATTTCCAATGCCGATTTGATAAATATCTTTATAAATAACCAATTAAAAAGTTTTGATTTGTTAGGTTATCTTCTTTATCCTATCTTAATCTTATGGATAGTGGGAGTTACAAATTCTATTAATCTGATAGATGGTTTAGACGGATTGGCCTGTGGAGTTTCCATTATCACTTTAATTACCTTTTTTATTTTAGGGTTAAAGCAAAATTTCGAATCTTTAAATCTTGTATCTATTGCCCTGACGGGCAGCTTGTTAGCTTTTTTAAGATTTAATTTTTATCCGGCAAAGATATTTTTAGGCGATTCAGGTAGCACTTTTTCCGGTTTTATGTTAGCTTCCCTGGGGGCTTTATGGGTTTTAAAAAGTCAAAATGCAATCTCTATTTTTGTGCCTCTGATTGTTTTGGCTTTACCTATTTTTGATACCTTATTTGCTATATACAGGCGATATAGAAGCCGGCAGCCTATTTTTCAGGCTGATAAAAAACATCTCCATCATCGTCTTTTGAATCGCGGGATATCTCATAAAAATGTTGTGTTAATTCTATGGGGGATAACTGCTCTGTGCAGCATAATTGCCCTTATTTTAGCCCTTTAGCGAAAAATGTAAAAAAAAGTGCCAGGCACTTTTTTTTACATTTATGACAAATTTGGTGCCTGGCACCTTTTTTTACATAGGAGGAAAATCTATGAAAATTACTGTGTTGGTTACTGGGGGAGCAGGGTTTATTGGTTCTCATATTGTGGATTTACTCATTAAAAATAATTATAGGGTAGTGGTAGTTGATGACTTATCTTCCGGGCGAGAAGAAAATATAAACAAACAGGCTGAATTTTATAAATTAAGTGTTACTGATGAAGAAAAATTGAAGAAAGTTTTTCAGCGAGAAAGGCCTGATTATGTTAGCCATCAGGCAGCCCAAATAAGTGTTTCTTTGTCGGTAAGAGATCCCTTGTTTGATGCCCGTACTAATATCTTAGGTTCCTTAAATTTACTACAATGTTGTGCAAATTACCAAACAAAAGGAATAGTCTTCGCCTCGAGTGGGGGGACTATTTATGGAGAGCCAGAACCTTTACCAGTAAAGGAAACTTATTCTTTCCAGCCCCTCTCTCCCTATGGAATCAGCAAAGTGACAGTTGAATATTATCTTAATTTTTACCAGAAAAACTATAATCTTAATTATGTATCTTTGCGATATGGAAATGTCTATGGACCCCGACAGGATCCCTATGGTGAAGCAGGGGTTATAGCTATATTTATTGAGAAGATGTTAAGGGGGGAGATTCCTACCATAAATGGTGATGGAGAATATATCAGAGATTATGTTTATGTAGGAGATGTAGCTCGGGCTAATTTACTCGCGATAGAAAATATGCTAAAATTATTTAAACTTAACCAAAAAATAAAAATTACAAAAGAAATTAATTTGGGGAATAATAGTTTTAATCTGGGGACAGGAGTAGGCACTTCAGTAAATGAACTTTTTCATCTTTTAAAAGAGATTATAAAATTTCCCCATCCAGCAAATTATGGTCCTCCCCGTCCTGGGGATTTGAGAAAAAATATTTTAGATTGTCAGTTAATTAAGCAGATTTGGGGATGGCAACCAGAGATTGCTTTAGGTGAGGGGCTAAAAAAGACGGTTGATTGGTTTAAGTTTAAGATGAAATAGGAAGAGAAGAAAAGTATAAATTAATAATACTAAATATTTATGGCATTAGTACATTTAAAAATATAATTAAGATATAATAAAAATAAGTGAATTGAAAATATAATGGGGGGGGAGCAGAGGTAGGCATATGCTTGAAACGGGAATAATATATAAGATTATAGGTATTATGATAGCCAGCATACTAATAGTTTTCTTGGGGAAAGCCGATAAAAGGCATAGACTATCTATAGGCAATAAACTTATATTACAGATTCTAATTTCTCTAATTGTAATATATTCTGGAGTTAAAATAGAATTTTTACGAGATCCCTCCTCGGCTGGCGAATATCTTTATCTTAACTTTTTCTCTATACCTTTGACCTTAATCTGGATAGTGAGTATCACCAATTCTATCGGTCAAGTAGATGAATTTGGCGATATTGCCCCCTATATTGTCTTCATTGCTTCCCTAACTTTTTTAGTTGTTTCTTTCCTCCAAAGGCAGGGATTAATTTTAGCGGAAATTTTATCTCTTGCCCTAGCCACCATATCTTTCCTTTTTATTAAATACACCCCCAAGGAGAAATTATCTTCTTATTATATGTCTTTTGGTTTTATATTAGCCATTATAGCTATTGTGGGTGTATCAAAAAGTACAGCTGCTTTGACCTTATTTATACCTCTTTTGATATTGGGAGTTCCTATTATTGACTCTTCTTATTCTATTGTGGCAACTTATGCACGTTCAGAAAATATAGGTGATCTTTCCACTTTTCCAGAGAGTAGATTGCGTCAGAAGTTGCAGTCCTATGGCTTTTCTCACCAAGGAGCCAATATTATAATTATTTCTTCATCTCTTTATTTGAGTGTTTCTGCTTTGATTATTTCAATATATCAAAACATCTATCTTCTAATGGTATTATTAGCAGGAGGTAGTTTAGTCTTTGAGTTACTAAAGAAACAGGTCCAATCAGGAAAGAATATTATTGAAGAGGATTCTTCTTTTAATCGAGTTAAACTTTTTCAAGTAGGCATCGACCGAATAGATAGTCAAAGGGTTATTGCCAAGATTGAAGAGTTTATTTCTTCCCATAGAACCCATCCTCGCTTGATAGTTACACCAGATACTTTAGCTATATTACGAGCCAGGAAAGATTCAGAATATTTTAAAATTTTAAAATCTGCTGATTTAGTTACCCCTGATGGAGCTGGCATTTTATGGGCTACTTCAACTTTAAATCAACCTTTAATAGAACGAGTTACTGGAATTGATATAATAAATAGAGTCTGCCAATTAGCCGCCCAGAAGGGATATTCTTTATATTTGTTAGGGTCTTATCCGGGAATAGCAGAAGAAGCAGCTCTAAATTTAACCAGACGTTATCCTGGTTTAAAGATTGTAGGAAGTTATCACGGCTATTTTGATTCAAGAGTTAAGGAAGATATTACTCCCAACAAAGAAGAAGGGGAGATTATTAATGATATCAATGAAAAGCATCCAGATATTTTATTAGTAGGAATGGGTGTACCCAAACAAGAAAAATGGATTACTAATAACTTAGAAAAGTTAAATGTATCGGTATGTATGGGGGTAGGCGGTAGTTTTGATGTCCTATCAGGGAGGATACCACGTGCACCATTGTGGATGCAAAGGCATGGAATGGAATGGCTCTATAGGTTTATAAAACAACCCAAAAGGGTTTTTCGGGTCTTAGCCCTTTTTTACTTTATCTGGTTGGTAATTGCAGGGAAGATAATTATTAGTTTAAAAAATGATTAAAAATATAACAAAATATAAAATTAGGATTTTAATTATAGATTACAGATTATAAAAAGATAGTAAAAGGGTTCCAGGGGGAATTTATTCCTCTGACAATCTTACATCAACATCTAATAAAAAAATTAAGCGCCCTCTTAATTTAAATATTTAAATAAACTATCGCCTCTAAGTTTCTAAATTTGTCAAAGGCCTAAGGAATTTCCAATTTTTATTCAATAATCTTTAGCCTTTTATTTAGGACTATTGAAATTTCAAAAAATTCGATACTCTCAAATAAATTCTTTTCAAAAAATTCTAATTAGATTATCAGAGAAATTTTTTTTACAGAGCCGAGATGGAATAAAAAAGGATGTAAAGAAATTTTAGGAGGAGTTTACTCTGTTTAGCATACTCAGCATCTTGTAAGTACTGGTAAGATTTAGGAGAAGATTAATGAAAATATATCTGAAAATTGCCATAATTGCTACTGCTTTATTAATTCAATTAACTCTTGCTAATTCATTTACCATTCAAGGTTTAAAACCAGATTTGATACTAATAGTAGTAATAATATTTTCCTTACTTCAGGGGGCTGAAGAGGGGTGTATTTCGGGATTTGCGTCCGGTCTCCTGCAAGATATTTTTTCTTCTGGCTTGTTAGGTGTAAATGCTTTAGTCAAAACCATCATTGGTTTTACCTGTGGAATTTTAAGAAATAAAATATTCCCTGAGCATATTTTATTTCTTATTCCTATAATAACCTTTGCGGCTTCGATTGGTCAGAGTATATTAATATTTTTTGTGCTCCGTGCTTTTGGGATAGAATATGGCTTAGCCTGGAGTCTGAAACAAATAGCTCTCCCCGAGGCATTATTTAATTGCTTATTGTCACCCTTTGTTTTTCTTATAGTAGTAAAGATATTAGGTAAAGATAGAGAGATATAAGATTTTAGGACAGGCATAATATCTTATCTTTGTTTATCTTCTTAAGGGTCTAAGTTTAAAAAATTGTTGATGAATTTTAGTCAGTCGGTCAGAAAAGGTATGCTATGAAACTAATAAAAAGAAATAATCAAAATCGCCGGAAAATCAGAGGAATTTCCTCCCCTGACAGTCTTTGTAAGCAATATTTTGCCTTATTTATTATTACAGTCTTAATTTTTTTGCTTTCTATAGGGGGGGTGAGTGGGAAGGAGAAAGTAGTTGAACCCTTATTTTCCAAAGATAAGATTGGAGTAGTAGTTACTATTTTGCCTTTGGCTAATTTTGTTGAACAAGTGGGGAAAGATAGAGTAGAAGTTAGGGTTATGGTCCCTCCGGGGGCTAGCCCGCACACTTATGAGCCGACACCATCACAGTTAAAGGAGATTAGCCAGGCACAATTGTATGTTAAGATAGGGTCAGGAATTGATTTTGAATTAGCCTGGATGGATAAGATTAGGGCAGTAAATAGAGATATGTTGATATGTGATTCTTCTTTAGGTATTAAAATAATAAATAATGACCCCCATATCTGGTTATCTCCTAAAAATGCTCAAAAAATAGTGCAAAATATTGGTCAGGCTTTAATACAAATTGACCCTCTTAGCCGAGAGTATTTTGAGGAAAACGTGAAAGAATTTAATCTAAAATTAGATGAATTGGATAAAGAAATTAGAATTAAGATTAATGAGATGAAGAATAAAAGATTTTTAACTTACCATCCTTCCTGGACTTACTTTGCCAAAGAATATAACCTTATTCAGATGGCTATTGAAGAAGAAGGGAAAGAACCAAGTGCTGCCTCTTTAGTGGGGATAATAAAGCAGGCAAGAGCTAATCAGGTATCTATTATTTTGTGTTCTCCCCAATTTAATATTAAAAGTGCTGAGGTGATAGCAAAAGAGATAGAGGCTAAGATTATAACTGCTGACCCTTTAGCTCGGGATTATATAAATAGTCTTCAAATATTAGCCACAGCATTGGGAGGTAATGAATATTGATAAATTCAGATGATAATACCAAATCTGAGGGTAAAGCTGATAAAATTTACCATAATAAAAAACAAGAAATTATTAGCTTAAAAAATGTATGGGTAAGTTATAACGATATTAATGTTTTAGAAGATATTAATCTTTCCATTTACGGACAAGAATTTTTGGGTATAATAGGCCCCAATGGTGGGGGTAAGACTACTCTACTTAAAGTAATATTGGGTTTGATTTTACCCAGTAAAGGGGAAGTACAGGTTTTTGGAGGAAAACCTGAAAAGAATAGGAAGCACATTGGTTATGTCCCTCAATATCCCCTTTTTGATAGAGAATTTCCCATAAGGGTCGAAGAAGTTGTTCTAATGGGAAGATGGGGTAAGAGCAAATATTTTAAATCCTATAACCAAGCAGATAAACAAAAGGCACAAGCAGCACTTGATCTTGTCGGGATGTTAGAATTTAAGAATAGGCAGATAGGGAAGCTTTCGGGTGGCCAACAGCAAAGAGTTTTTATTGCTCGCGCCCTGGTGGCTGACCCTAAAATACTGTTGCTTGATGAACCTTTAGCTAGTATTGATACTCTCTTACAGACTGGATTCTATGAATTATTGGCAAGATTAAAGAAAAAAATAACTATCGTTTTAGTTACTCATGATCTTACGGCAGTGTCGATTTATGTGGATAAGATTGCCTGTTTAAATCGTCGACTTTTTTATCATAATTCTAAGGAGATTAGATGGGAGGATTTAAAGGCAACTTATCATTGTCCTGTAGACCTAATTGCTCATGGGATTCCTCATAGAGTACTCAGAAAGCATTAATTGGTATCGAGTATCGAGTATATCGAGTATTTAGGATTTAGGATTGAGGATTGAGAAGAGGTATTGAGTAATGGAAATCAATAAGCTAATACCCAGACGAGATCTGGTGAAGAAAAGATAGAGGAAAATATGATATGATGGGATTATTACAATATGAATTTATGAGAAATGCTTTATTAGCTATAATTTTGGCTAGTATTGCTTGTGGAATTATTGGAGTTTATATCGTAGTAAAGAGAATTGTTTTTATAAGTGGGGGGATCGCTCACGCCTCCTTCGGAGGTATAGGTTTGGGATATTTTTTGGGAATAAATCCTGTCTGGGGGATAATCCCATTTAGTATAATCTCTGCCCTGGTTATGGGGTTAGTGAGTAAACGCACTAAGCTACCAGAAGATACTGCAATTGGAATAATATGGGCTTTTGGTATGTCTATGGGAGTAATCTTTATTGGTTTGAGTCCAGGTTATGCCCCTGATCTTTTCAGTTACCTTTTTGGTAGTATATTAACAGTAACCACTACTGACTTGATAATAATGTTAATCCTGGATTTAGTGATAATCATAGTGGTATCTCTGTTTTATAAAGAGTTTTTAGCCCTTTTATTTGATGATGAATTTGCTACTGTAATAGGACTCCCCGCAATGAAATTATACTTACTACTTTTATGTTTGATTGCTTTGACTATAGTAGTGCTGGTAAGAGTAGTAGGGATTATTTTAGTGATTGCCCTATTAACTATCCCGGCAGCAATAAGCAGACAGATTAGAGCAAATTTGAAGAAGATGATGTTTATTTCAATTCTTCTTAGTGTGGTCTTTGGGCTAATAGGACTATTCCTGTCTTATCAGTTTAATTTGGCGTCCGGAGCGACGATAGTAATGGTGTCAGTGATTGGTTTTCTACTTTTTCAGTTTATTAAGCTTTGTAAGATTTGCCAGAGATGAAAATCTAATATTGAATAAATTACGAAAAACGAGAATGAGTTTAGAGGGTAAATATGAAAGAATCTTCTACTGTCCCAGAAGAGGTAAAGCAACGAATAAATTGGTTGTTAATATTTATTATAATATGTTTTTCTTTTTTAGTTCTCAATCTATGGTATCTACAAATTATCAAAGGAGGAGAATTTAAAGAAAGAGCAGTAAAAAATTGTATTCGTTCTTTAGTCGAAGATGCTCCTCGAGGATATATTTATGACCGCCAAAAGGAAATTTTAGTGGCTAATCGACCAGCAGTAGTAGTTTCCATAATCCCGGCGGAAGTAGATGACTTAGAAGAATTAAGTAAAAGATTAGCTAAAATAATTGGTCTATCTGAAGAAGCAATTGTGCAAAAGGTAAAAAAGTATACTGCTAACCCTTTTAAACCAGTGCAAATTTTGGATGATTGTGAAAAAGCTATAGTAATTGAGATTGAAGAGAAGAGAGAAGAACTAAAAGGAGTGATCTTAGAGGTTAAACCTAGAAGGAACTATCTGTATCAGGAATTAGCTGCTCATTGTTTAGGATATGTCGGAGAAATAGACAAAGCGGAACTGCAAAGATTAGGGAATCCTGAATTCCAGGGAGGAGATATTATTGGCAAAGCCGGGTTGGAAAAATATTATGATGACCTTTTAAAGGGAGAAAAAGGGGGGAAAGAGGTCGAGGTTGATGCCCTGGGGAGAGAAGTAGCTACTTTATTGTTTAAGAGACCTGTTCCAGGGGAGGATTTAGTTTTAACTATTGATAGAGATTTACAGATTTATGGAGAAAATTTACTATATGGTAAAAAAGGCTCTATAATCCTGAGCAATCCTTATACTGGCGAGATATTGGCTTTAGTAAATGAGCCCTCTTTTAACCCAAATTTATTTGCCCGGGGAATTTCTCAATCTGATTGGGAGCGAATTTCGTCAGATCCCGAATATCCTTTAACTAATCGGAGTATCCAGTGTGCCTATCCCCCCGGTTCAGCATTTAAAATAATTACCGCTATTGCTTCCTTAGAAGAAGGGATTACTGATAGAAAAAGGAAGGTATATTGTTCTGGTACTTTCAAGTTAGCTGACCAAGTTTTTAATTGTTGGAAGAAATCAGGGCATGGCAATTTAAACATTATTGATGCTATCGCTCAATCCTGCAACATCTATTTTTATACGATGGGAAAAGAATTGGGTATAGAAGGATTCAATAAGTATATGCATAAATTTGGGTTAGAAGAAAAGGTCGGAATTGATTTACCGGGAGAGGCATTAGGAATAATACCTTCCCGCGAATGGAAGCAGAAGGAGTTCAAACAGATATGGTTTCCAGGTGATGATATCAATCTTTCTATAGGGCAAGGATATGTTTTGTTAACTCCTTTACAAATTCACAGTATCGTATGTGCAATAACTACTGAAGGGGATATTTATAAATTACATTTAGTGAAAGAAATAATTTCCCCGGAGGGTAATGTAGTTAAAAGAATTGAGCCAGAAATATCAAGAAAAGTGGATATATCAGCAAGTACTTTTCAAATAGTCAAAGAAGGGTTGCGAGCTGCTATATTAAAAGGAACAGGTTGGCGGGCAAATTCTAAGGAGTTATCGATAGCAGGTAAAACCGGAACAGCTCAGAATCCTCAAGGAGAAACCCATGCCTGGTTTGTGGGCTTTGCTCCTTATGAAAATCCGGAAGTATGTATTACAGTTTTTATAGAAAATGGAGGAGAGGGTGGCGAGATAGCTGCTCCCATCGCCCGGGCTATGTTAGAAAAATATTTTAATCTCCAAAAGTAAAATGTAAAAAAAAGTGCCAGGCACCTTTTTTTACATTTATGACAAATTTGGTGCCGGGATCTCAATTATTGAAGGGTGGAAGAATGAAAGAAAAATTAGGGAAATTAAGTGAAAATTTGGATTATACTCTTCTCTTTGCGGTAGTATTTCTCTGTTTTTATGGTATTTTAGTATTGTATAGTTCTACTCGTATTGGTTCTAGTTCTATACCAGTAGACCCCTTTTTATATGTTAGACGACAGTCTTTATGGATAGGATGGGGGTTTATATTTTTAATTATCGTAATTTTCGTTGATTATCATAGGTTGGAAAGTTATTCTCAGTTTATCTATTTTATAGCTGTTATCTTGTTATTGATGGTAATTGTTTCGGGGAGGTCAACTTATGGAGCAAGGCGTTGGTTATCGATTGGAGCTTTTGGTTTACAGCCTTCCGAGTTTGCTAAAATTGCTTTAATAATATTTTTAGCGGATTTTTTATCTAAAAACAAATTAAAACTGGATAATTTTTTCTATTTTTTATTACCTTTTGCCTATACTGGCATATTAATATTCTTGGTATTTAAACAACCAGATTTGGGGACTTCTTTGGTATATTTAGCAATTCTTATAATGATGTTGTTTGTGGCAGGAGTCAAGATAAAGTATTTGATAACTATATTTTTTATGGTTTTATCTTCGGTTCCCATTTTATGGTTTTTTTTAAAAGAATATCAAAAAAGGAGATTGATTTTATTTTTAAATCCTAATTTGGATCCCTTGGGTGGCGGCTATAATGTTATTCAGTCAAAAATTGCCATTGGTTCTGGTAGCTTTCTGGGAAGGGGGCTTTTTAATGGTTTGCAAAGCCAATTAAACTTTCTACCGGCTCAACATACCGATTTTATATTTTCGGTAGTGGGAGAAGAATTAGGTTTTGTGGGAGCTATCTTGTTATTAGGTCTCTATGTTATTGTTTTATGGAGAGGAATTAAAATTGCTCTGGAGGCAAGAGATTTATTGGGGAGCTTATTGGCAACCGGAGCAGTATCTTTTCTGTTTTTTCATATAGTAGTAAATATTGGGATGGCAATGGGAATATTACCCGCAACAGGATTACCCCTACCTTTTTTAAGTTACGGGGGGAGCTTTATGATTTCTAATTTAGTAGTTATAGGGATATTATTAAATGTGGAATTGCATAAGGTAAGGTGGTAAATATTAGTGTCGTTGGTGAATAGTGAATAGTCGTTAGGATATATTATAATGCAGAGCGGGTAGTGTTTAGTGTAGAGCGCATAGGATAAGTAGATAAGTATAGTATAAGTATCGAGTATATGGTAAAGAAAATATAAGTTAGAAATTAGGAGTTAAAAAAAATTGAATATAAAAAAAATATTGTTTGATGAATTGTTGGATAAAGTAGAAAAACCAGGGAGATATACTGGTAAAGAATTCAATGAAATAATAAAAGAAGAAGATAACTCTATAATTAAAATGGCCTTAGCTTTTCCTGATTTGTATGAAATTGGAATGAGCTATTTAGGATTTAAAATACTATACGATATCATCAATAAAAGAGAAGATGCTTTCGCTGAAAGGGTTTTTTCACCAGCAGTAGATATGGAAAAATTGCTAAGGGAACGACAGGTTCCCGTCTTTTCTTTAGAAACCTATCGACCTTTAAATTGTTTCGATATTGTAGGATTTACCCTTCAACATGAATTGTGTTTTTCTAACATCCTGAATCTTATCGAACTTGGGCAGATCCCTTTAAAGTCCAAAGACAGAAAGGAAAGAGATCCTCTAGTTATTGCCGGTGGGCCAGGGGCTTTTAATCCAGAGCCCTTAGCTAATTTTATTGATCTGTTTGTGATAGGTGATGGGGAAGAAATTACTTTAGAAATTATAGAAATTTATAAAAAATGGAAAAATCAGCAGCAAAGTAGAGGAGAACTCTTAAAGAAGTTAGCTCAGCTAGAAGGGGTTTACGTCCCTTCTTTTTATGAGGTAAATTATTTTGAAGATGGTAAGGTCAAATCAATTACTCCCAAACAAAAAGGGATACCTTCTTTAATTAAAAAACGGTTAATTTCTAATTTTAATCAAACATCCTTTCCTCTTTATCCTATTGTTCCCAATATAGATGTGGTCCATGATAGAATAACCTTGGAAATATTTCGAGGATGCACTAGAGGATGCCGTTTCTGCCAGGCGGGGATGAT
Source organism: uncultured Atribacterota bacterium (assembly GCA_964438695.1). Classification (GTDB taxonomy): domain Bacteria; phylum Atribacterota; class Phoenicimicrobiia; order Phoenicimicrobiales; family Phoenicimicrobiaceae; genus Phoenicimicrobium. The sequence continues at coordinate 30,264 of CAYTKP010000004.1, read as the reverse complement.
ATATCGCCCCGTGAGAGAGAAATCAGTAGATAAATTAATTGAATTGGCTGAGGAAATTCTTAGCCATACCGGATACGAAGAGGTATCTTTATCCTCTTTAAGCTCTAGCGACTATAGTCAGATAGAGGAATTGATTGCTAAATTAGTAGACCGCTTTAGGGAAAAGGGTGTGGGTGTTTCTTTACCCTCTTTAAGAATAGATGCCTTTTCGGTTAATTTAGCCCAACAAATTCAAAAGGTTAGAAAGACTGGCCTTACTTTTGCTCCTGAGGTGGCGACCCAGCGATTAAGAGATGTGATAAATAAAAATGTTCAAGAAGAAGACTTGTATTCATCGGTAAGAGCTGCCTTTGAGGGGGGATGGAGAAGGATAAAACTTTATTTTATGATAGGTTTACCTACCGAGACTAATGAAGATGTGGAAGAAATTGTTAGACTAATAAATAAAGTTGAGCAGATAGGTAGAGAAGTAACCGGTAGGAGAATAGGCATAAATGTTAGTGTGTCTGCTTTTGTACCTAAGCCCCATACTCCTTTTCAATGGGAAGCTCAGGAAAAAAGAGATATTTTATCGCAAAAATTGAGTTATTTGAGTAATAAGCTAAGAAGAAAAAATATTTCTTTTAGTTATCCCGACATTAATCGAAGTTATTTAGAAGCAGTCTTTGCTCGCGGAGATAGGAGGTTAGGTGAAGTATTAGAGAGAGCCCATTATTTAGGTTGTAAATTTGATGCCTGGCGAGAACAGTTTAATTTTGAAGCTTGGCAAAGGGCCTTTAAGGAGAGTGGGCTTTCTATGGAATTTTATGCTAATAGAGAGCGAGGGGATGACGAAGTTTTACCCTGGGATCATATTTCTTGCGGAGTAAATAAAGAATTTTTCCTTAGAGAGAAAGAGAAATCTCGAAAGGGAGAGACTACCCCTGATTGCCGCTTTGAATCCTGTACTTTTTGTGGAGTATGTTGAATTAGTTGTTAGTATTGTTAGTATAATAGTATAGCGTGGAACGGGTAGCGTAGAGCGATAGGACAGCCAAACCCTGCAAACCAGATAAGTGGTAAATGGACCAGCCGGCTAATGGAGTAATTATAATGATTTAAATCTGATAAATTTGTAAATTAACTAAAGGAAGGAGATTATTTTTGGAAAAATTAATCAGAGTAAAATATAGTAAAACCGGACCTCTCAAATATATTTCCCATTTAAATATGGCTCAGGTTTTTACTCGAGCCTTAAGAAGAGCGGATATTCCGATGGTTATATCAATTGGTTTTAATCCTCGATTTAGAATATCTTTTGGACCTCCTTTACCTTTAGGAATTAGCAGTAAATCCGAGTATTTAGATATAAGATTAAAAGAAGAAATGAGTTTAGGGGAGTTAAAAGATAGATTGAACAGAGTGTTACCTTTGGGGTTGAACATAATAAAGGCAAAGGAAATTCCCTTATCTTCCGAGTCTTTAATTAAGGTAATTGATTCGGCTTCTTATATGATCACTCTCAAGCTAAAATTTAGGAAAGAAACCATAGATTTTAGGAAAAAAGATCTGATTGATGAAATAAATAAAAATATTAAATATTTTTTAAGCCAAAAAGAGATACTTATTGAGAAAGAGACCAAAAAGGGGATAAAAAATATTAACATAAGACCAGCGATCTTAAGTATGGAGGCGAAAGAGCATAAGGGGCAGATTTTAAAACTTGAACTATGGTTAAGCATTGGGCCGAACGAGAATTTGAACCCACGATATGTTATAGAATCCTGGTTGTCTAAATTCTCTAAGACTGATTATATTGTAAACATTAAGCAGATTTGCCGAGAGGGATTATATATAAATCATAAGGCGGTTATTTAGAGATTAAAAAATACATTTATTAGATAAATTTAAAACCAATCTTTACTAATAAAGTTATTTGGAGTAAGATATATACAGAAAATATTTTTATTTTAGAGTATTGGAATTTCAAAAATTCTGATGCTGTAATGTATAATTTCAGTCATTCCCACGAAATCAGGAAATAGGAATCCAGAAGTGCAGAAGTAAAAGATAAAAAATAGATTCCCGCTTCCGGGAATGAAAAAAAGAAATATTAAGAAAAAATATTTTTATAATTTTGGGATATAAACAATTAGATATATAATGGGATAAATAGGAGTTTTGAATGAACAAAAATGAATAAAAAAGTGATAATAGATATAGGATTAACCGAGGAGAGAGCGGCCATAATTGAAGAGGGAAGATTAGTTGAAATTCATATAGAAAGAATTGAAGATGATAAAATAGTAGGTAATATTTATAAAGGCAAGGTTATTAATGTACTTCCTGGCATAGAGGCTGCTTTTATAGATATTGGAATTGAAAAGAATGCTTTTTTGCATATTAATAGTAATGTTGATCCCCACGATAAAGAGGGTAGAGGGGAAATAGGAATGCCGTGTCTCCCTCCCTTAACCGAAGATAAGGTTAAGGTAGGTAAAGAAATTGTAGTTCAAGTGGTAAAAGAGGCAATTACTCCTAAGGGGCCTCGAGTCACTACTGATATAAGTTTACCTGGCAGGTATTTGGTTTTAATGCCTGACCATACGAATATTGGAATTTCTCGCCGCATTGAAGATGAAAAAGAAAGAGAAAGATTAAAAAAAATTTTGCAACAGATAAAGCCCAAAGGTGCTGGATTAATTATACGGACTGCTGGCTGGGGAAAAGAATTAAAAGATTTTCTATCGGATCTAGATTTTTTAACTAGATTATGGAACAAGATTAAAAAGAGGGCAAGGAAGTCCAAAGCCCCTATGTTATTACATGAAGATTTGACTCTTACTTACCGAATTATTCGTGACCTTTTTACCGAAGAGGTAGAAGAAATATTAATAAATTCTGAAACTGAATATAAAAATATATTAAAATTTTTAAATACTTTATCTTTGTCAAACTTGAAGGGAAGGGTATCTCTTTATACAGGAGAAAAACCAATATTTGAGGAGTATGGTATTGAAAAGGAAATTGATAAAGCATTACAGAAGAAAGTGTGGCTTAAGTGTGGAGGCTATTTAGTCTTTGATCAAACTGAGGCGTTAACAGTTATTGATGTAAACACGGGGAAATTTGTTGGCAAGAAAGATATGAGAAAAACGATTTTAAAGACTAATTTACAAGCAGCAGAGGAGATAGCTCTCCAGTTAAGATTACGAGATATTGGGGGAATTATTATCATCGATTTTATCGATATGGAAGAACAAGAAGATAGAGAAAAGGTAGTAAAAAAATTAGAGGAAAGTTTAAAGAAAGATAAGACCAAGACTAATATTATTCAAAATACTGAATTGGGTTTAGTTGAACTTACCAGAAAGAGAGCAAGAAGAGATTTAGAAAATATGTTAAGAACTTCTTGCCCTTATTGTGCTGGAACAGGTAGAGTTTTATCTGCTGAAACGGTAAGTAATATGGTTTTACGTAAATTAGAAGAACTATGTAAAACTACTCGCGCAGAGGCAATAATGTTGGGGGTACATCCTAAAGTTGAGCAAGTGTTATCCGGAGCAAAGATGTTATTGATTAAACAATTGGAAAAGGATAGCCGTAAAACTATTTATATTAAAGCTTCTAAAGATATACATATGGAAAAAATAGAAGTAGTTGCAGTAGGGAGGTTAAAAGAAGTAAAGAAAATTAAGAAAATGTTTGGTTAGACAAATTAGTCGTTAGTGAATAGTGAATAGTCGTTAGTAGGACAGTCGTTTCGACTGTTTATTGTGTAGTTTAAGCTTTATGCTTTAATTTTATTCTCTCATAATATTCTAAATAATGAATTCCAACTTCTGATTTATGATTTTTTGACGAGGTATGTGATGTAGTATGAATTAATTTGACAACCAGATAAATTTATGTTAGATTTTATAAGCATCTGTTTTATATCCGCACAGGCTGGGTTCTATTTATAAAAAGTAATTAATGCTAAATTAATTACTACCTACTCTGGCGAGTTTAGAAAATAAGGAGGATTCTAAGAAATGCAGGCGGTTATAGCAACCGGCGGAAAGCAGTATTGGGTAAAAGAAGGAGATATTGTCAGAATCGAAAAGATAAACCTGGAAAAAGGTGAAAAAGTAGAGTTTGACCAGGTATTAATGGTAAACAAAGACGGAGAATATATTATTGGTCGACCGTTGGTAGAAAAAGCAAAAGTTACAGGTAAAATCTTAAATCAGGGGAAAGCTAAAAAGGTAATAGTTTTTAAGTATAAGCCCAAAAAAAGGTATAGAAAGAAGACTGGTCACAGACAACCATTTACCGAAGTTTTAATTGAAGAAATAAAATTATAAAAATATGATATAATATTATAAAGAGAGTAGATTCTAAGAGGGTGAGGTGAGATTATGGCACATAAAAAGGGTCAAGGTTCAGTACGAAATGGTAGAGATAGTGAATCGAAGCGATTAGGTGTAAAAAAATTTGGTGGCCAATTTGTAAAAGCAGGAAGTATCTTAATAAGGCAAAGAGGTACGAAAATCCTCCCAGGGGAGAATGTAGGGAGAGGAAAAGATGACACTCTATTTGCTTTAACTGAAGGATTTGTAACTTTTAAAAGAAAAGGGAAAGACAGGAAGCAAGTCTGTGTTTATGCCGAAAAATCTTAACCGACAAGATAATTAATTAATTTAATCGAATCAAACCCTGAGTTTTTTACTAAGCTCAGGGTTTTTTAGCATAATGTAAAAAAAAGTGCCTGGCACTTTTTTTTACATTATTAAGGAGAGAGAAGAGTATGTTTGTAGATAGAGTAAAAATAGAGGTTGAAGCTGGAAAAGGGGGAGATGGAGCAGTAAGTTTTAGGAGAGAAAAGAATGTTCCCAAAGGTGGACCTGATGGAGGAGATGGAGGAAGAGGAGGAAATATAATTGTGGAAGCTGATGAGGAAGTGGGAACTTTAGTAGAACTTTATAACCATCCTCACCAAAGAGCTAAAAACGGAGAAAGTGGACGAGGTGGAAATAAGAAAGGGAAGGACGGAGAGGATTTGATTATAAAGGTTCCTCTCGGTACGGTGATTGAGGATGTCGATAAGTCTATAGTTTTAGGTGATTTAGTAAAAAGTGGTCAGCGAATTATAGTAGCAAAAGGTGGTCAAGGAGGGTTAGGGAATTTTCGATTTAGAAATTCTACCCGCAGAAGACCGAAATTCGCTCAGAAGGGAGAACCGGGGGAAGAAAAAAGACTATATCTGACTATGAAACTGATCGCCGATATCGGTCTGGTAGGGTATCCTAATGCAGGGAAATCTACTTTACTTTCGCGGATTTCTTCAGCTAAACCAAAGATTGCAGATTATCCTTTTACCACTCTTATCCCCAATTTAGGAGTAGTAAGGGTAGATGAAACTAAAAGTTTTTTAGCAGCAGATATTCCTGGTTTAATTGAAGGTGCACATCAGGGTGCTGGATTGGGGGATAGATTTTTAAAACACATTGAAAGAACTAAAATAATCCTGCATATTGTTGATGGCACAAATATAAAGAAGAAAGACCCTCTTTATCCTATTAAGGCTATAAACCGCGAATTAAATGAATTTAGTGAAGAATTGGCACAAAAACCACAGATTATTGCGATAAATAAATGCGATTTGCCTTGTACTAAAGAGAGATTGAATTTTTTAAAAAGAGCTTTAGTTAAAGAAGGGTACCAATACCAAATTTTTTCTATTTCTGCTTTAACTGGAGAAGGTTTGGGGAATTTAATTCATTATATTTTTTCTTTCTTGGAGAAAATAAGGGTAAAAGAAAAGGAAGAAATGGCTGAGGTTTTACCCCAAAAAGAGGTGGTATATAAATATACTCCCAGGTTTACCCTTACCAAGAAGCAGAATGTTTATGAAGTTTCAGGAGAAGAGATTGAGCGTATTGTGGCGATGACTGATTTTAATAACCAGGAAGCAGTAGACCATTTTCAAAAAATAATAAAGAAAATTGGCTTAGAGAAGGTTTTGATTAGAAATGGAATCAAAGAAGGTGATGAAGTAAAAATAAGGGGAAAGGTTTTTACTTTTTTAAATAAATAGGGTATAATTTTAATAATTAGAATATATAAGAATATATAATTGTATGTTGAGAAATACTAAGGAAGAAAAATAAGTACCTACCCCTGCGAAAGCAGGAGGTAAGTTTAGTTTTGACCTTCCATTTTGATAGGGTGGAAAGTGTTAATGAAAATTATAACTGGTAATCTTTTAAAGATACTATTTTTAAAAGAAAGATTTATACACATATTAAAGATTATTAGTTGTTCTATCCTATTTTTAATGGTTATATCGAATTTGTTTTTCCTCCTTTCCTTTGCCCAGCATCCCGAAGCAAAAGTAAGTATATTATATTTTAATAATCATTCTCAACAATCTGATTGGGATTGGCTCAGCAAAGGGTTAACTGATATGTTGATAAATAACCTTTCTCAATTTGATTTTATTACCTGTTCTACACGCCAGGATATTGAGAATTTTTATATTAAATATAATTTATCTCCTACCCAAACAGAGATAGAGCGACAATTATTAATTAAAGCTGAAGAAGATTTAGACAGTGATGTAATATTTTATGGAAATTTTTATTTTTCTTCTTCTACACAATTAATTTTTAGCCTTAAAAAATATGAGGCTACTAATAGAGAAATTATTGCTTTTCGGGATATTAAAGTAGAAAGGACTGATATATTTAAATTAAAAGAAAAATTAGCTCTTTTAATCTTGGAAGAACTTGGAGCTGAGTTATCCTTGAAAGATAAGGCTTTAATAGAAGAGACTCCAACCTCTTCTCTTGATGCCTTAATTAATTATTATAAATGTCTTGATTCTCGAGATAGAGCAATTATAGAGTATAAGGGAGTAGATTATCCAAGTAAAAAATTATGGAGTCAAGCAATAGATTATGGTGAAAAAGCAGTAGCTTTAGACCCCAAATATGCTGATGCCTATTATCTTTTAACTGAAATTTATCATCGAACTCACTGGACTATTAGGGAGGTAGAGAGTTTAAATAAATTCATCCAATTAGTGGAAGATAATCATTTGGAAAGTAAGAGAATTTACGAGCAGGCTTCGCAAGCCTATTTTAGATTAGGTTATGCCTTTTATTCTAAAAAGGAATTTGACCAAGCAATCGAATATTTTAATTTTTCTATTAAGTATAATCCTGATTTATTGGATTCTTACCTCTATCTGGTGCAGGCATATTATGATAAAGGAGAGATTGGCCTTGCCCTTGATGCGTGTGAACAAGTTTTGCGTATAGACCCCCAAAATAAAGAGATATCCTGGTTTTATAAAAAGATTGAACAATCACAAAAGTACGGTCGAGAAGCCTATGAAAGCTATGAAAAGGGTTATCTAGCTTATAAAGAAGGGGATTTTGAAAAAGCCATAAATTATTTCAAAACTTCTATCTTTTATAATCCGGAATTTAAAGAACCTCATTATTACTTAGCTTTATCTTATTATAATATTGGCGATTATGATAATTCTATTTTTCAGTGGCGGGAAGTAATCAAAATAGATCCTTTTGATAATTCTGCTAAGCATTTTCTAAATAGATCTTTAGAAGAGAAAAAATACGGGCGGGAGACCTTAAGATATTTTGATAGTGGTTATGATTATTATATAAAGGGAGAATACGCTAAAGCTGTTGAAGAGTTTAATAAGGCGTTAAGTTATAATCCTAAATATGAAAAAGCTCGACAATACCTTTCTCGTTCTTATTATCAACTTAATCAGATGGATAAATATAGAGAGGAACGAGAAAAAGCTACTGAATTAAAAATTAGTGATGAAGAGGAGAAGGCAGAGGAACATTATAAATTGGGATATGAATTTTATTCTTTAAACAATTACGATGTGGCAATAGAAGAATTAAAAAAAGCCTTAAATTTGAAGAGTAATCACCCTGGTGCCCGCTTTTTATTGGGAGAATGTTATTTTAAAAAAGAAGAATATCAGTTAGCTCACCTTGAATATGAACGGGTAATAAATGATTTGGAAAAAAATGAATATACCGATGATGCCCTTTTGGGTAGTGGTTGGTGCCTTTATATATTGGGGGAATACCAACAGGCAACAGAGAAGTTTTTAACCCTAATAAATGAATTCCCTGAGAGCAGTTTAGTTCTCCAGGCTACTTATAAATTGAGTAAATCATATTTTAAGATAAAAGATTATTCTAAAACTATTGAAGTAAGTAAAGAATTTTTAGAAAAGTATCCCGAGTTTCAAGGGCCAGAAATAGAAGAAATCTATTTCTGGTTAGGTCAATCTTATCTCGCTTTAGAACATTACCAAGAAGCAGAGGAAACTTTTGCCAGATTATCATCTCTGTATCCCGATTCCCCTTTAGTTAAAGAAGTAAAGTATTTAAGAAGTTTAAGTTTATTTAAATTAGAAAGGTATCAGGAAGCAATAAAGATATTGGAAGAATTAGTGGCGGCAGAAGGAGAAGGAAGAACAAAAGATGAAGCCCATTATCTGTTAGCTCGATGTTGGCTGAATTTGGCAAAATATGAGCAAGCTATTAAAAATTTAGAAGATTTGAAGTATAATCACCAAACGGAAGCTTCCTTATTGGAGAAAGTTATTTTTGATTTAGGATTAGCTTACTCCCGAAAAGGGGACAAAGAGAAGGCAGTTTTAGAATTTCAAGAATTTATCGAAAAATACCCTCAAAGTGAATTAATTAATTCAGCTCATTTCGAATTAGGTAAAGCGTTGTTTAATTTAAAAGAATACAAGTTAGCTTTATCTGAATTAAAGGGAATTTCCACAGCCGAAGCTCTTTATTTAAGGGCGAAGGCAGCTAAAGAGCTAGGGAATAGAGAGGCAGAAATTTCTATTCTTTCAGAACTACAGGAGAAATTTCCTGAAAATAAATACTCACAAGAGGCTTATTTTAAATTAGGGAATTATTATTATAAGCAAAAACAATACAAAGAAGCAATTGAGGAATTTATGAAACTAAGTCAGTATTTCCCCCATTCCTCTTTGCTTACCGAAGGCTATTATTGGGTAGGGTGGAGTCATTTTAAATTAGCAAATTATCCAAAAGCAATTGAATATTTTAAAAAAATTAAGGGAGAAGAGATAAATTTAGAATTAACTCAAAAAGCTATGTTTATGGTAGCTGAATCGTTGTATAATCTTAAGGATTACCAAAATGCTCGCAGGGAGTATCAAAATTTTATCCAAAAATATCCTGAAGCAGAACTTTCGGCAAATGCCCAATATGCTATAGCCTGGACTTATTTAGAAAATAAGGAATATGAGCCTTCTATAACAGAATTTAAAAAACTTCTCAGTCTATATCCGAAGAGCAAATTTACGGAAGAGGCGCAATTCAGAATCGCCAAAGGATATTTTCTCTTAGGGGAGAAGGATAAGGCTATATCAGAATTAAAAGAGTTTATAGATGGTAATATAAAGAGTAATTTTAGATTAGAGGCATTATATATATTAAGCCAGATATATTTAGAAGAAGAAAAGTGGATGGATAGTATTATAGAGTTGGAGAGGCTGATAAGAGAATATCCCAAAAATAAATATTTACCTGATGCCCTATATGGTTTGTGTCTTTCTTATTTTAAAAAAGATGAATATAATAAAGCCATTGAAATAGGAGAAAAATATTTAAAGGATTATTCTAAATTACCATTCGGGGATGATATATTATATATAAAGGCGATCTGTTGGGAGAATTTGAAAAATCAGGAAAAGGCAATTGCTGATTATCAGAGCTTAATTTCTACATTTCCTCAGAGTCCATATGTGGAAAAAGCAAAAGAGAGATTGGAAGTTTTGCAAAAAGAAAAAGAATAGCATATAGCAGATAGTGTGAAGTGTATATAATAATTAGTTACTTGATTAGTTAGTTGAAGAATTAATATGGAACTGGCTAACTAAATTGACTGGTAGACCGGGCAAATGGCCGTAAGGATTAATTACCTAGTTGTTTGGTTTTTCCGTTAAATGGTTGTTACTAAATAAATTATCAAATCAGTTAATTAAGCAATCAGCAAATTAGCTAACAATAAAAAGAAGAGGGGGCAAATATTTGATGTTAGAGGTTTTTCAAAAAGGTGGATTCTTAATGTATCCTATCTTTATATGCTCATTGATAGCAGTTACTATTTTTTTTGAAAGGATGTTCTATCTAAAAAACATTAAAAGTAAGACTAAAAGATTTGTTGTCCGAATTAAGGATTTAATAAAAAAGGGGAACATTGAATTAGCTATTTCTGCATGTCGGAAAAACCCAACTCCCATATCTATGATTATGTTAAACGGTTTAATGAAATATGGTAAAAGCAGAGAAGAGATAAAAGAGGCAATCGAAGATAGTGCTAACCAAGAAATACCCTTATTGGAAAAACACCTTTCTACTCTTTCTACTATTGGTAACATTACTCCTCTATTGGGGCTGTTAGGGACAGTATTTGGTATGATTAAAGCATTTAATGTAATTTCAGTTATGGGAGTAGGGAGACCAGAAGTTCTTGCTGGAGGGATTTCAGAGGCATTATTAACTACTGCCTTTGGATTATCGGTAGCTATACCCACAATCGTAATTTACAATTATTTATCTAACCGAGTAGATAAATTGATAAGAGAGATGGAAATAAGTTGTGTAGATCTACTCGATCTTTTAACCAGTCATACGGCAAAGGAGACTATGGGCAGAGATTTTGGTCGGGAAGGTGATAGGACTTATGAAGTTTCCTCATCTCGATAAAAAAACTACTCGATTCGATCTAACTCCATTAATAGATGTAGTCTTTCTTTTACTAATATTTTTTATGTTGACTACCACATTTTTAAATCTGGAAAGTAGAATAAAGGTTAATCTACCTACTGGTGATTTTGCCGCTGCTGAGCCATCTAAAAATATTACTGTAACTATTACTGAGAATAATACGATTTATTTCAATGGAAGATTGATAGATCCTTTAAAAATTACGGAGAATGTGGCAACGGAATTAAAGGAAAATCCGGAAGGATTAGTGGTATTAGAGGCTGATCAAAATGTGCTTCATGGTAAGGTGGTTAGAGTGATGGATTTGATTAAAAAAGGAGGGGCAGACAGGATTGCCATTGCTACCAAGCCAAGTGAGAAGGGTAGCGAATAACGGATAGCTCATATCTCGTGAATCGTACTCACTGGTAAACCGGATAGCGGGTTAACTAAATTGAGCGGCAGACCGGAATACCGATGGAATGTTTCCCTTAATTAATTAGATAATTAGTAAATTGGTAAATTGATAACTGAGGAGCTTATAATTTATGATGCCCAGATATAATTATCGAGCAAAACGTCTAAAGCAGGTTAAAAAAAGTTTTTTAGGAAGGTCATTTATAATTTCTATTGTAATTAATATCATATTATTATACGCTTTTGGAAGTATGATTTCCTTTGATTTTAAAAAACCTTTACCCGAAGAAGAACTTACTTTGGTGAGTTTAATAGAACTACCTGCTCCCAAACAACCAGAGACTAAAAAACCAGAAATTGCGGAAAAGAAGCCTATTGCTCAATTAAAGGTTCAACCAAAGGTCAAACCAGTTTTACCTGAACCACCTAAATTAAAGGAAGAAAAAACAGAGACTAAAGTGGTTAAACGAGAAGAATTAACTGAAGGCATACCTAAAGTAGAAGTTAAAACTCCTCAAATTGAATCTAAGCCTCAATTAGAAGCGCCTCCGTCGCAAACTAATGAATCTTTAGGTAAGGATATAAGTATTTCCAGTGAATATTTCAAGCAGGCTATAGCTAGCAGAAAAGAGATAAAAGGGGAGATCTTAGAACCAGGAGAATCCCAGATCAAGGTTGATTTAGGAGAAGAAGGGGAAGAAAATATTGAAGCTACTTATGGGACAGTAGTTAATCCCGGAAAAATTACTACTCTCCCAGAGACAAAGGAGAAAGAGTCACCATTTGGGAGTCGGCCAATTTCTATTATGGTAGAGAATTCAGAAGGAGCTCGCCCTCAAACAGGTTTAGATAAAGCTAATATTGTTTATGAAATATTAGCTGAAGGAGGAATAACTAGGTTTTTAGCGGTTTATTATGATAAGGAGGCAGAAGTAGTCGGACCGGTAAGAAGTGCTCGCCCTTATTTTATTAGCAAGTCTTTAGAGCATCAGTCTATCTATGTCCATGCAGGAGGAAGCGAAGAGGCTTATAGTTTTATAAAAGCAGAGAAAATTGATGATATAAATGAATTTGTAGATTTTCAACCCTTTTGGAGGTCTAAAGATCGGAAACCACCCCATAATTTATATACCTCAACTATCGAATTAAGGAAAGAAGCTAATAAATTAGGTTATATTGAAATGATAAAAAAGGAAAATTATCAATTTGAAACCGATAATGATGAGAAGTTAACTGGCAAATCGGTTGACTCTATAGTGATTCCTTATAATAGACTTTATGTAGTTAGCTATAAGTATCAACCTGAATCTATGAAATATCTAAGATTTATAAATAATGAGCCCCATATAGATGCTAAGACCAAAGAACAATTATCAGTAGATAATATTATTATTCAATTTGTGGACACCAAAGTTATTGATGAAGAAGGAAGATTAGCAATGGATTTTCTGGGCGAAGGGAGAGGTTTAATCTTCTTTAAAGGTGGCTCTCAAGAGATTATATGGAAAAAACAAGATTTAAAGACAAGAACAGTATTTTTAGATAAAGAAGGGAATAGGATAGCTTGTACTCCAGGGAACATCTGGATCCAAATTGTCCCTTCAAATTTGGTTATAGAGTATTAAATGTAAAAAAAAGTGCCTGGCACCTTTTTTTACATAAATTTATTGGTAAAATGAATAAAAAAAAATTAGAAGAGATTTTAGAGTATTTTTTGGATTATTTGCTTGTGGAAAGAGGGCTAGCAAAAAATACCATAATTGCGTATAGATATGATCTAATTAAATATATTAATTTTTTAAAAGAAAATAAGATAAGATCTTTTAATCATACTAGTAAAGAATTAATTAATAATTATTTTGCTTATCTAAAAAGAGATGGCTTAGAAATTAATTCGATTTCCAGAAATTTAGTTGCTATAAAAGTATTTTATCGTTTTATGTTAGTGGAAAGTTTTATTAAGGAAGATATTAGTAGTTTAATTGAATTTCCTCGAGTAAGTAAAAGACTTCCACAAATTTTAAGTCTAAGAGAGATAAATATTTTATTGGCTGATAGCAATTTTCAGGGAGATTTAGGGCAAAGAGATAAGGCAATTCTGGAATTACTTTATGCTACCGGAATGAGAGTATCAGAATTGATCAACTTGAGGATTAATGATATAAATGTGGAAAACCAGATGTTAAGATGTTTAGGAAAAGGTTCTAAGGAACGAATAATTCCTTTTGGGAAGGAAGCTAATCAGTCTTTAATTTTATACCTTAGAAAAGTTAGAGGAAAATTAGTTAAAGACCCTAAAGAGGCAACTTTATTCCTAAATAATAGAGGGAAAAAGCTTTCACGACAGGGGGTTTTTTATTTAATAAAACAATATGCAAAGAAAGCAGGGCTGAATAAAAAAGTTACTCCCCATACCTTAAGACATACTTTAGCTACTCATCTATTGGAAAATGGGGCTGATTTAAGATCGGTTCAGGAAATGTTAGGGCATTCAGATATTTCTACTACCCAGATTTATACTCATGTAAGCAGAAAGTGGATTAAAGAGGAATATTATAGAGCGTTTCCGCGAACATAAGTTGGTTGAAGGAAGCAATGGTGGGCTACCTGCCCTATTGACCGGTAGACTGGTAAACTAGGCAATTGGTTAAGTAAAATCAATTAGGAGGGATAATAGAAATGATAAATTTAAAAGCAGAGATTACAGAAAGTGTGGAATATATTAATAGAAAGAGTAAGGTTAGACCAACGATTGCCCTTATTTTAGGAACTGGATTGGGAGGATTAGCTGAAGATATTGAGGAAAAAGAAATTATCCCTTATAAGGATATACCTAATTTTCCTATTTCTACGGTTCAGAGTCATAGCGGGAATCTGGTTTTGGGAAAATTAGGGAATAAAGAAGTAGTTGCTATGCAAGGAAGGTTTCACTATTACGAAGGTTATAGTTTACAGGAAATAACTTTTCCAGTGAGGGTTATGAAAAAGTTGGGGGCAGATACAATTATTATTTCGAATGCAGCAGGGGGGATGAATCGCTTCTTTAAAAGAGGAGATTTAATGCTTATCACTGATCATATAAATTTATTCGGCAACAACCCTTTAATTGGTCCTAATGACGAAGAATTGGGACCAAGATTTCCAGATATGTCTGAGGCATACAATCGACAGCTTATGGAGTTAGCCTTAAGGGTAGCAGCAGAGGAAAAAATTAAATTACATCAAGGGATATATGTAGGCTTAACTGGCCCTACTTTGGAAACACCTGCAGAGTATAGATTTTTAATAAAAATTGGGGCAGATGCAGTAGGGATGTCTACGGTTCCAGAAGTCATAGTTGCCAATCATATGGGGATGAAAGTCTTGGGAATTTCATGTATCACCGATTTAGCTGTAGATGGAGTAATAGTTAAAACTAGCGTAGAAGAAATTTTGGAAGCTGCCTCTAAAACAGAACCAATTATGACTAAATTAGTAAAGAAGGTAATCGAGAAAATTGATTAGTAATGGTTTAAGGGTAGCTTTTCTCTCTGCTTTACCCCTTACTGAATTAAGAGGGGCGATCCCTTTAGCTTTAGCAATTTATAAAATGTCCGTGTTTCAAGCTTATATCTTTGCCGTGTTGGGGAATATAGTACCGGCAGTTTTTTTATTATTATATTTAAAACCTTTTTCAGAGTATTTATGCCAATGGTCTTTATTTAATAAATTTTTTCAATGGCTATTTAGAAGAACTCGCCGGCATGAAGAAAAATATGAGAAGTACGGGGCTGTATTTTTATTATTTTTCGTGGCAATTCCCCTACCGCTAACCGGAGCTTGGACTGGTTCAGTTGCCGCATTTGTCTTTGGAGTAAGATTTTGGTATGCTTTTCCTGTTATAGTAGGAGGAATTTTGATTGCCGGAATACTGGTTACTTTAGCTAGTTTAGGCGTAATTAGTTTTATTTAAAATAGTATTTAATAAATAGTCACTTAACAATCTTGATAGTATTAAATAAAAACGAAAACCCGTGCAACTATAATTTAGATAACTAAAAAGTTTTTACAAAGAATTTAACTAACGACTATAAAGGAAGAGGGGAAGATGAAAACTATAGAATGGAAAGAAGGGAAGGTTTTTTTAATTGACCAAAGAAAACTTCCCTTAAAGTTTGAAGTAATTAATTGTTCTAATTATCAAGAAGTAGCTGAGGCGATTAGAAAGATGAAGATTAGAGGTGCCCCAGCTATTGGAGTAGCTGCTGCCTATGGTATGGCTTTGGCGGCTAATTCTTCGAAAGCGAAGAGTTATGAAAAATTTATTAAGGATATGGAAAAAGCAAGAGACTGTTTAAGCTGTTCTCGCCCTACTGCTGTCAATTTATTTTGGGCTTTAGATAAGATAATGAAGTTAATAAAGATCAAGAGAGATACGAATCTTTTTAAATTAAAAGACTTAGTTTTACAGGAAGCAAAAAATATTGAGCAGGAAGATGTGGAAATAAATAAAACTATCGGGAGGTATGGGGCTACACTTATAAGAGACGGAGACAATATTTTAACTCATTGTAATGCTGGGGCTTTAGCCACCGCAGATTATGGTACAGCTTTGGGTGTAATTCGAGCTGCTTTTGCAGAGGGAAAGAGAATACACGTTTATGTCGATGAAACCAGGCCTGTTTTACAAGGAGCTAGACTTACAGCTTGGGAATTGATGCAGGAGAGAATACCTTTTACCTTAATTACAGATAATATGGCTGGTTTTTTAATGTTAAAAAATAAAGTGAATTTAGTTATAGTAGGAGCGGACCGTATTGCCCTTAATGGTGATATAGCCAATAAGATTGGTACTTATTCTTTATCAGTATTAGCTAAAGAGAATTCTGTCCCTTTTTTAGTAGCTGCTCCTTTATCAACTATAGATACTTCTTTGGAATCAGGGGATGAAATTCCTATTGAGGAGCGAGATCCTCAGGAAGTTACTAAAATTTTAGGAAAACAGATAGCCCCTATAGGGGTAAAGGTTTTTAATCCTGCTTTTGATCTTACTCCTAATCGTTATGTAGAGGCCATTATTACTGAAAAAGGGATTATCAAGAAACCCTTTAAAGAAAATATTAAATTAGTTGTTAGTTAGTCTTAGTGGATAGTAGATAGTAAAGGAGAAAGAAAAGAAATCAGAATATTAGGTAGCGTAGAGCGTATAGTGTTTAGCATATAGGCGCAGGTGTATATTACAAGCAAAGAAAGTTACAATATTATCGAATAAAAATCAGGAGCTTAGTTGGGAGGAAAAAATTGGATTCAGAGAAATTTATTATTAGTGGGGGAAAAAAGTTAAAAGGCAGTGTTGAAATAGCGGGAGCGAAAAATTCTGCCTTATCTATTATGGCGGCTAGTCTATTAACTAAAGAGTTATGTATTTTGAGAAATGTCCCTCGTCTTACTGATGTCGATATTATGGCTGAGGTAATAAGGAGACTAGGTGTTAAAGTCGAATGGAGAGGAGAGGATACACTTCATATTGATTCCAATAGTTTTAATAATTATGAAGCACCTTATGATCTGGTAAAGAAGATGAGGGCTTCTTTTTTGGTTATGGGGCCACTTTTAGCTCGTTTAAAAAGAGCGAAAATATCTTTACCAGGTGGCTGCTCTATCGGTGCTCGTCCAGTTGATTTTCACATAAAAGGTTTTGAAGTTTTGGGTGCTAAGGTCGAGATGGAAAAAGGCTATATTGAAGCAGAGGTTAATGAATTAAAGGGTGATGATATATATTTGGATTTTCCTAGCCTGGGGGCAACCGAGAATATAATGATGGCTTCTTCTCTGGCTGAAGGAGTTACTAAGATAGAAAATGCTGCTAAGGATCCGGAAGTAGTTGAATTAGGAAATTTTTTAATAAAGATGGGAGCGAAAATAGAGGGTTTAGGGACTGACTTGATTACCATAAAAGGGGTAAAAAAATTAAAGGGAATTGATTACAATATAATTTCTGACCGAATAGAAGCAGGAACATATATGATAGCAGCAGCTATAACAGGAGGAGATATCTTAATAGAAAAAATTGACCCTTTATTACTAAAGCCTGTAATAGTGAAATTAGAAGAGGCTGGAGTGAAAGTTAAATTAAATAAGAATTCAATCAGGGTAATAGGACCAAATAGAGTTAATGCTGTGGATATTAAAACTTTACCATTTCCTGGATTTCCCACGGATATGCAGCCTCAATTTACAGCTTTGGCTTGTGTAGCAAAGGGGACCAGTGTTATTACTGAAACTGTATTTGAGAATAGGTTTACTCATACCGGTGATATGATAAGAATGGGGGCGGATATTAAAATTGAAGGACATAGTGCTATCGTTAAAGGTGTAGAAAAATTAAGTGCTGCTCCCGTAATGGCCTCTGATTTAAGAGGAGGGGCGGCACTGGTGTTAGCTGGTTTAGTAGCGGAAGGAACTACTGAATTGAGTAGAATATATCATTTAGATAGAGGATATGTGAAATTAGAGGAAAAATTAACTTCTTTGGGAGCAGATATTTATCGAGTAAAAGAATAATATAGTCGTTAGTATTTAGTGAATAGTATTTAGTTTATATCAAATAAAAGCAAAAAATTGTGTAACTATAATTAGATAACTAATAAGTTTTAAAAAAAATTTTAACTAACGTCTAACGACTATTCACCAATGACCAGAAAAGGGAGGAGAAAGAATATGCTGGGGATGGATAGAAGCTTAGGTATAGATTTAGGGACTGTAAGTGTCATAATTTATATGAAGGGAAAAGGGATTGTGCTTCAGGAACCTTCAGTAGTATCTATTTTCCAAGATAGTGGAAAGGTCTTGGCAGTAGGTGAAGAGGCGAAGAATATGATTGGTAAAACGCCAGGAAATATAATTGCTATTCAGCCTATGAAGAGCGGAGTAATTGCTGATTATGAAATAACAGAAAAGATGCTGAGTTATTTCATAAGGAAAGTATGTGGTAATAGTAAGGTATTTCGACCACAGGTAGTAATTTGTGTACCCTCTGGAGGAACCGAAGTAGAGAAAAGAGCGGCTTTAGAAGCTGCTATGCAAGCGGGGGCAAGAAAAGCCTATTTAATCGAAGAACCAATGGCAGCAGCTATTGGAGCAGGATTAGATATCAGTGAACCTTATGGTAATATGATTATTGATATTGGAGGAGGAACTTCTGATATAGCAGTTATTTCTCTTGGCGGAATTGTAGTTAGTGAATCATTGAGAGTAGCCAGTAATGATTTTGATGAAAATATTATTAAGTACATTAAAAACAAATATAATTTAATGATTGGTGAAAAGACTGCCGAAACTCTAAAAATTGAAATTGGTACAGCAATGGAATTAGAAGAGGAATTATTCACGGAAATCAGGGGGAGAGATTTGATATCTGGTTTACCCAAAAGTATTTCTCTCGGTTCCAATGAAGTGTTAAAGGCTATTTCTGCTTCATTAAAAATAATAATAGAGGGAGCTAAAGCAGTTTTGGAAAAAACTCCTCCTGAATTGGCGGCTGATATTGCTGATAAAGGAATTATCCTTACCGGAGGCGGGGCTCTATTAAGAAATTTTGATCGACTATTCACCGAGGTAACCGGAATACCTACTTATTTAGCGGAAAATCCAATTTCCTCTGTAGCATTAGGAGCAGGGAAGGTTTTAGATAACCTACATATAATAAAAAGCGGGCTGGTAAAGACTTACAAGTAAATAGTAGATGGTGAATGGCTGTTAGCATTTAGTTAACCAGTTCACCGGTTACCCGCTTGGCCAGTTAATATAGTATATAGTCGTTAGTATTACTATCTTAGAACATCAGAATTTCAAAAAATCCGATGTTCTAAAATAAATTTTTTCTTGAATAAGGAATGGATTCTAACCAGTTTATCAGAAGCAGGAATGGTGTCACTAAAATGGAAAGAATTAACAAAAGGCATAGAGGGGTTTTAGGGGAATTTACTCCCCTGACAATCTTATTTATAAAGTTTGTTTTGGTTTTCTTAGTTTTATTTTGTCTGAGTGTGCACACGGTCTTTTCAAATAATCTGTTTATGTCTATTTCAGAAGTAAAACCAGGTATGAAAGGAATAGGCAAGACTGTTTTTCGGGGAACCAAAATAGAGAATTTTCAGGTTGATATTGTAGATATAATAAAAGGAGAAGAAGGAATTGATAATTTTATTCTAGCCTATTTAAGTGGAGATAGAATTGAGACAGGTGGTGGTATATCTGAAGGGATGAGTGGCAGTCCGGTCTATATAGATGGCAGATTAGTGGGGGCTGTTTCTTATGCTTGGGAAATGAGTGAACATAACCTTTGTCTTTTAACTCCCATTCAAGAAATGCTAAAAATATTTGATTTTCAAACTAAAACTGAACATTCTTTATTTGGAAAATATCCATTTAAAAAGCCGGTATATCCCACAACTTCCTCAGTTATGGTAAGTGGCCTCAAAGATAGATCTTTTAACTTCCTAAGTAATTCATTAAAAAAGTATAACTTAAAAGCTGTTCAGGGACCTTATGGTTTAAAGGAGATAAACCTTCAGGAAGTAGGAGAGGTTTCTTTTCAAAGAATTGAAGCTGGTTCAGCAATAGGAATACAGCTGAGTCGGGGTGATGTTAATATTACTTCTATTGGCACAGTAACTTATCGAGAGGGAAATAAAATATTGGCCCTAGGGCATCCTTTTTTAAAGAAAGGAGATGTTTCCTTCCTTCTTTCTTCGGTATATATTTATCATAGTTTGCCTAATATAGTTATGCCTTTTAAGTTAGGTGCTCCTTTAAATTTGGTCGGAAAGGTAACCCAGGATAGAGAAGCGGGGATACTGGGGGAAATTAGTTCGTTCCCCCGAATAATTCCCCTCAAGGTAAATGTAGATAATTTGAGTTCAAAATCATCTTTTCAAATGGGTGTTCAATTAATAGATGATCCTAATCTATTAGAACCTTTGGTATCTGCCATAACGGTGCAAGCAATAGATAATGCCCTAAATCGAATTGGCAAAGGTACTGGTCAGATAGTAATAGAATTGAGGGGCTTAAAAGAGGGGCAATATCTTAAGCGAGAAAATATGTTTTACAGTTCAAATGATATAGCTATTCAGGCCATTTCTGAAATACCCGAAATTATAGATTTAATTATGAATAACTATTTTGAAGCGGTGAATCTGGATCAGATAAATATTAAGGTTAAAATAGAAGATAAAAAGAAAATTGGTAGGATAGAAGAGGTGATTTTAGAAAAATCATCTCTTAAACCAGGAGATTATTTAAGAGCACGAGTTAGGATTAGACCCTTTCGACAGGATTTAATTGAAAAGACTCTTACTATTAAACTACCTTCTGATATACCTTTGGGAGAGGCTTTATTATTAGTGAGTGGCGGAGGAGATTCGGGTAATCAACAAAAAAATCAGATTAGTGTTAATAATAAAAAGATCTATAAAAGTTTAGATGATATTTTGAAAGATATTACTGATAGACCGAGAGGAAATCAAATTATTGGAGAAATAATAGTTTATTCTGATAAATTAATTTCCGAAGAAAAAACTCAAAAAGTAATCAGCAAGAATGTTTCAAAGAAGAAAGATGAACTAAAGGATTCACTGGTTTCCAAGATTGAAACTGATATGGTTATAGAAGGATACTTAGAAATTCCTTTTACAGTTGAAAATTAAATTTAGTTCGCTGGTTAGTTGTTTTATAGTTTATAGATTAATGAGAATTAGATTCTGGATTTTGATTCCAAATTAGTAAATTGGATGGAAGAATATGAAAGTTGTGGCTTTAATTGTGGCTGCTGGGTTAGGCAGAAGAATGAATGCTAAAATAAGCAAGCCATTTATACCTATTTTTGGCAAGCCGATAATAGCCTATACCTTAGAAAAATTTGAACAATGTAAGTTTATTGAGAGAATCTATCTTGTAGTTAATCGTAAAGAGAAAGATTTGTATTTAAAAGATATTATTTTAAAATATAATTTTACCAAAATCCAGGAATTAGTTGAGGGCGGCAAGACAAGGCAGGATTCGGTTTATAATGGTCTTAAAGCTCTGGATGCAGATACAGATATTGTGGTAATTCATGATGGTGCACGACCTCTTATAGAGGAAAAGCTTATTCAGGATTCAATAGAAGCAGCACAAAAATATGGTGCAGCTATATTAGCAATCCCTGTTAAGGATACTATTAAAAAAAGCAAAAAGTATATGTTTATAAATGGAACTCTTGATCGAGAAAAAATTTGGAGAGCCCAAACTCCCCAATCTTTTAAATATGATATAATATTATCTGCCTATAAAAAGGCTTACCAAGATAAACTATGGACTACTGATGATGCGGCAATAGTAGAAAGATATGGTCACAAAGTAAAAATGATAATTGGTTCAGAAGAAAATATCAAAATCACTACTCCTTTTGATATAATTATTGCTGAAAATTTTTTAAAAAGGAAATTTTTATTTTAAAAAGAAAAACTGTTTTGAGATAAAAAATAAAGGAGTTTAAAAAAGCTTTTAATTAAATCGAAAATATGAAGGAAATTGTAATAAGCAGTTATTCTAAAATAAATTTAATCTTAAATATATTAGACCGGTATGAAGATGGATATCATGAGATTGAAACTATAATGCAATCAATTAATCTGGCCGATAAGGTAACAATTTCTGAAGAAGACAAAGAAGAGATTAAGATAGAATGTAATAACCCTCAAGTCCCAGTTCATAATAGAAGTTTAGCCTATAAGTCAGCAGAGAAGATTCTCAAGAAATATAAAGTAGGAAGAGGGGTTAAAATAAAAATTGACAAAAACATCCCTATAGCTGGTGGAATGGCCGGAGGCTCAGCAAATTCTGCGGCGATTTTGGTAGGAATAAATAGAATATTTAATTTAAATCTCAGTAATGAAGATTTGAGGGAAATGGGAGAAGAATTGGGTATGGATATTCCCTTTTGCATACAAAATGGGACAGCTTTAGCCTTTCATAAAGGGGAAAAGATAGTGCATCTTCCTCCTATTACCCCTCCCTTATGGATTATTGTAATAAATCCTGGCTTTAAGATTTCTACTCAATGGGCTTACAATAATATCGATTTGAGGAAGACAAAAAAGGGAAGAAATAATATAGAGGCTATGTTAGTTGCTTTGAAAAGGGGAATCTCTGGAGAAATCGCCAAGAATTTATTTAACTCTTTCGAAGAGCTAATTATTGAAAAATATCCTGAGGTTGGAAGGATCAAGGATAAATTGGTAGATGCCGGGGCATTAGGTACTCTTATGTCTGGTAGTGGACCGACGGTGTTTGGAATTATGCAGAATAAAGAGGAAGCTTTAAAGGTTTACGAAAAATTGAAACAACAATATAAATTAATCTGGTTAGTTCATACTATTTAGTCGTTGGTGAATAGTGAATAGTTGTTAGTATTTCGTATCTTTATCTTTTATCTTGTGAATCATATCTCGTAAACAAGATAGGAGTCAAAAGCCAGAATTCAGTATTCAGAATAATCTTAAATATATATAATACTATATTCTGACTCCTGGCTCCTGAATTCTGGATTCTTAATTAGTTTTAAGAAAAGTTTTGATCCTCATTTTTATGGGGACAGGGTTTTGAATTATAGTTTTGGCTTTTTGCTTTAAATTTTTAACTATAAACTGTAAACTATTCACTGATAGACAGGCGAGCCTGTCCTCGTGAAAATGGGGAACGCCTATCCTACTAACGACTAACGACTATTTACTAACGGCTAATGAAAAGTGGGAGAGATTATGCGAGTAGGTTTTGGCTATGATGTGCACCCTTTTATTAGGGGGAGGAAATTAATTTTAGGAGGAGAAATTATTCCTTATTCCAAGGGATTGAGTGGTCATTCAGATGCTGATGTTTTAACTCACTCCCTGATAGATGCTTTGTTAGGAGCAGCCGGAGAAGGAGATATTGGGCAGCATTTTCCAGATGATGATGAACAGTATAAAAATATTTCCAGTTTAAAGTTATTAAAAAAAACAGATGAACTTTTAAAAAGAAAAAAGTTAATAATAAACAATATCGATATTTCGGTAGTACTAGAAGAGCCAAGACTTTCACCCTATATTTTACAGATGAGAAAGAACATTTCTAAAGTTTTAAACTTGTCAGTTGAAAAGATAAACATTAAAGCCACAACCAGTGAAAAGATGGGTTTTGTGGGGAAAAAAGAGGGTATTATTGCTTATTGTGTGGTCAGTATAAGTGGCTAGTAAACGATTATACCGATGAATAAGGAAGATTACCCAAATGAAAGATAAGTTAGTCATTAGCTATTGGTTAGCTAATTAGCTGGTTTATTAGTTAACTGGTTTGATATCAATTCATTTTATATAGGCAATACGATATACCATATATGAGCTATTAGTAAATAGTTTTTAGCTTTTAGTTTGTTTGAATAGATATCAATAATAATATTGTATATTTATTATAGAAGGAGGAGTGATTAGCAATTATGAAAAAAGAAGAAGCAAATGAACATAAAACAGAAAAAGATGAGGAGATAAAAGAAGGAAAAGCGCAGGAAGAGGAGAAAGAGGGGGGGGAAGAAAAAGCTAAAGAGGAAGAAAAAAGAGAAGAACCTCTTAAAGAACTTGATTTAAATACCCTTTTTGTATGGTTTATAAGTATGTTAAGTGGAAAGGCCTGGGAATATCTGGGGCTTATAATGAATCCAGAGACGAAAAAGATAAATAAGGATTTAAAGAAAGCCAAAATTTCCATTGATACTATCGCTTTTTTATTTGATCAAATAAAAGATGGGCTAAACAAAGAAGATTTTAATAGAATAGAAAGTTTATTAGCAAATTTGAGGATGAACTATGTGGAGAAATTAAAAGAATCATAAAATAGAAGTAATGGGTTTCAACAAGATGGTCAGGAGACAAGCCTTGTATAAAACTGAAGAGGAATGAAGAAAAATTGCCGATGGATTTCAATGAGAGTTCTCCCTGATGATCTTAAATATTAATGGTAATATAAAAGAAGTGGGGAAGAAGGTGTAAGTATAATGGGGAAATTTTATCATAAGACTGTTCTAAATTTATTGATTTTTTTGCTAATATTAATTTTAAGTGGGGAGGTAATTAATGCTCAGGACGCTCAAACTTATTACAAAAATGGATATACATATTTCACTCAGGGGAACTACGAGATGGCTGAGCAGAACTATAAAAAAGCTGTAGAATTAGATCCTAATTTTGAAGATGCTCATTATTGGTTAGGGAAAGTATATAAACAAACAGGAGATTATAGCCGGGCAGTAGAACAGTGGAAGAAGGTTTTAAAAATTAACCCCCAAAATCCTTATGCTTTTAGTTATTTGATAGGTAGTTTTCGAAGCACTTCCCGAGTTCAATCAGATAAAGCAAGTGATTACTTAAATGAAGGAATTAAAACAATTGGAAATCCAGAGGAATATCTTATAAAGCAAGATGCGCCATCTGTAGATATTTTACTTAGCGCTGTTCCTTATT
This sequence comes from uncultured Atribacterota bacterium, assembly GCA_964438695.1. Classification (GTDB taxonomy): domain Bacteria; phylum Atribacterota; class Phoenicimicrobiia; order Phoenicimicrobiales; family Phoenicimicrobiaceae; genus Phoenicimicrobium. The sequence continues at coordinate 5,567 of CAYTKP010000004.1, read as the reverse complement.
TTAAGAAAGCAATAAGTTTAGAGCCAAATTTACTAGAGGCTTATTTTTGGTTAGGAGAAATTTATGGGGTTTTAGGAGATAAGAGTACCTCTCAGTTTCGGGCATTAGCTATAGAAAATTATGAAAAGGCTATTGATATAGAGGAAGCTACTAATTCTATATCTTTTAACCATCCTTCGGCATACTGGCGTTCCTATGTCCAATTAAGCAAAATATATAGTACTTTAAAATGGAAGGATAAAGAGGAAAAATTATGGCTTAGGTTAGAAAGAGTGAGAGCACTCCCTTATCAACAAGCTTTGGAAAGAAAAGGATATTTTGGTTTTGGATATCCCCCTCGAATAGAGGTTAGTTTTAAAGAAGGGGATAAGATAGAGAATTGGATTTATCCAGATAAAGAGGTTACTTTTGTAGTAATTAATGGAGAAGTACAGGAGGAAAAAGAAAAAGAGCCTGAACAGAAAGAAGTAGAAACAAAAACTGAAGAAAGTATACCGGAAGAAAAAGTACAACCACCAACCAATTAACCAGCTAATTAACCAAGGAGGAAGAATCATTTTTAAAGAGAAAGAGAGAATCAAGCGTTTAGGAATAATGGGAGGAGTATTTGACCCCATACATTATGGGCATCTATTTACCGCAGAAGAAGCAAGGATTGAATTTAAGTTAGATGAAGTAATTTTTGTTCCTTGCCGAGAACCGGTTCATAAAAGAGAAAATAGTATTTCTGCTCCAGAACACCGATATTTAATGACTGTATTGGCTATCAGCAATAATCCATTTTTTGAAGTATCTAAAATTGAACTTAATCGACCAGGCCCTTCTTACTCTATCGATACAGTAAAAGAATTTTTAAGAAAATATAATTATGAGATAAAAATATTTTTTATAACTGGAGCTGATGCTTTTTTGGAAATAGAATCCTGGTATAAGAGTGAAGAATTAATAAAACTTTGTCAATTTATTGCAGCTACTCGTCCCGGATATGATTTAGATAGATTAGACCAAGGATTTAAAGAAATCATTAAAATTATGGAAATTCCCGCCTTGTCTATATCTTCTACGGATATTAGAAGAAGGGTAAGAGAAGGGAAAAGTATTAAATACTTAGTTCCTTATGAAGTAGAAGAATATATCTATAAAAATAAATTATATCGTAATAAGAGAATTTCGAAGAAATTCCTGGGTTAAAAGATAATTTTTTGAAGAAAAAGATGGATCTTAACTAGAATATCAGAATAAGTTTTATATAAAAATAAAATATAAAAAATAGTAAAAGAATTTTAAGGAGGAGGAATATACTCCCTCCTTAGCAATATTGTCAGGAGAAGAGAATGGATATTGAGTTGATAAAGGTAAGATTAAGGAAAATGATGAGTAAAGAAAGGTTTGAACATTCGATCAATGTTTCTCAAGTGGCTCGGAAGTTGGCTTTAAAATATAATCATAGCGAGGTCGCTAAAGCAGAAGTGGCTGGGTTATTGCATGATTGTGCTAAAGATTTAGATTATAATATCTTAGAGAAGATGAGAATAGAATATAATATAAAAAATGATGAAATTATTCAGAAAATTCCTAAATTATTACATCCTTTAGTAGGGGCAGCAATTGCGGAAAAAGAATTTAATATTCAAGATCCTGCTATTTTAAAAGCAATAAGGTCACATAGTACTGGGGCTCCCCGAATGTCCCTATTAGATAAGATAATTTATCTAAGTGATAAAATTGAACCTTTGAGAAATAATGAGGGAGTTGAAGAGGCAAGGAAAATAGCAGAATTTAGTTTAGATAGAGCGGTATTAAAGGTTTTGGATATGGGGTTGTTATATTTGATTAATAAAGGTTTTCTAATTCACCCCGTTACAATCGAAGCCCGTAATGATATCTTAGGCAAGGTGGTTTTACTTGATGTATGAAAATAATTTGAAAAAGAAGATAAAAAAAAATACTAGAAAATATCTAAGAAAGAAAAAAAATAAAAAAATTATCTTAATTATTTCTTCTGTTTTTTTATTAACTATTTTAGTTTTTTTCTTTAAATATTTAGGAATATTCCCTTTTAGTTCAGATATATTATCCTATAATAGAATAAATATACTAGTTGTGGGTTGTGATGAAGCTGAAAATCATGGACGGGCCGATACCCTAGTGCTTTTAAGTATCTCCCCCAAAACTAAGGATACTCTTATTTTATCTATACCTCGAGATACTCGTGTAGAAATTCCCGGGAGAGGGAAGGACAAGATAAATCATGCCTATGCCTTTGGAGGAATAGATTTAATCATTAAAACAGTTAGATCATTTTTAGATGTCCCTATTCATTTTTATGTTGTGGCTGATTTTGAAGGGTTTGTTAGTATAATTAATGCCTTAGGTGGAGTAGAAATTGATGTAGAAAAAGAGATGCATTATATGGATAAAGCAGGAGGCCTAAGAATTAACCTTTATCCTGGAAAACAGATATTAGATGGAGAAAAAGCATTAGAATATATTAGATTCAGGCATGATAAATTAGGTGATTTGGGCAGGATAAAAAGGCAACAAAAGTTAGCTATTGCTTTGTTTAATCAAGTAATGAAATATAATTCTATAGTAAAAATCCCCCAACTATTAGAAGAAGTAAAAGATTGTATTAATACTAATATAGAGTTACAAGATGTAATTATTTTAGCCAATTTGTTTAGTGGAGTAACTCAAGAAAAGTTTAAATTTGAAACCGTTCAGGGTACTCCAGTTTATATTGAGGGAATCAGTTATTTAGAACCAAAGGTGGAAGAAGTGCGGCAAAGAATAAAATCACTGCTTTATAGTCAAAATAGTGGTGTAAAAGCAGAGGTTTTAAATGGAAATGGTTTACCAGGTGTTGCTCGTAGAATAGCTAAAGAATTAGAATTGCAAGGGTTTGAAGTAGTAAATATTGGCAATGCAGATAATTTTGATTATGAAAAAACTAAAATTGTAGTTTATTCAAAAGAGATAAATTTAGATAAGAAATTTAGACGATTATTTAAAGATTTTGAAGTTGTTAAAGATTATCAAACTAATGCTGACTTAGATTTAGATATAATATTAGGAAAAGATATAACAGAATAGTCGTTAGTCGTTAGTGAATAGATGGTAGTAGGACAGATGTTTCCCGTTTTTACGGAGACAGGCTCGCTTGTCTATCAATGAATAGTTTACAGTTAAAAATTTAAAGCAAAAAGCTAAAACAGTAATTCAAAACCCTGTTCCCATGAAAATGGGCATCAAAACTTTTCTTAAAACTAATTAAGAATCCAGAATTCAGGAGCAAGGAGTCTGAATATAATATTATATATATTTAAGATTATTTTGAATACTAAATTCTGGCTTATGACTCCTATCTTGTTTACGAAATATGACTCACAAGATACAAAAGATAGGAAATACTAACGACTATTCACTAATTACTAGAGACTAAATAAAGAAGGAGGTGTGTTTTTGAAAAAAAATTCTTTAAATATTGCTAAAATAGCTGCAGATGCCGCAGAAGAGAAGAAAGCAAAAGACACAGTAATATTGAATATAAGCAAACTAACTCTAATTGCTGATTATTTTGTAATCACTACTGGTGATTCAGAGCCTCAATTAAAAGCCATATATAATTTCATAATGAAGAAATTGAAGGAAAATGAGGTTAGACTATTACATTATGAGGGTAGACCAGAGACAGGATGGATTTTGCTGGATTATGGTGATATAGTAGTTCATATATTTTCCCAAGAAAAAAGAGAGTTTTACGATTTAGAGTATATATGGCAGGAGGCAAAGAGAGTTCGACTTCTGAAGAGAAAACTCAAAAAGGAGGAGAAGTGATGAGTATTGGTGAAGAGGGTAAAGGTGGTTGGATTTTTGGATTAATAGTATTAGTAATTGGCATAATATTTATGGTAGAAAATTTTACCGATTTAGAAATATGGGGAAGAGTATGGAACCTATGGCCACTAATTTTAATTACCTGGGGGATTAAAGAAATGTGGCAAAATAGATCAATATTTTTTGGGATAATACTAATTGCCATAGGAAGTATATTTTTGGGCCAATATTTTTTTGATTTTGTGATTTCAGAAAATATCTGGAAATTTTGGCCAATACTGATAATTGCTTTGGGAATTGATCAAATTTTTAAATCCTTGGGAACAGGCAAAATTAAAGCCAAGAAAAAAGTAAAAGAAGAAGAAGAAATATAGCTTCTTTATTTTTTACTTATTTTATTTTTAGCTTTTTAATTTCCCATAAAAGGATAAAAGCTCCGATGAACAGATTAAAATAAAAGACTATAAATCTCCAAACCACCACAAAAAGTCCTAAAAGATGATAAGGGATAAAGAAGGAAAATAAAGTTGCAAAGCCTACTTCTGCTGTACCACTTCCACCTGGGGTAGGCATAAAAGGTAAAATAAAATAAAATATAATTTGGGTTATTAAAACTTGAGAGAAATCAAATTTTAAGTTAAATCCCCAGAGAAGTAAAGGGGCTGTTAAGAAAAAAGTACCCCAGAAGATGATGGTATATGTGATAGCCAATAATAACTTAACCCGATTTTCTTTTATTAGATAAAAGCTTTTATGAAATTTTCTAATTTCGAAAATTATTTTATCAGTTAAACTCGATACTTTTTCTTTTTTAAAAAAATTAGAAAGACAGGAAAATTTTTTAATTTTAAAGATCGTTTGTATTATCTTCTCTGGTTGTCTTACCATTAAAACGAATAAATAAATAAGAAAAAGAGAGAATGAGGTAACTAAAATAACCAGAATTGTAGAAAAAGTAGCATAAAGGGTAATTGTTTTGCTAAAATAGAAAAAAACGATTGGGGTAATAATTGCAAAGACCAAAGTCTTAAGCAAAGGAATAACTGTAGCTATCATTGTTGCCTTGCCCAAGGGTATTTTATATCTAAGATTTTTATTAAATAAATATATCTGAGCAGGCAGAGCCCCGGAGAAAAAAGGAGTTATGCTGCCAGCAAAGTTACTGATATAGTAGACTTTTAAAGCTTCCACAAAGGTAATTTTTTCATTTACTGCCTCTGCAGTCGTTTTTATTCTGATGGCAGCTATCATAGCTGAAAATACCATTAAGGTAAGAGAGAAAAAAAGGTATTTTTTATTAATATAAGATAAGCCGGCTAAAACATTCTGATTGTTAGTAACAAAAGTAATAATTAAAAAGGTAGTTATTCCAATAACTAGGGAAATTATTAATCCTTTGAAAATTCTTTTTTTATTCAAGATTAATTCGTTCAAATAAACATCTACTCCTTTAAACTAGTAATTAGCGAATAATGAATAGTCGTTAGTATTAAATTCGGGTTTTAGTTTTCGATTTTCAGATTTTAGCATATAGTAAAAGGGCATAGCGATGCACCAATATTTCTTTTTTCAAATTTAAAACTTGAAATTAACAACTCGTAATTTGTAACCCACAAATTAAAGTATAACACGTTTCTTTTTTGATTTAAAATTATATTAAAAGATGCACTTTAAAAATGCTGTTGTTTGTTTAATTTTAGAATATGACAAATAAAAAATAATTGAAATAT
>CAYTKP010000003.1:54272-65915 GCA_964438695.1 uncultured Atribacterota bacterium | reverse complement strand
GACTTTATACATTATACTAAATAGTTATTATTATGGCAATAATTTTTTTCATTATATATTCTATGGTCATTTCTCAAAAAAGTTAAAATTAATTTTAGCAGGTTATGTATATATTCAGTAGTAAGCTTATTTTGTTACTCCCAATAACATTGGATGATGTCGGCTGAAAAACTATAGTTTGATGAATTTTTTTCCTTCAATCTCTTTTATTAAATCTTTTAGTTCAAGGTTTAGCAATATTTCACTAACTTTACCGGCGGATAGTTTACTTTCCTCAATAATCTCGTCTATTTGAATAGGTTCATTATTAATTATTTCATAAATAATTTTTTCTTCTTCTGATAGAGAATATTGATTTATATTTATTTTTTGTTCCTCTGGTTTTTGTTCTACTATAGTAGAAAGTTCTTCTAAAATATCATGATAATTGCTTACTAATTTCGCTCCTTGTTTTATCAGGTTGTGGGTACCTCTTGATAATGTAGAGGTTATATTCCCGGGAACGGCAAATACTTCCCTGCCCTGTTCAAGGGCAAAATCAGCAGTTATTAAAGCACCACTTTTTTCAGCCGCCTCTACCACCACAGTTCCTAAGCTTAATCCACTGATAATACGATTCCTGCGCGGGAAATTCTGCTTTTCTGGTAGAGTAGAAAAAGGGAACTCAGTTATTATTGCCCCTGATTCCTCAATCTCTCTAGCCAATCTTCTATTTTCAGGAGGATATATATAGTCAATTCCACAACCCAATACCGCTATTGTTCTGCCATTTACTGATAATGCTCCTCGATGAGCAACTGTATCAATTCCTCGAGCCATTCCACTAATTATAGTTAACCCAACTGATGCCAGATCTTTGCTTAAATTTTCAGCGACCATTTTTCCATAATAGGAAGCTTTTCTTGAACCTACAATAGAAATAGAATTTTTATCATCTTTTATAATGTTTCCTTTGAAATATAATAAAGGAGGGGGGTTATAAATTTCCTTTAGATTTTTTGGATATAAATCGTCTTCTATAGTTAAAATTTTGGTTTTGTACCTGTCTAATAAATCTAATTCTCTATTTAAGTTAATATTATTTTTTTCTTCGCAGATTCTTGAAGATATTTTATGGCTTAAATTGAGAACTTTTGATATTTCTTCTGATTTTGCCTTCCAAGCGTTTTCGGCGGTACCAAAATACTTTATTAATTTGTAAAATCTTTTTGGTCCTATATCTGATATTTTGTTCCAGGCAAGCCAATATTTTAATTGTTGCTCGTTCACCTAATTTTCCCCCTCTATTATTGCGGGTTCGATGGATCGAACCCCTACATTCTATCCTCACCCTATCTCCTCCCCCAAGAGAGAGGGTTATTGAATAAGGAGAATAAGGATTAGAATTCCCTTGATGAAACATAAACTATTCAAGATTCCATACGATGATATACTATATATTATTAGTAGGTTCCTTTACTGACCAATAAATTTATCGTTTTATCATTTATAGTTACATTCCCTGGCTCAGGCATTTGAGCAATTACTTTACCTTTAGGTATGGAAAAATGCGAAGCATAAGATATTTTACCTAAGGTTAATCCATTTTTTTTAATAATAGCGATAGCCTCTTTTAAATCTTTCTTCCTGAGATCGGGGATATTAACCGTAAATAAGTTCCCTCCTTTACTCACTACTATATTTACTTCCCTCTGTTCTTTGACTTTTGAACCTGCAACTGGGTCCTGTTTAATGATATGGTTCTTCGGAACTCTCTCATTAAATTCTTCGTCAGAGATATATATTTTTAATCCAGCATTATACAATTTTTCCTGCGCAACTTCTAATTCATCACCAACCACTTCAGGAACAACGGTATCAGGAACATAGAATACATTTTCAAACACAAGAAAAGCACATAGTATCCCTGCTCCCACTATAAAAAATATAAATATTATAATAACAAAAGTTTTAAAAATATAATTAAATATTCTCCCTGCCCAATTCATTTATTACCTACTCTTTTCTCCTTATCTTTGCCATAAAGAATCCATCTAAATCTGAATTAGAAAGTCCAGGATATATCTGTAAAAATTTCTTCTGACCTGATCTATAAACTTTTAATTCTCTCACCTTAATAAAATCAGTTAAATTTTCTAATTCAAAATTGGGATTTTTGGCTAAAAACTTTTGGACTATTTCTTCATTTTCTTCAGGTTCAGTACTGCAGGTAGAATATATTAATTTCCCACTAATTTTTACATATTTTGAGGCAGCAGATAATATTTGTAACTGTAATCGGGATAATTTTTGGAATCTATCTGTATTAAAAGCTTGCCATTTTAAATCTGGCTTTCTCCGTAAAACCCCTAACCCTGAACAGGGAACATCTGCTAATACTTTATCAGCTTTACCTAAAAAGTCTAAATTTAATTTAGTAGCATCATTTTGTAGGGTTTTTACTATATTAATCCCCAATCTTTGACAATTTTCTTCTACTATTGATAATCTTGCTTGGTTAACATCAAAAGCTAAAACTGTACCTTGGTTATTCATTAATTGAGCAAGGTGGGTAGTCTTTCCTCCCGGAGCACTGCATACATCGATTACTAACTCTTCAGCTAAAGGATCCACTAAGTGAGAAACTAACATTGAGGCTTCATCCTGGATTTGAAATAACCCTTCCTGATAAGCTGGAAATTTTGTAATATTCGGAAGGCCTTTGATATATAGTGCCTCTGGAGCAAAAATACCTTCTGTTACCGATATATTTTTATCTTTCAAAGCCTTTTTTAAATCAGATCGAGATATCTTTAAGGTATTAGTTCTGATTACCAGAGGAGGTATCTTATTATTTGCTTCACAAATTTTAATAGTATCCTCAAATCCAAACCTTTCCAACCAACGCTCAATTATCCAGCAAGGATGGGAATAGACTGTCGATATATATAATGAAGGTTCTTTATCTTTATCTGGCCAGTAAATACTATCTTTGTTTTTATTTATGTTTCTTAATATACCATTTACAAAATTAGCCAATCTGGAATTCCCATATTTTTTTGCTAGTTTAACCGATTCATTACAGACCGCATAATCAGGAATCCTTTCTAAAAATAATAACTGATAAACTCCCATTCTCAAGATATTTTTTATCCAAACTGGCGTTTTATCAAAATCTTTTTTGCAAAATTGAGATATTATCCAATCTATCTTTTTTCTATTTCTTACTACTCCATATGTTATTTCATTAATTAAAGCTGCATCTCTTATAGCAACCTTTTCTTCTTCTAAAATTTCATTCAGTATAATATTAATATAGCCTTTTTTACGATGAATTTTCACTAAAATATTTAAAGCAATCTCTCTTATCTGATCGACTTTTAATTTACCTACACTCATTAATTTAATCTATTTTTAACCCCTTCTGTCCCTTAATATTATAAGTCTTAACAGTTGTAATACAGCAACTGCCGCAGCAGCTACATAAGTTAAAGCAGCAGCATTCAAAACCTTTTTAACAGAATTTATTTCTGTTTGCGAGATAATATTTTCTTTAATTAATAACTCAACTGCTCTCTTGCTGGCATCAAATTCAACTGGTAAAGTAATTGTTTGAAATAAAACAGCTAAGGAAAAAACAATGATGCCCATATCCATCAAACTGGGGATACTAAATAAAAATCCCAGCAGGAATAGTGGCACAGCCATATGAGAGCCAATATTAGCAACTGGTACCAGATTGGTACGAAGAACGAGAGGGAAATATCCTGTAGAATCCTGAATAGCATGACCTATTTCATGAGCTACAATTCCCTGAGCAGCCACTGACCTACTATAATAGATATCTTTGGATAAGCCCAATTTTTTTTGCCGAGGGTCATAATGGTCAGAAAGATGACCTTCTATCGGTTCAATCTTGATATTTTCTAAATTGCTTTTCATTAACAACTTTTCGGCTACTTCTCTTCCACTCAATCCGTTTTTGGCTGATATTTTTGAATATTTTAAATAAGCGTTTTGTACTTTATATTGAGCATAAAGAGTTAAAATTATAGCTGGTATTAAAATAATCATTGTGCTGTCAAAAAAAAACATAAAATCCCCCCTCTTTTTAATATATTATATATTATAGAGCACAATAAATTATGTCCACATTTTATTATTATCTAATTCTACTGGAGATATGATGCATCGTGCTCTCATATTACCATTTTCAGACTTTTTTGCTCACCTTTTTAAAAATAAAAGACCTCTACCTATATGTGCTATTTTAAGTACCAAGTATTTCTCCTACTTTGATTTTATAGCCATTAACAAACTGATTTGCCATCATTTCTTTTGAGCCAGCAGGAATCAGTTTTAATATCTTTATAATCCCCTTATCCCCGGTAGAAATAAGCAGGCTATCTTTTTCTATTTTAACTACACTACCAGGGATTGAGGCACTTGCCTCGAAGTCATATGGATAATCTTCTAAAAACCTTGCTCTGGTAATCTTAAGCTTTTTCCCTTTATAACTGGTAAAGGCACCGGGGTAAGGAGTAGTTCCCCTTATTAAATTATATACCCTTTCTCCCTTATCGTTCCAGGTTATTTCTCCATCTTGTTTACTCATCTTCTTTGCATAAGTCACCAATTGATTATCCTGAGGAATTCGTTTTATCTTCCCCTTCTTTATTTCTTCTAAAAATTCATTGATTACTTCTCCACTTAAGTTAGATAATCTTTCCTTGAGTTCCCCATAGGTTTCATCTGGTAAAATGGTTATTTTCCTCTGATAGATAATATCACCCGCATCGACCTTTTCGCTCATAAACATAAAGGTAATCCCAGTCTCTTTTTCGCCATTAATAATTGCCCAGTTAATAGGAGCTGCCCCTCGATATTTAGGTAATAACGAGGCGTGTATATTTATACTACCTATCCTGGGGATATCCAAAATATCTTTAGAGAGAATTTGCCCATAAGCAACTACTAAAATTATATCAGGATTAAATTTTATTATTCTTCTTATAAATTCCTCATCATTAATATTTTCGGGCTGAAATATTTCTACCCCCCTATCAAGGGCTATTTTTTTAATGGGGGTGGGTAATATTTTTCTTCCCCGCCCCTGGGGACGATCCGGCTGAGTAATTACTTCTACTATATTTTCTTTACTATTTAATAATTTCTCTAAAACTGGCACTCCGAATTCAGCAGTTCCTATAAATATAATTTTCAAAATTAAGATCACCACTTCTCTTTTAATATTTGAAAATCTATTAAGTTTTCTGTTTTATTAATTTATTTAACAACAATTGTCTTTTTGTTCTTCCTATTCTATCGATAAATAAAACTCCTTCTAAATGGTCAATTTCATGTTGTAAAGCTCTGGCTATCAAATCTTCCTTAGTAATTTCAATATGCTCCCCATCCAGATCTAAGGCTTCTACTGTTACTTTGGAAGAACGTTTGACATTGGCATATATACCAGGAAGACTTAAACAACCTTCCTCGGCAATAACTTCTCCTTCTTCATCCACAATTTTAGGATTTATTAGGGCTATTACCCCTTCTTCTCCCCCATCAACAATAATTATTCTTTTTGACACTCCTACTTGTGGAGCAGCAAGACCTACCCCTGAGGCAGCATACATTGTCTCTGTCATATCCTTTATAAGGTTTAATATTTCTGGAGCTATTTTTTCCACTGGTTTTGATTTTTCTCTTAAAATCGGGTCTCCATATACTTTAATTTCTAATATTGCCATCTTCCCCTCCTATAACATCTTTACTGGGTCTACATCTATAGTTAATCTATTTTCTTTATCAAAATAATCAGATAATATTTTATCAAAGCTTTTTTTAATAATCTTATTAAATTTTTCTAATTCTTTTACTTTTATTATGAGCTGTGCTTTAAAAATATTTCGGAATTTCCAGGCCTGCATATTTTTTGAACCTAACAATTTAAACTCTGGTGTTTCTTCATTTTCACATATTGAATCTATGTAAACAATTAGAAGTTTTATCTTCTGTTCGACTTGTTCCTTCCCCTTACCCTTTACCTCAATCTTAATAAGATGGGTAAAGGGAGGATAATCCAGTTCCTTTCTTAAAGCAATTTCTCTCTGATAAAAATAATCATAATTCCGTTCTTTCAGAGCAATTATACTATGATGTTTGGGATTAAAAGTTTGGATTATCACCTCTATGGGTGATTCTATCTTCTCAAAAGGTGAAATAACCTCATATAATAATTGAAAATTTTTTTCACTTGAACGATAATCCGGTAAATTCAACAAAGTATCAGCAGAGACAATCCCCACCAGATCTACATTTTTAAAATCAACCTCTTTTATTACCATTTGAGTTCCAATTAATATATCAATTTTTCCATTTTTAAAGTCTTTTAAAAGTTTGATACGCTCCTCTTTTTGGACTATCGCATCCTGATCTATACGCCTTGTTTTTGCTCGCGGAAACATCTTTTTAATTTCACTTTCTAATCTTTGAGTCCCTACTCCTAATGGTTTAATATCCTTACTGCTACATTGGGAGCAAACTTTTAGCATTCTTATTCTTTTTCCACAACTATGACAAACCAATTGAGCTGTATTAAAAAAGTCTAAATGGTAAGAAAGAGTATGATTACAATCAGGACATTTAGGGACAAATCCACATTTATTACAGATTACAAAACTGGAAAACCCTCTTTTGTTTAAAAAAAGAACAACTTGTTTCCCCCTTTTTAAACTTCTTAAAATGGATTCCTGAAGTTCATAGCTTATTAACTTTTTCTTTGATTTTTCCTTATTCATATCTACTAATTTATTTTTTAATAAACTATTCTCTTTTTTATCTGATATTAAATTTAACTTTAGATAATTGTTTTTTAGGGTATTCCAATAAGATTCAAGGGAAGGTGTTTCACTACTTAATATTATCGGAACTTTTTCTAATTCCGCCCTCTTCAGGGCAACTTCTCGGGCATTATATCGGGGGGCTCTTTCTTCTTTGTATAAACCATTATGTTCCTGGTCAACTATGATCAGACCTAATTTATCAAAGGGTGCAAATATGGTTGATCTCATTCCCAGGACAATATCAATCTGCGAATTTCTTATTTTAAGCCATTTTATATATTTGTTCTTTTGAGTGATATTCTCATCAAAGACTACAACTCTATCTCCAAATCTTCCTCTGAATATTTTAGCCCACACCGAAAGATGAGACTCTGAAGGGGTTAAAATAATTATTTGCTTACCCTCTTCTAAGGCTTTTTGAGTAAATTTCACATAAACTCCTATTCTTTCGTCAAAATCCTCGGACCAAAAAAGTATTGCCTGATATTTTTTGCTTTTTTTAATGAATTTTTCTATATCGGAAGAAATGCATTTTTCTTTATTTTTTAAAGGAATATTTTCATCAATACAAATATTATTATCTTCCACAATTGAAAGCGGAGAAGAAAGTATTTCTGACTTTTTCAAATTTGAAAAACTTGAAAGTCCCTTTCCTTTACTTTTAGGTATTACATAATTTAATACTTTTCTCCAGGAACACAAATAATAATCTGAAATCCATTGAGTTAACTTTATAATATCAGGAGTAAGCAGGGGTTTAACATCTATTAATTGTGAAATATCCTTCAAATTTTTGATGACAGTTTTTTGTAAAAATCCTACTACACATCCGGTTACCAATTTATTTTTAAAAGGCACAACTACTCGAGCTCCCCAAGAAATGTCCCTTCTTAAATTTTCGGGTATATGATAATGAAACATTTTATTAATATTAACTTCTAATAACACTATTTCCGCATATTTTTTTTCAACATACATATTATTAAAACTCATCAATTTATTTCTTACTTTATCTTTAAAATCTCATCTAAGATTTTTTCAGCCATCTCCGTCTTGGGCATAAGAGGTAGTTCTTTATATACAATTCCTTTTTTATTTATAATTTTTGCTGCGTTTTTTTCTGACCCAAATCCCGCGCCTTTTATTGCTAAATCATTAGCAATAATCATATCTAAATTTTTTTCTCTTAATTTTTTACAGGCATTCTGCATCAAATTTTCAGTTTCAGCAGCAAATCCTATTAATATTTTATCCCCCTTTTTCTTCCCTAACTCAAATAGTATATCCGGATTTTTTTCTAATTCAATAGTCATCTTTTCAGTTTCTTCTTTTTTGATTTTTCCTGACATTTTTTCTTTTGGACGAAAATCAGCTACTGCTGCAGCGGAAATTACTATATCTGCTTCCTTAAAATATTTAAATACTTCACTTTTCATTTCTTCGGCTGTATTTACGGAAATTGTATTAACCCCTCTTATAGCAGGTAAACTAGTGGGCCCAGTAACTAAAATAACCTTTGCCCCCCTTGCCCGGGCTATTTTAGCTAAGGCAAAACCCATTTTACCTGTGGAATAGTTTGAAATAAATCTGACATCATCAATAGGTTCTCTGGTGCAGGAAGCAGTAATTAATACGGTCTTATTTTTATAATCTTCCTTAAAATATAAGATATTTTCTACTTTAGAGACAATATCTTCTATGTTTGCCAACCTTCCTTCTCCTACTTCTCCACAGGCTAAAGGACCATATTCTGAATCTATAAATTCATAACCCAAGCCCACAAGCTTTTTAACATTTTCCCGATAAATAAGATTCGATATCATATTTTTATTCATTGCCGGGGCAAAAATTACTTTGGATTTAAAGGCCATTACAGTAGTGGTCAGCATATCATCAGCAATACCATTGGCAATTTTACCGATAATATTTGCCGTTGCTGGAGCAACTAATATCAAGTCAGCCCATCGAGAAAGAGAGATATGTTTTACCTCTATCTTGTCATTTAAAGAAAATAGATTAGTTATAACTAAGTGACCAGAGAGACTTGAAAAGGTTAAAGGTTGAACAAATTTAGTGGCAGATTCTGTCATAATTACAAAAACATCTGCTCCTTTTTTCTTTAACAAACTTAATATTTCGGCTGCCTTATAAGCAGCTATACTACCGGTAACCCCCAGTATAATCTTTTTTCCTTTTAACATTCTCTATCTCACCTTTCTATATTAGGTAATATGATATTTAAGATTTTCAGGAGAATAAATCCTTAAGATCCTTCTATCAATTAGGTTACCTCTTTTCAATTTTACCCGTTATTTTTTAAGCCTCACAAAATATTTTAGATCCTTTCTTAATTATTTAAAAGTATTTTAATGTTTTTCTTTAAATAATTCCTCAGGTTCTTTAATTTCTTCTTTCTCTTTATCTTTTTCAGATTTTTCCAGCGATGAAGCATCTTTCAAATATACTTTTCCTTCGCTAATCTCTTGCAAAGCTATTAATATAGATTTTTTATATTTGGGTTTTACCAAAGGGCGAGCACCATCTTGCAGTTGTTTCGCTCTTTTCGCAACCATCATAGTTAATAGGTATTTATTTTCTTCCATATTCTCTTTTACTCCTTTAATATGTTCTCATTTTTATTTCATAGTTTTCCCCAAAAGGTCAAAAGATCTTTAACATTCCTTCTCTGATTGTCTCTTTATAGACACAAGTCTAAAATAAAAGTAATCGATTCTAAAAGATTGTCAGAAAATTTTTCATATAAAACTGAAATATAATTTAAAAAGATAGTAGAGGGGGTTTTTAGGGAAGTTTACTTTCCCGATAATCTTATCCTGCATCTTTCCGCAATTATTATAGATTCTATTTTTTTTACTGCATCCTCTATATTATCATTTACTACTAAATAATCATAATTTTTTGCATATTTCATTTCCTTAAGCGCATCTCTTAATCTTTTTTTCAGATTCTTTTCTGTTTCTGTTTTTCTCCTTCGTAACCTTTCTTCTAAATCTTTCCAGGAGGGAGGGGCGATAAAGATAAATATTCCTTCTGAAAATTTAGCCTTTATCTGGGCAGCTCCCTGGACATCTATCTCCAACAATACATCTTCGCCTTTGAGTCTTTGCTCTATTAAAAAGTCTAAAGGAGTCCCTTTGTATTCCCCGTGGACAAGTGCCCATTCGGCAAATTTCTCTTCCTCTATCATTTTTTTAAAATTATCTTTAGATACAAAATAATAATCAATTCCGTTTCTCTCTCCTTTTCGAGGAGGTCGAGTAGTTACAGACACTGAGTATTTTAAATCTGGAAAAACTTCAAATATCTTCTCCCTTATAGTTCCTTTCCCTACTCCAGAAGGACCAGAGACAACGAATAGTAAACCTTTATTCTCTCTCCTATCTCCTATCTCGTATCTTATATCTAATTTAGAGATAAAAGATATAAAGTCTTTATCAGTAGTCATTTTTAAAATTACCTACTTTGTAATATTTTCTTTTGATTCTGGATTTTGAAGGGTAAGCCCAGCAAATCTTTGGGCTATAGTTTCCGGTTGTATAGATGATAAGATTATGTGATCACTATCGGTAATTATTATCGCTCTTGTTCTTCTGCCATAAGTAGCATCGATCAACCTTTTTTGAATCTTTGCCTCCTCTTTTATCCTTTTTAAGGGTGCTGAATCTGGACTTAATATAGAAATAACTCTTGTAGAATTTATAAAATTGCCAAAACCAATATTTACTAAACTATTTATCATGTTTACTTCCTCCTATTGCTATTCAATATTGCGAGCTTGTTCTCTTATCTTTTCCAATTCACTTTTCACAGCTATAACCAGAGGAGCTATCTTTAAATTATTATTTTTGGAACCGATGGTGTTTGCTTCCCGATTGATCTCTTGAATTATAAAATCCATCTTCCTGCCTATCGGATCATCAGAACTCATCAAATCACTAAGTTGAGCTAAATGGCTTCTTGCCCTGATAATTTCTTCGGTTATATCGGTCTTTTCGGCGAATATGGCTGCTTCTAATTCAATTCTTCCTTCATCCACATTTAAATCAGTAGTTAGTTTTTTTATCTTTTTCAAAAATTCACTCTTATAACCAGTTAAAGATAATTTTGAATATTTCTCAATCTTATCCATTAACTTTGTTATCTTTTTTATCCTTTTCTTTATATCATTGGCAAGAACTTTGCCTTCTTTTTCCCTCATTCTCAATAATGATTCTAAAGCTATATTTACGCTTTCCTCTATCAGGGGCCACATCTTATCAGTTTCTTCTTCTCTTACTACCTGAAAAATATCCTTGAATTTAATCATAGAATCCATATTTATTTCATCTTTGAGTTTATATTTATCTTTTAAAATCTTTAGGGATTTATAGTAAGAATCGCACAACTCTTCGTTTATTATTACCTTCTCTTCTTCAGGACCATACTTATTTAATTTTACTAGCACATTTACTTTTCCTCTGGATATTTTTTCTTTTATAAGCTTTTCGATTTTCTGTTCAATTTCTAAAGACTGGATAGAATTTTTTATAATAACATCGCAATATTTATTATTTAATGTTTTTATTTCCACCAAACATTCCTGCTCTGCTTTTTTAATCTTTCCCACTCCATAGCCGGTCATACTTTTAACCAATTTTAATTCACCCTTTTTATATAGTAATTTCTCTATAAGTCTATATTATTGTTTTGTTCGCTCTTTAGGTTATAATAACTACTTATAAATTATCCCTTGAAAATTATAAACTTCACATTAATTTTATGGTAATAGTTAAGGGATGTCAAATAATATTACATT
>CAYTKP010000003.1:0-54172 GCA_964438695.1 uncultured Atribacterota bacterium | reverse complement strand
AAACTTCACATTAATTTTATGGTAATAGTTAAGGGATGTCAAATAATATTACATTTGCTCACGCTTTAAAAAAGGTAAAAGAAACTATTCTCAATGGTAAGTGGGACTCCTACTGGAAGAAACAGAGGAATCATCCTATCAAGCTAACACCACCTAAACCAGCTTTATCTGCTTCCTGTTTTACCCAGGAGGGTTACTCTTCCCCGATAATCCAGGCCAGAATCCCAGCCTTAGATGGGCCACATCAGGATAAACCCTGGGTAGTCGTTTTAGGTCTACCTGAAAGCAGAGGATCTTTTGTAATAGAAAAAAGTACCTACAAAAATTTAACACATACCGCTTTTTTTATTTTCTTGAATATATTTGTCTAATAGATTATATTATTATACAGGAAATTTTTCTTTTCTAGAATTTTAACGACCAATTTAGCAGCAAAGGGGAGATAATATCTATGTCTTTAGATAGCATTACTCTAACAGCAATCAGAAAAGAACTCATCAATATGTTTAAAGATGCGAAGATAGTAAACATATTTCAAGTTAAAAAATACAAAATTATTTTTGAAATAAAACCTGTTAGAGCTTTGCCCTCTTATAGTACTGATAAGATAACTAAAAGTAAGAAATTATTTCATATTCATATTTCGACAGATCCCTCAAAGATGGAAATTTATTTTTCAGAGGCAGAAAATATTAAAGAAACTACTAACTCTCCCTTTTTAGCTTTATTACAAAGCCAGTTTATCGGAGGAAAAATTTTAGATATAAAACACCTCGATTTTGACCGAATATTACATTTTATTATCCAGCCATATCTTAAATTTGGTAAAACTAAAAATATAACTCTGGTTGTAGAATTCATGGGTAAACATAGCAACATGATTCTTCTTAACGAAAACAATATAATAGAAGGAAGCATTAAATCGATAACTTCAAAAATCAATAGATACAGAGAGGTAATTCCTGGTAAATTATACACTCCTCCTCCCTCTCAGAATAAATTGAACCCCTTAGAAATAAGTAAAGAAAATTTCTTTAATATCTTTTATTCCTGTAGTGATAAAGAACTTAGTCTCGGACACCTTTTAAAAAATAAACTTAAAGGGATAAGCCCCCAAAGTGCAAAAGAAATAATTTTCCAAGCAAATTTACTTCCAGATAAGAAAATTTTAGAAGTATCATCTAGGGAATTAGAATTTTTATGGTCTTCTTTAAACAGGATTATAGAAAACATTAAACACCAACATTTTAATCCCACTATCTTTTTAGATCCACAATCTAGAAAGATAAAGACTTATTCACTAATTGAATCCAGGAAATCCCCGCGCTGTAACAAATTATCATTTAATGATACAAACTCCTGCTTAAAATATTTTTTTACGGAAGAAGAAAAAGAAAGAGAAATTATTTCTTTAAAGAATAAATTAAAACGCATAATCAATAAAAATATGGCCAAACTAAATGAAAAGATAAATATTTACCAGAATAAAATCTTAGAAGTGAAAAACTGTGATAGATACAAATTGATGGGTGAATTGATAAAATCAAATCTTGGGAATATTAAAAGGGGGGAGGCAAAAATCACCACTATTAACTATTACTCTCCTCAACAAGAAGTTATAACCATTCCCTTAAATAAGAGTCTAACTCCCTTACAGAATGCTCAGTCATATTTCAAAAAATATAGAAAAACAAAAGATAGTCTAAAAATAATTTCTGAACAATTAAATAGTAACCAGGAAAAACTCTCCCAATTAGAAGACCTCCAAAAATTATATAAGCAGAATAGTAATTCTCTTTCTAATCTGCAAGAAATTTATAATAAATTAGTAAAATTGGGATTGGCCAAGAAAGTAATTGCCCCTGTCAAAAAGCAGAAAAAAGAAAGAAATAAATTAAAACCGACAAAATATGTTTCTAAAGATGGTTGGGAAATTTATGTAGGTAAAAACAACCAACAGAATGATTTTTTAACTCTAAAACTTGCATCAGGAAATGATATCTGGTTACATACAAAAACTATTCATGGTTCCCATGTAATTATTAAAAATAGAGGTGGCTACCAGACTCCACCACTAAGCACCTTACTTCAAGCTGCCCAATTAGCTGCTTATTTCAGTAAGGCTAGAAATGAAAAAAAAGTACTAGTTGATTATACTCTGAAAAAATATGTAAAAAAACCCAAAAATGCCAAACCTGGTATGGTCACTTATTCTCATGAAAAAAGTCTTTTAATTAAAATAGATCCCCAGGCTATTAAAGATATAATTTCCCATAGTAGTTAGGAAAGTAAACTCCCTTATCCCTTAACCCTAAACTTATTTCCCCAAAAGCGGACAAGCTAAAACTCCTATCTCTTTTCACGGGCAAAAATTAAAAACTGAAAACATTTCATCTAAATTCTAAATTATTTTTTACCTCTCGCGTTTTTCTAAATAATTAATCAGTTTCTGCATATCATTCGGTAAAGGAGCATGAAATTCCATATATCTTTTGATAAAAGGATGGACAAAGCCTAAAATGTATGAATGCAAGGCTTGTCTATTTATATCTAATACCTGCTTTTTGCGGCTATATACTTTATCACCTACCACAGGATAGCCAATAAAAGACAAGTGAACCCTTATCTGATGAGTTCTACCAGTGTAGATCTCTATTTCAAGCAAAGTGTAATCTAAAAATCTCTTCAATACTTTAAATTTAGTTAAGGCAGCTCTGCTCTTCCCTTCAATCACTGCCATTTTTTTTCGGTCTCTTAAATTTCTACCGATTGGCGCATCGATAATCCCCGATTCATTTTCTACCTTTCCATAAACTAAAGCAATATATTTTTTAGTTATCTGACGATTTTTTATTTGACGAGACAAATCAAGATGGGCAAAGTCATTTTTGGCAACTACCATTATACCTGAAGTATTTTTATCTAACCGATGAACAATTCCTGGTCTAATTATCCCACCTATCCCTGATAGAGAACCTTGACAATGATATAATAAGGCATTGACTAAAGTACCAGAACGTATTTTCCCAGCTGGATGAACTATCATTCCTGGTGGCTTGTTAATCACAATTAGATATTCATCTTCATAGACAATGTCTAAAAGGATTTTTTCTGCCTTAATTTCTAATTCTTTAACTTCTGGTAAATATAGATCAATTTTATCTCCATTTCTTAATAGATAACTTGGTTTAATCAGGTTATTATTTACTTTTATCTTGCCTTGAGTGATTAGGTTCTGGACTTGAGATCTGGAAGGGAGCATTCCTTCCCTGGTTAGATAAGTATCGATTCTAATCTTATCTTCACCATCATAAAAAATAGTTTTTTCTCTTTCTTCCATTTATCAGGAATATCCTTTACTGTAGAGGCCCAATACATTATACCTCTCCATTATTCTTATAACTAAAAGCACAAAATGCAAAACTTAATACCAAAACCTAAAATCTAAAGCTAAGATAAAAACTTTAGGTTTTGAATTATGGTTTTACACCTTTAGCTTTATGTTTTATCTTACTTATTTAGCTTTATCTTTATTTAAAATACGCATAAAAATTAATGAACAAAAGGCAATAATAATACAAATAGCTTGGGTAACAGTTAAATTTAAAAATATATAATCATCTTCATGGAATCTAAAAAATTCTATGATAAAACGAGATATAGAATACAATATCAAGAAAATCAAGAAAATAAACCCATCATATTTTTTATACTTTTTTATCCAGATAAGAATAATAAAAATTAAAAATCCATACAGGGAAGAACAAAGTTGAGTGGGAATTACCGGTAAACTGTGGGAACTTCCAGAAGCAATTAATCCATCTTTTAACTGTTGCAGATATACAGGAGGCATATTTAAAGCAGGAAATTTGATTCCATATTTTTCCGATACCACACCAAAACAACATCCATTCAAAAAACAACCTATTCTCCCAATTCCTAAACCAAGAGCAATAGATGGGGCAATAATATCAGTATATTTCCAAAATGAAAGCTTACTTCTTTTGACATACCACAAACTAAGAATATAAGCCAAAATAAAAGCTCCTAAAAAAGACAATCCTCCTTGCCTGAAATAAAATATTTCCAAAGGGCTTTTTGTATAATAATCAAGATGAAATATTACATATCCTAATCTACCTCCTATTAGAGCACCTATAATAATATACAAGCTTATATCTAAAATTCTCTCCGGATCTTCTTCATATCTTTTTGCTTCTCTCATAGCAAACAATATTCCTGTTACAAAGGCTAAAGCAATCATTACTCCATAAGAATAAATAGGAAATGAACCAATGTGGAATAAAATTCTATACATTATATTCTACTCCTTATTCTCTTCTTTGGCATAAAACAAAAAATAAACTACTAATATTAACATACCGCATACTATTGCTGTATCAGCAAAGTTAAAGATTGGCCAAATTCGAAAATCTAAAAAATCTGTAACTCGACCAGTTCTCAGCCGATCAATAAGATTGCCTATCGCCCCACCCAAAACCAGGGTTAAAGGAATATACACAAGAGAGTCCTTCTTAAAAACCATCTTTCTGGAAATTAAAATAATCAAAATTACCGAAATTAAAATTGCTATTACGAAAAATATAGTTTGATATTGAAAAATTCCAAAGGCAGTTCGAGGATTTTCTATATAAGTAATATGAAATATCCCTTTAATTATAGGTATAGACTCTCCAATTTTCATTTTTTGTTGAATAAAAAACTTACTACCTTGATCTAACAGTATTACCAATATTGCCCAGCCAATAAATTTCATTATCTTTCCTTTATTAAGCATTTTGCTCATTAAAGTGACTGTGCATTACCTTGGCACATTTACAGCAAATGGTAGGATACTCTTGGTCTTCTCCTACTGTTTCACTATAACCCCAACATCTTTCACATTTATTACCTGGGGCTTTAGTTATTAGTACTTTAATAACAGGCATTTCTTCTCCTTGATAGATATCAGATATCAGATCTTTTTTCCCATAGACTAACTTCACTTTAGAGACAATAAAGATTGTTTCTAATTGTCCTTTAAAGGATTTCAAGTAATCATATATTTCCTGGTCTTCAGTATAGATATTTACTTGTGCTTCTAAAGAATTACCTATATAGCCCTTCTGTCTTTTTAATTCTAATGCCTTTAATACATCTTTCCTGATCTTTAAAATATCTTCCCATTTTTGTTCTAAATCTTTATCAATATATTCTTCTTTTATTTTAGGCCAGGAAGTAAGAAAAACGCTTATTTCATCTTTTTTGATCTCTGTTAAGTGCTGCCAGATCTCTTCTGCAGTAAAACTTAATACCGGAGCAATCAGCTTAACTAAATCATCTAATATCTGATATAAGACCGTTTGAGCTGATCGACGTTCTATGGAATTAGAAAAAGCAGTATACAACCTATCCTTAATTATATCTAAATAAAATGAACTAAGATTGATAGTACAAAAATTATGAATTTCATGATAAAGAGAATGAAATTCAAATTTTTCATAATCTTCATTCACTCTTTTAATTAAACCTTGAAAATTACTTAAAAGCAATCTATCTAATTCTGTAAGTTTATCATAAGAAATTATATCGGTCTCAGGATTAAAGTCATATAGATTCCCCAAGATAAAGCGAGCAGTATTTCTAATTCTCCGATATATTTCTACTAACTGTTCTAATATCCTATTAGAAATCCTGATATCGGTCTGATAGTCAGAAGAAGCAACCCATAATCTTAATATATCTGCTCCGTATTTTTTAATTATCTCCTGGGGAGCAATGACATTTCCCAATGATTTGGACATTTTCTTGCCTTCAGCATCAACAATGAATCCATGAGTTAAAACAGTTTTGTAAGGAGCTTTTTTAAAAGCTGCCACTGAAGTTAAAAGAGAAGTCTGGAACCATCCTCTATGTTGATCTGTCCCTTCTAAATATAACTCTGCTGGCCAATGAAGTTCCTCTCTTTTCTTTAGTACGGCAGCATGACTACATCCCGAGTCAAACCAGACATCCATTATATCCTTTTCTTTTTCAAATTCCTGACCTTTGCAATAGGGGCACCGATAGCCTTTGGGTAATATTTCACTAGCAGACATAGCAAACCAAGAATTTGAACCCTTTTTTAGAAATAACTCTTTAACTCTATTAATAGTTTCGTTATTTACAATAATCTCTCTACATTTTTTACAATAAAAAACAGGTATAGGCACTCCCCATACCCTTTGGCGAGAAATACACCAATCGCTTCTATTTTGAACCATACCATAAATTTTTTCTTCTCCCCATTCAGGAACCCATTGAACTTTTTTTATTTCAGATAAAGC
This sequence comes from uncultured Atribacterota bacterium, assembly GCA_964438695.1. Taxonomy (GTDB): domain Bacteria; phylum Atribacterota; class Phoenicimicrobiia; order Phoenicimicrobiales; family Phoenicimicrobiaceae; genus Phoenicimicrobium. Next base: position 47,846 of record CAYTKP010000003.1, on the reverse strand, counting down.
TAAATCACGAAAAGCTTCTATCGAAACAAACCACTGTTCGGTAGCCCGAAATACTACTGGTTTTTTACAACGCCAACAATGAGGGTAAGAATGGGTTATTTTAGCAACTTTTAATAAATTTCCGTTTTCTTCCAGTTCTTCTATTACAGCGGTATTGCCTTCCCGGTAAGTCAATCCCTCAAATTTTCCACCTTCCTGGTTAAATTTTCCCTGACTATTGAGAGTGGTAAATATCGGAATTTTGTATTTCATTCCTATCTCATAATCCTCTTGTCCATGTCCTGGTGCAGTATGAACACAACCAGTCCCTTCTTCTAAAGTAGCATGATCACCTAGTATAATTACAGAATCTCTTTCAAAAATAGGGTGCTTACATTTTATACCTTCTAATAACTTACCTTTTTCTTTTCCAATAATTTGGTAATTTTTAATTCCAACTTCTTTCATCACTCTTTCTACTAAGCCAGAAGCTAACAAGAGATTCCCTTTTTCTGTCTTGAGCAAACTGTATTCAATATTTGGATTGAGGGCAATGGCCATATTTCCTGGAATAGTCCAGGGAGTAGTAGTCCAGATAACTACATAGTTTTCTCCTGAATTAGCTTCAGGAAATATTTTCTCCAGATTATCCTTGACTAAAAATTTTACGTAAATAGAAAAAGATTCTTTATCGTGATATTCAATTTCTGCAGCAGCTAAAGCTGTTTCACAATTAGTACACCAATAAATGGGTTTCAATCCCTTATATATGTATCCTTTAGAATACATTTTTCCAAAAATATCTATCTGTTCTGCTTCATAAGCTGGATTAAAGGTTAAATAAGGGTTCTCCCAATCACCCATTACCCCTAAACGTTTAAATTCTTCTCTCTGTTCATTAATATAATGTTGAGCATATTCTTTACACTTTCTCCTTAGTTCAACTGGGTTAATCTCACTTAAGGATAATTTTTGATTCTTTATAACTTGATATTCTATGGGCAGTCCATGGGTATCCCAACCGGGTACATAATAAGCATTAAAATTATTCATTGATTTATATTTAGGAATTATGTCTTTTAATATTTTATTATAGGCAGTTCCTATATGAATATTACCATTAGCATAGGGAGGGCCATCATGTAAAATATATTTTTTTAGACCTTTCTTTTTTTTCAATATTTTTTTGTATACTTCTTCTTCTTCCCAAAATTTTAGCATTTTAGGTTCTTCTTGTGCTAAATTGGCTTTCATTTTAAATTTTGTTTTAGGTAAATTTAAAGTGTCTTTATATTCTATTTCCATAGAAATCTCTCCTTATAGCATTAAGATTGTCAAAAGATAGTAAGTCTACACCATAAAACCTTTCTACCTTTTGGTATTTTTTGTTCTTATTATAATGTCTCCCTTAGTAATTATGTTAAAATTTATTCTTTTCTAAAATAATTCGCCTTTTAACTTCGGATTTTCTTTTAAATTGCGTGATATTAATTACATTATAATAAAACCCCTTGTCACTTAAAAGGACAAGAGGTCTAAATTTCTTGTGATACCACCTAATATTTTTCATTATCTCACGATAATGAACTCAAGAAGTAAATATATTTAGATTTGCCAATAAATTTACTCCCCATTTTAACGATATTTACCGTTCTAATTTACTCTTTATTTAATTTCAATTAGAAATACAGAGAAGATTTTCGATAGATAAAAATTACAGGCTTGCACTATCCCTGTTCGCTATTAAATTGCATCTACCTACTCTTTCTCGTACAAAATAAACAAATATTTTTTATTTTAAATCTACGTAATAATATCATATTAATTTAGTTTATGTCAATCATTCTCGCATATCGTATCTCGCATATCTCATAAGTAACTGGCAAACAGTATAACTATGTACGTTAACAATATTCTGACGCCGGAATTTTAAATTCTAAGTTCTTAAACAATTTTCTCTATTTTATTGAAAAATTCTTTTGGGTTAATATCATTAATCTTAATAAGTTTGCCTTTACTGTTTATTCCTGAAATTATTTTAATTTTTGATTTTGCGATATCAAAATATTTGGCTAAAAAAGATATGCATTTTTTATTTGCTTTTCCTTCAACTGGTGGCGCAGCAATAGCAATCTTTAAAGCATTATTATATATGCCCATAATCCTATCTTTGGATGAATTGGGAATAATTTTAGATTTAATTATAATATTATTCCCCACTATTTTAAAAAAATCATTTATGTTATTATCCATTTTTCGGTACTTCTTCATCAAGACCTTTAAGATTTTTTTCTACTTTCGCTTCATCTATTTTTATATCATTTGTGCTTTTCTTAGTAAACTCATAACCTCCCTGTTCTTCAAATTCTTCAGTTTCTATCATGTTTAGATATAAGTTCAACATAGACTTAAGTCTTTCTTTAAAAATGAATTTATATCTTCTAAGATTATCAATTTCATTTTTTATTTCATCTCCCTTTTGAGAAGCTTGCTGTTTTATCATTTCTGCTTCCATCTTTGCTTTTTCTATAATCATCTTAGCCTCATTTTCTACCTTCTTTTTCATTTCTTCGGCTGATTTTTGGGCATTTAACAAAGCACTTCTTAAGGTTTCTTCAATCTCACTATATTCTTTCAGTCGTTCTTTCATTCTTTCGATTTCTTCATTAAGTTTGTTATTTTCATTTATTAATTCCTCATAGTCTTTCACAATCTTGTCTAAGAAATCATCTACCTCTTCCTCGTTGTATCCTCGAAAAGATCTACTAAACTCCTGCTGTTCAATATCCATTGGCGTAATTCTCATTCAATCATTCCCCCTCATTTAATAATTCAATCCAACTAATTCTTTGCCCACTTCTACAAACATAAGTAAATTTTTAAATATCTATGCTAAAGTGCTAATCTTACAAGTATATTAATTATTGAACTATGAAGTAGATTCAATAAAAAAAAGACAATTATCGGTGATAGGTCTAACCCCACACTTCCCAAAGGTAAAATTACTCTAAAAGGTGCTAAAATAGGTTCGGTAATTCTATATATGAATTGTACTATTGGGTTATAGTGATCCACTGGTATCCAAGATAAAAATATTCTCGCCAAAATAAAATAACTATAAACTCTAAAAAATATATCAACTATCCGAATTAGTAAAAACATAAATATTCCTTCCGTTTGCTTTCAATTTTTCTTTAAACTAAATATCCCTCTGCCGATTCTAACCATATTAGAACCCTCCTCAATGGCAACCTCAAAATCATCTGTCATTCCCATGGAAAGGTATTCCATCTTTATATTTTCTATATTCATATCATTTATCTGCTCACTTAATTCCCTAAGTTTTCTAAAATAAGGACGGACTTTCTCCTGATTTTGGGCAATAGGTGCAATAGTCATTAAACCTTTTACCCTTATTCCAGAAAATCTAGAAATCTCTCTTATAAAAAGTTCCACTTCTTCAGGTCTAATTCCATATTTAGTTTCTTCACCAGATACATTTACCTCAACTAATATATCCACAATTCTATTACACTGTATGGACCGCCTCTCTATTTCTTTAGCTAATTTCACACTATCTACAGAATGAATTAAATCAAACAATTCCACAGCATATTTTGCTTTATTAGTTTGCAAGTGACCTACTAAGTGGTATTCTATATCATCAGTTAGCATTTGATATTTTTCCTTCGCTTCCTGCACTCTATTCTCACCAATAATTTTTACTCCTGCATCTATTGCTTCTTTTATCTGTTCTATAGTAGCAGTTTTAGTAACTGCTACTAACTTAATTCCATCGGGATTTCTATTTACTCTTAAAGCTGCTTCTTTTATTCTTTTATTTATTATCTCCAGATTATCTTTAACTACCCCAAAATTATTACTCCTTATTGCTATTTTTGAAGTATTTATTTAGTCTCTCACCATTAACAATATAGGCTACTCGCTCTGCTAGATTTGTGGCATGGTCTGCAATCCGTTCAATATTATCTGAAACAAAAATTAAATAGATTGCCCGGCTAATGGTATGAGGATCCTCCATCATAAAGGTTAATAGTTCTCGAAATATTTGCTCATTCAGGTTGTCAACTGTTTTATCTCTTAGCCATACTTCCTTTGCCATTTCCACATCTCCATTAAAATACGCAGTTAAACCATCCCTTAACATATTTTGAGCAATTTCAGCCATCCGAGGAATATCTACTAAAGGTTTTACCATTGGTTTGGTAGATAAATATTGGCTTGCCTTAGCTATATTTACTGCATGATCTGCAACTCTCTCCAAATCAGAAATAGTCTTAAATCCACACCCAATGATTCTCAGGGTTTTGGCAATTGGATGACGTAAAGCAATCATCTGTAAACATTGTTCCTCAATATCAACTTCCATCTTATCAATTACATCATCATTTTCTATTACTTTCGCAGCTAAATCTAAATTTTGTTCAACTAAAGACCTTATTGACATTTCAATTGCTTCTTTAACCAGATTCGACATCTTTATCAAATTTTCTTTTAAATCCGCAAGCTCCTCATCAAAATATATTTTTTTATCTTTTATATTCGTTTTCTTTATCATAATTTGTTTTTCCCTTACATTTTATTTGTGTTTACTTTTGTATATTTATTATCAATTTTTCTGTTTAACAGTTAAATTAGCTGTTTTTATATAATCGTTATTTTAAATAATTTCCCATTAATAGCTTTCAGTTATTGGGTCTTTTTCTGAACTAAATAAGCAAATAATGTTTTATAAAGGATACACTACACATATTATATATTAAATACTAACTTAGTTTGTGCTTAATATATCAAAATTTTTATATTTTTTCAATTATTTGCAAAAAATATCAAGTATATAATAAAATGGGATCCGAGTTAAGAAAGAGAAAAAGATAGAAGTTTGTCCTCAGGTAGATGAGAAAAAGGATAATATTTTGATACGATTATCAGGGAAGGTAGTAGTATATATGATTTCAATACCTTATTATTTTTAGTAATTTTGGTCACTATTTAATATTTTTCAGAGCAGCGCCTCCCAAATAAGCCTCTTGAACTTTTTGGTTATTTTTTAATTCTGAAGATAATCCGCTAATTGAAATATTTCCAGTTTCCAAAATATATCCTCGGTGAGCTATACTAAGTGCTTTACGGGCATTCTGTTCTACTAATAATATTGCAATACCCTGGCTATTTATTTCATAGATTATTTTAAAAATTTGTTTCACCAATAAGGGAGCTAAACCCAGAGAAGGCTCATCTAAAAGCAGCATCTTGGGATTACTCATTAAACCTCTTCCAATAGCCAACATTTGTTGTTCTCCACCAGAAAGCGTCCCAGATAATTGGTTCTTTCTTTTTTCTAAAATTGGGAATAGATTATATACTCTTTCTTTTCTTTCCTTAACCAATTTTATATTTTTTCTATCGATAAAGGCTCCTAAATTAAGATTTTCCTCTACAGTAAGAGTTGCAAATACTTTTCGACCTTCGGGGACATGAGAAATACCTCTCATAACTATTTTAAAGGCTGAAACATTATTGAGCTCTTTTCCCTCAAATTGGATTTTTCCTTTTTTTATAGGTAATAAACCAGAAATTGCCCTCAAAAGAGTACTCTTTCCTGCACCATTTGCCCCTAAAACTGTCACTATTTCACCTTTATTAACTTCCAGAGAAATACCTTTAAGTGCTTCAATAGAACCATAGAATATATGTAAATCATTAACCTTAAACAGCACACTCATATCTTTTAGCCCTCCTCCTCTTCTTCCTCTTTACCAAGATATGCCTCAATTACAATTGGATTATGGTAAACTTCTTCTGGTTTACCTTCGGCAATTTTCTTTCCTTCGTCCATTACTGTTACCCAGTCAGAAATCCCCATAACCACATTCATATCATGCTCAATAAGTAAAATAGTCAGATTTTCTTTTAATAAATCTCTAAGAAATTTTACCAGATCTTCCGATTCTTTATCATTTAGACCACTACTTGGTTCATCTAAAATCAATAAATTAGGATTAGAAGCTAAAGCTCGGGCAATTTCCAACATCCTTTGATTGCCATAAGCAATATTTTTTGCTAACTCATCTCGATATTTCCATAGCCCTACCTGTTGAAGGCGTCTTTTGGCAATTTCTCGAATTTCTGATTCTTCCTTCCTCTGCGAAAAAGTTCTAAAAATAGAAGACCCTACACCTTCTTTACTTCGACAGTGCTTGCCAGCCATTACATTTTCTAAGCAAGTCATATTATTAAATAACCTAATATTTTGGAAAGTACGAGCAATGCCCTTTTCAACGATTTGGTGGGGTTTTTTCCCGGCAAGGTCTTCCCCTTTAAATACGACTTTCCCTCCATCAGCTTGATATATACCAGTAACCACATTAAAAACAGTGGTTTTCCCCGCTCCATTAGGACCTATCAGACTACTAATTTCTCCCCGATTTACTTTTAAATCAAAATTATTTACTGCAATTAAGCCGCCAAATTTTTTAGTTAATTTTACAGTTTGCAAAATAACTTCATTAAGTTCATTAATCTCTTTAATTTCGTTTTCAGCTTTGTTTACTATTTCAATATTGCAATTACTATCCTTAGACATTGTCTTCTCCTGCCTTTGGTAAAAGTGATTTAAATTCAATTGCTCCCCTCTTCCTGGGCCAGATGCCACCGGGCCTAAAGATCATCATAACCACCATTGCTACCCCAAATATCAACATCCGATACTGGGCAAATGTTCGAAATACTTCGGGGAAAAGACTGACAGCTGCAGAACCTATCAATACCCCGGGGATAGATCCCATTCCTCCAATAAGAACTATACAGAAAAGCATACAGGATTCCATAAAAGTAAAACTCTCGGGAGATACAATCATTAATTTACTGGCATATATATTGCCAGCTACTCCGGCTAAGCCCGCGCCTAAAATAAAAGCCAACAGTTTATAGTGTCTGACATCGATTCCAGTTGATTCAGCAGCGATTTCATCTTCTCGAATACAATTCCATGCTCGGCCTATTCGGGAACGCTGTAAATTAATAAGAGCGAGAACGGTCAATCCTACTATTATCCAAATTACAAAGTAAGATTCAATAGAAGTATCAATTACTAAAGGGCCTCCAAAAGAAAGAAAATCTATTCCAAAAACTCCATTTGGCCCTCCAGTAATACCAAAGGGATTATTGATAAGAGTTAATCTTACAATTTCTCCCATACCAATAGTAACAATGCAAAGATAATCCCCTCGCAAATGAATGATAGGGGAACAGACTAACCAGGCAAAACCAGCTGCTGCCAGAGCACTAACTGGCATTAAAAATATTATGGGAATACCAAAATGAGTATTAAGAATAGCAGTAGCATAGGCACCAATAGCCATAAATCCCATATGCCCCAAATCAAATAACCCTACTTCTCCTAAAACAATATTCAAACTTAAGCCTAAAAGAGCATAAATTCCGAAGAAAAAGAAGACATCAATCCAATAATTATTCATTATAAAAGGGGACACTGCTAATAATAATACTACTATAAAAATAGGCCAGTTCTTAAAAATAGTATTTCCATTTAATTTCATTTATTTACCCCCTTACACCTTTTCCGCAACTTTTTCACCCAAAAGACCTCTGGGACGAAAGATTAAAACTAATATCAGGATTAAAAACACAAAGACATCCTTATAAGCTGTGGAAATATAGGCAGAACCTAACATTTCAAAGATTCCTAAAAGAAGTCCTCCCACCATTGCCCCTGGGATATTGCCAATACCCCCTAAAATTGTAGCAGTAAAAGCTTTTAATCCGTAGTTCCAACCCATAGTAAAACTTATTTGACGATAATACATTCCTACCATAACTCCAGCCACTCCACCTAAAGCAGGACCTAAAGCAAAAATAAAAAATATTACAGTATTTATATTTATTCCCATTAAGGCAGCAGTATCCCTATCCAGAGCTGAAGCCCTAATAGCTGCCCCAAAAGTTGTCTTTTGAATTACATAATATAAGAAAGCTAATAATGCAAAAGACAGAATTAAAATAATTATTTGAAGAAGTGTGATATGAATTCCACCTATTTCAAAACGTGCTGCAGGTACAACATCTACAGGATAAGCCTGATAACGTGGACCCCAGATTACCATAATCATATTTTCTAAAATAATTGATACACCTAAAGCAGAAACGACTGCGGGAAGCCGCCCTGCTGGATAAATCGGGCGGTAGGCTATCCGCTCAACCAATATTCCAGCCACACCTATGCCGATTGCGGCTATTAATATAGCCGCAATCATTCCTCCTGCTAAGCCAAAATTTGTGGTCACATAGGCATTTCCCCATACAAGAAGGGTAAATCCGAGGTAAGAACCTAGAGCAAATAAATCTCCATGAGCAAAATTAATTAGTTTCATTACTCCATATACCATAGAATACCCTAAGGCAATTAAAGCATAAAAAGACCCGATTGTTAGTCCATTTATCATCTGCTCCAAAAAAATTCTCATCTTTTACCCCTTTACTTTTTTATTTATTGTAAATATCGAAGCCACCTTCTTCGTTTACTACATACATTAGATACGGAACTCCTTCCCTATCTCCTTTTTCCGTAAAACCGATTGAACCAGTAACTCCTGGAACACCATCAACTTCATTTCTCAGATACTCTGCCAAAATATCAGAATCGGTAGAACCGGTTTTATCAATTACGTAAGCAATAATATTTAAGGCATCAGCAGCATATACTGGCCAGGGGCTGGAAGGTATTTCTCCATATTTCGCTTTATATGCTTTTAAAAATACCTTTGATTCTGGGTAGGGAAGTTCTGCTGGCATAGGTTCTTGAGTCATAAAACATCCTTTTGCCTTCTCTATCCCAGCAATTTTTACAAATTCATCATTGATAGCCGCGTTACCCCCGACAAAGGGACAAGTAATACCTATATCTCGAGCTTGAGATACTATTAAGGCAGCTTCGGGATAATAACCAGTAAAGTAGAGGACATCTGGATTGGTCTCTCTAACTTTAGTTAAAGGAACAGAGAAATCCTTCTCACCTGGAGTAATAGCATCATAATATACTATCTCTACTTCTCCCGCATCAACCTTTGATTGCAATGCTTTTTTAGTCTCTTCGGCAACTCCTTTAGCAAAGGTAGTATTATCATGTATAATAGCTATTCTCTTTGCTCCAAAAACTCTGGGAACATAATCCGCAAAGAAAATACCCTGGGCACTATCAATACCACAAGTTCGGAAAAAGTACTTCAATCCTCTTTCAGTTAAACGAACAGCAGTTGCCCCATAAGCAATATTAACTTTCTTAAACTTTTCATAAAGATTAGAAGCAGGTTCGCATACTGATGAACCATAAGTCGAAATAGCAGCTACTACATCCTTCTGAGAAATTAGCTTCATTGCTGCTAAAGCTCCTGCTTTTGGTTCACAGGCGTCATCAGCTACTCTAAGTTCAATCATTCTACCACCTAAAATACCACCTTTTTCATTAATTAATTGGGCTGCTATCTCACAAGATTGTTTCGCCATTTGACCTTCATATGCCCAGGCTCCAGTTATCGGTCCCTGAAGCCCAATTACAACTGGTGGCTTATCTGCCGCCATTACACCTGAACAAGTTACACTAAAAGCGAATATTAACAAACTAATAACTAATAAATATTTAATACTTTTCATCTTTAATCCTCCTTTTATTTTTTAAAATAAAAAATTACTAAAACCTATAGGCTTGATAAACTATCTGATAATTATATTTTCTTTTAAGTTATTTTAGTAAATACTTCACCTCCTTCTTTTTTATCATTAGTTTCTTGCAAAATATTATTCCTTGTTAATTAAGAATCTTGCAAAATGCGAGAAACCTTTTTTCTTGGTGACTTTCTATTAAAATCACCAATCTTATATTATATAACATATTATTAGTTCTATAAAAAATTAAAAAATCCTTCTTTTTACCCATATATAAATATAAAATTTTTTATCTTTTCTACAAATTCACAGGATGAATATTTCTCAAAAGTCAAAAATATTTTTAATAGGTTATACATTGTCTTCCTAGTAAATTACTATTTTGTGCACTTTTAAACTACTGAAGGTTCAAGAATTAGTTCTCCTCTTTCAAATCTCCCAATATCTAATTTATCTTCAATAGATAAAGATGTCCTACCGTTTAATATTAATTCTGCAATTAACTTACTAGTTATCGGGGCTAACATAAATCCGTGTCCGCTAAATCCTATTGCCATATAAAAACCGTTCATTTTAGGATGTTCTCCCAAGATTGGTTGGGCATCAGGACTAACATTATATAGACCAGCCCATTGTCTTACCATACTCACCTCTTTTAATAAAGGTACTACTGCAGTCATTTTTTGAGCCATCTCTCGAGCGAACTGCCAACTCGAGCTTATATTATATCCTTTAGGTTCATTCGGGTCACCAAAACCCATTATTATACTCCCGTGAGGGGTCTGCTGACAATAGAAATTATGAGAAAAAGACATTAACATTGGCTGAAATAAGGGATCGACTGGTTCAGTAATTAATATTTGATGTCGTTGGGAATAGACTGGTAAATCCAATCCTGCCATTTTTCCGATTACTCCTGAATATCCTCCAGCCGCATTTACTACAATTGAAGTAAATATCTTCCCTTTATTTGTATTAACTGCCACTATCCTGTTGTTCTTTGTATCAATCTCTTTTACTTCAGTAAAGGTATATATCTTTACCCCCAACCTCTTAGCTGCTTCCGCATAGGCAAAGTTGGTTTTAAAGGGATCTGCATGACCATCAGTAGAACAAAAAGTCGCAGCCAATACACCTTCTGTATCTAGAGGTGGAGCAATCTCTTTGGCTTCTTTAACTGTAATAAATTTGGAATCTATACCTAAAGATTGTTGCAGGGCTACATTTTTCTTAAATTGATTAACTTCTTTTTCAGTATAAGCCAAGATTAAATAACCCCCCTGATTAAGTTCAATATCATAATCCAGTTCTTCACTTAAATTCTCAAAAATCTTAATACTCTCTCGGGCCAGGATACAGTTCATTTCAGTACCAAACTGTTGTCTGATTCCTGCTCCACATCTGCCGGTTGAACCACTGGCTAAAGTATTCTTTTCTAATAATACTATATCTTCAGCCCCTAATTTAGATAAGTTATAGGCAATACTACAACCGATTACTCCACCGCCAATTATAACTATATCAGCATTTTTAATCATCATCATCACCTGCCAAGGTTCCTAATTTCACTGGTTTGGTAGGAGGTCTAAAGGTAGATATAGGCAATTCGTCTATTTTTTTATGACAGAATTTGGCAATTTCATTAAGTATGATCCTCTGACAAGTTTTACCCTGACACCTTCCCATACCAGCTCGAGTAATTCTTTTTATTTCATCGAGAGTAGTATAACCTTTTTCTAATGCCCTTCTTATTTCCCCCCAGGTTATATCTTCACATCGGCAAATTATGACATCATCCTTCATTATTTTTACCCTCCACTTTTATACTCCTAACTGTCATTGACATATTTTTGGGAACTAATATAGAAATTATGTTGGTCTTATTTTTAATCTTTTGAACCTTTACTACTTTAACCTTATCAACTACTTCCCCAGCTCTATCTAAAGCATAAACCTCTTCTCCTTCTTGGGGTAAGGGTAACATTTCATATGGCAATTTAATTAAAGCTTCTTTGTCTGAATAATTTTCATCTATCACAAATATGGCAAGACCGGGACAAGAACTAATGCAGATTCCGCAACCAGTACATTTATCAAAATCAACCTGAGGTAAATCATTAATGTCCTCAAATGGTTTTATTGCCCCAAATTTACAGGATATGGCACAAGGATTACAGGGTATCTTCTGGAAACATTCTACTATAACTACTGGTCCTTTCGCCAATCTTTCTTTATCTGGAATTACTTTCTTTAAATCATCCTCAGTAGGAATTCCAGTTCTTTCTAACATTACCAATCCCCCTCCCCCTTAATTAAAGCTTTTTTTATTCCTACCTTTATCTTCTTGCTTAAAGGGTTAGCCCGCAATGCCCCTAATTCTTCCTTTAATTTTCTATTTCGCTCTAGATAATTACCACATTTTAATCCTAAGCTAACAGCTGCATTCAAGCCAGCAATTTGCCCTTCTAACATAGCACTGCTAGCTTCTTCAATCCCGGCAACATCACCGGCAATATAAATGTTATCTTTGGTTGTTTTCATATTTTCATCCCTTAGAGCAACATAACCACCGAGCTCAGGAATATACTTCATCTGACAACCAGCCTGCCAGAGGAGATCAGAAAGCGGAGATAGCCCCACAGCCAGGCAAATAGTATCTACTTCGAGCTCTCTTTCTGTTCCCGGTATAAATTCATAATTTTTGTTAATCTCAGAAATTACTGCCTTTTCTACACAATTTGTTCCATACACTTCTTTTAAGGTACAAGAAGTATATATAGGCACCCCTAAACGCCTGATTTTGGAGGCATGAACCAGATAACCACCTATCCGGGGGAGAGCCTCCACAACTGCTGCTACTTTAATCCCTGCTTGCAAAAGTTGATAACTGACAATTAAACCTATATTACCTGCTCCTATCATCAAAACATTATTCCCTGGGACTACCCCGTAAAGATTCATTAGAGTTTGGACAGCCCCAGCTCCATAGACTCCTGGCAAATCATTATTTAAAAAAGGTAGCATATTTTCTGAGGCACCAGTAGCGACAATAATTCTTTTGGCTTTTAGTTTTTTTAATACACTGCCATCGATTCCCTGGACAATGGTAATAACCTCATCTTCGTAATATCCAGTGACAGTTGAATTGGTAATCAGTTCAATATTTCCATATTTTTCGATTTCCTGAATCAATTTTTTAGCAATCTCTATTCCTCTAATCCCCGCAAACTGTGCCTCCGAACCAAAAAATTTATGGGTCTGCTTGATCAATTGACCACCCAATTCTAAACCGTCATCAATTAAGGTTATTTTCGCTCCTAAAGAGGCTGCATAAATTGCTGACGATAATCCTGCTGGGCCTCCTCCGATAATTAATATATCAGTCTCTTTCAATTGAAATCACCTTTCCCTTTTTGAGTCTCAATCTTCATCCCTTCTTCCAATTTAGTTACGCAAGTCCTTACGTTAGGGATGCCATTTACTTTCATTAGACAAGATGAACATTTGCCTATAGCACAAAAGAATCCTCGAGGTCGATGATACTTAATACTCCTACTTAATACCTTTACTCCAGCAGCAACTATGGCGGAAGCAATTGGTTCTCCTTCGTAGCCTTCCATCTCTTTTCCGTCTAAATAAAATCTTATTTTTCTCCCTGGATTAAACTCTAAGATAGGATGTTCTTTTATTCGCATACTCTATCCCCCTATTTTTATAAATTTATTTTAACATAAAGATAGCAGCCATACGGCCTGTATTTCCTTTATCTCTTCGGTAAGAGAAGAAAAGTTTTGGATAATCTGCTGTACAAATTTCATTAACAAAAATATTCTTTTTTTCTATTCCACCTTTGATTAGCTGTAAATAATTTGCTTTTTTTAAATCAAGGCTTAGTTCATTTTCGTTTTGTATAGAGACTATTTTATGGCTAAAATTATTCTTGTTCATCCAATAATCATTAATTCGACTTTGATTTTTAATCTTGTAACAACACGGACCAATGGAAGGAAAAATAGCAGCTAAGCAAGATTGAGGATTTGTGTCAAATATTTCTTGCATCTTATTTAAGGTCTTTGAAGTTATTTGCAGTTCCGTCCCTCTCCTTCCACTATGGATTAATCCAATAACTTTCTTGATGGGATCTAAGATAAAAATTGGTACACAATCAGCATAACACATTAAAAGCGGAATTCTAGAGACATTGGTAATTAAAGCATCAGTTTCTGCTAAAGCCTTAGTATATTTGAAAGCTCCTCTTCCTTTATCTTCTTCTCTAACCACAGTTATTTTATCTCTGTGAATTTGTTGTGCAGATACAATATTTCGATAACTGATACCCAAAATATTAGCAATTATCTCTCTGTTCTCTACAACACAACTCTCTTTATCGCCAATATTATAAGATAAATTCAAGCTATCAAAGGGATATTTACTTACTCCACCCAAGCGAGTGGTAAAAGCATTGATTACCAAGTCGGTGTTATCTAATGGTCTACATTTTAGATATTTTATTTGTCCAGATTCTTCTAACTTAAAATTTCGGTTCAAACTATCTCTTCCTTTCTAAAAATTTTTTAAATTAAAAAGGGTAAAGAAATTTCCACAAAATTTCTTTACCCTATCTTTTTACCTGAGAGATTTTTCCAAAATATTGAAAATTACCCCTTCGGTGTTTATTAAAAAACTTTCCAGCCTTCTATAAGGTAATGTTCGCTTTACCTTATAGTTTAGATACTTTAGCATTTTACCTCTTCGACTTCTTTATTTTTTTCTCAATAAAGACCGCTATTAAATTTCAGCTTAAGCTTAACAGTAAGGATCAGTTTGTTGCAAGAATTTAATTTATAAAATTCGCAAAATACTGGTCAGATAAATTCGACTACTAATGAAATAAAAAACCAAAACTGCTAACTGAAAACTCGTATTCAACTCTAAACAATATTCACTAACGATTTATTAATTACTAAATTTTCTAACTTAATCTATAATAACAATTAGGAACGTACTCTTTAGCCTTCTCAGACAGTTCTACGAGCTTTTCACTGGAATAAGGCTTCATCTTTTGAAAAGAAGGTTCAAGGGTACTTTCTGAAGGAGAAAAATTCTGCAAGACATACTTCTTTGCCCCTGAAATATATTTAGCAATTTCTATAATAGTCTTTTCCGTATGTAACAAAGGAACAACAGTAGTACGAAATTCATATTCAATTTGCGAGCTCATAATTAATCTAATACTATCTTTTACTCTCTCTAATAATATTTTATCTTTGATGCCAGCTGCCCTGGCATAATCACTAAAATTCAGTGAGGACTTGATATCCATAGCAATATAATCTATTAACTCATCATTTAAAAGTTCTTCTAATAATTTAGGATTCGTACCATTAGTATCTAACTTAATTAAAAATCCTTTTTCCTTGATTCCTTTAAAATATGTAGGTAAATCTGGATATAATGTAGGCTCTCCACCACTCATACATATACCATCGATAAATTTTTTTCTCTCCAGGAGAGAACTATCTATTTCTTTGGAGGAGATATTGGAGAAATTATTAGGATTTAATACTAAATCATAATTATAGCAAAAGGGGCAGCGAAAATTACAAGAAGATACATATAAGGTGGATACAATTTTACCCTCCCAATCGATTAGCGAAGTATCAATCATTCTCTTTATTATCATTTTTGATAAACTACTTCCTTTACAATCTCTTCTAAAAAAGGAACCTGACCTTTCCATGCTTTAATCTCATTATCATCTTTGTCGGTAATTACCAAAGAAGGGGTAGATAAAATATCATATAAACAAGCCTCAGTTAATCCATCGACTGTATTTACATCAAAATATTGTACTAATATATTTTTTTCTTCTAACTGTTTTCCTAATTTTTTAGCCTTTGGACAATTAGGGCAATTTTTTTGCCAGAATATTTTTACTTTCATAATACTTTTAGCCCTTTCTAATTTATTATAAATAAATTTCTTTTTTTTGTGTATCTACTCTATAATTTCCAGAATGTCGATCTTTTAGTTCACCAATTTTATTTTTATTCCAATTGTATATTTTACTAAAATAACCCACTATCCTGGTAATTCCATACACATCCTGGCTCCCACAATTACTACAATTCTCTATTAGCCCTCTGCTTACTTTATTACATAAATTACATACGGTAAATTCAGGGGAAATAGTAAGTTGCGAACATTGAGTATGCTCCCAAACTTTTTTGACTAAATTATATATGCTTTCGGGGGAAGGTTGGTGTTCCCCTACAAAAGCATGAATTATTGCCCCACTTTTAATCAAGGGATGAAATTTACTTTGTTTAATGATTCGAGTTATTAAATCTATCTGAGCTGAAGCAGCAAAATGAATGCTATTAGTATAATAACATTCATCAATTTCAGGATTGCCTTTTATAACTTTTCTGCTTTCCGGAAACTCTTGTAAATCAATTTTAGCTAATCTTCCAGCTGCGCTTTCAGCAGGAGATTCTTCTAAAGACAATTTTAAATTATACTTCTCACTATATTCGCTACATTTTAAACTCATAAATGATATAATCTTTAATCCTAGTTTATAGGCATTTTCACTCTCATGTAATTCCTCACCTATAAGATATTGAACAGCCTCATTTAGTCCAATCAAGCCTACTAAGTAAGTTCCCTTATCTAAATCTACATAAGGACTTCCATCTTTTGCTATCTTACCTATCTGCCATAAAGGACCATTTGGATTTTTCATCATCGCTTTCAAAAAATCTTTTTTCTCTAGATGTGCTTGAATTGCTAATTTAATGGCTTGATCAACTTTTTTAAAAAATAAATCAAGACTCTTTTTTTGACCATTATCCTTAAAGTTCTCTTCAACAGCTTCTACATTGCAAAAGGCTCTATAGGCACACTGAGGTAAATTAATAGTAACATTTTGTATCCCTGCAAATCTTAATTTTTCAGGTTTTAATATCATTTCTTTGTCTGTTATTTTGGTTTTCAACCTACAACAGGCTGCCATACTTATATCATCTCTGTCAAAAATAAAATATGGCGATCCATTTTCCGAAGCTATCTGACAAGCATATTTTAATAATTTTTTCTGCTCAGGGTCCCGAAAAGAATCATTATCAATATGCAAGTCCATTTTGGGAAAAGCAAATACCTTTCCGTGGCAATCACCTTCTCTCCAGACCTCCATTAAAGCCTTTAAAAATAATTGAGATTCCTTCTCATATTCCCCATAATTCTTTCCAGTATACTTTCCTCCAGGTCCAATTGCCGGAACATCTTTAAGGTAGTCCGGGATACCAAGATGGACATTGAAATCAAGAAAAAGACTTTGCCCCCCTCTGGAAAAAGCATTTTGTGAGCCACTAAAAATTAAATATTGGGCTTCCTGTTTTATCTCCTTAAAAGATAAATTTACTAAAAAGGGGGCATACATAATATTCAAATACCCAATGCCCAATGCACCTGCATAATACGCCTGCATTGAAGCTAGAAACGTATTCAAGTGCCCAGTTAAAGTTCGGGTATGTTTTGCTGGTGCGGAAGAGGTATCCAGATTATCTAACTCAAGACCATATTTTTTTAAATATTCAAGTGAATGACCGGAACAATAAATTCGGGGGTAACCTAAATCATGAATATGAATCCAGCCTTTTAAATGAGCTTGAGCTACTTCCCGCGAAAATACTTCTTGTAACATATATTGCTTAATAGTATTTTCAGCGATAGCTAAATTAATAGCTTCTGGATTATTATTTCCTATATTACTATTCTCTTTAGTTTTAGAGAAAAAGAGCTGGGTCAAATCATAAGTAGGCATTCCTATAACCTTTTGTTTTTTCCATTTATGTTCATATCCTCGAATAAACAATTCATTATCCACTAATTCCCTAATCAAGGAAGTAGATATCTCATTTAAATCTAAGTCAAATATTTTTTCTTCTACTGCTTTGGCAATACTTCTGGAAATATTTAAGGGCAACTCCGCTTCTTTTGTCAGAGCTTGAATGATTTTCTGTCTATTCCAAGGGGAAATATTTTCAGAAGTTGTTGTGGAAACTAATAAAGAGATATCAGTTGTACTTCTATGATTTTGTATTTTTTTCCTCACTTTTAATTTTTCTCGAATTCTACGTCTCTTATCTCGATATAATATGTAGGCTTTGGCAACTTTTGCCATTCCTCCCCTAATCAAAGTCTCTTCTACTACATCTTGAACTTCTTCCACCTGAGGAATTTTATCTTTATAAATTTCTTCTAATTTATTAACTACTTGTTCAGTAATTTTTTTTGCAACATCCTGATCTTTCTCCCCAACTGATTGCATCGCGGCTAATACTGCATAAGTTATCTTATTTTCATTGAACTCTACGATATTGCCTTCTCTTTTTATAATTGATTTTAGCACCTTGTATCCCCCAATTCTAAATGCAGTTGCAATATTGAATTAATATTTTATGGTTAGGTAAGCTTATTTATCTCTTTTACAAAACTATTTACGTCTTTAAATTGTCTATATACAGAAGCAAATCTCACATAGGCTACTTCATCTAATGTTCGTAATTCAGAGATAACTAATTCTCCAATAATACTACTACTTACTTCATCTGGAGTTTCATTTTTTAATTTTTCTTCAATCTTATTTACTAATTTATTAATAGTTTCTATACTAATAGGTCTCTTTTCGCAGGCCTTAATAATGCCATTAGTAATCTTCTCGCGAGAAAAAGGCTCTCTACGTCCATCTTTTTTTACTACCATTAAAGGAATTAATTCTATTCTCTCATAAGTAGTAAATCTCCTATTGCATTTCTTACAAATCCTTCTCCTTCTGACTACAGATTCATTTTCTATTTGCCTGGATTCAATAACTCCGGTATCGCCATAATCACAAAATGGGCATTTCATTTTTTACCCCCATATATAGGCTTATATTTATAATAATACGCTAAATATGGAATGTCAAGAAAAACTTTAAACTTCTAATGTAGAAAATTGAGAAAGATAACGTTTAGCGTAGAACGCATAATTAGCAAACAGAAAGTTAGAATAATTTCGTATCCCCTATCCCTGTTATCCGTTTTCCGAGTATATACTTTATAGGGGCCGACCTTATAAATCATCTCTTGTATTTTAGCGTACAGTGTTTACAATATAGAAGATAGCGGAAAATAAGAAGGGAAAAAGACACAACTATAATTTAAAATTTTGTCCTCATTAAAATGAGGACCAAAAGCTTCTTCTCTAATTTTGAATTTTAGATTATGATTTTTAATTTTTCGTTTTAAGCTTTTAATTTACTTTTTCTCTCTTAAAAATGTAGGAATTTCTAAATCATCATAACTTATCTTTTTCTCACTTATGTCAACTTCCTCCAATTCGTGAATTTCTCTTTTCTTCTCAAATGTTTCAAATCCAGCAGCAATCACTGTAATCTTAATCTCATCATTCAGTTCTGAATTTATTACCGCCCCAAAAATTATATTTGCCTCGGGATTAGCTGCTTTGGCAATTATTTCTGCAGCTTTATTAACTTCATGTAAAGTTAAATTTGGGCTTCCGCTTATATTAAATAAAATTCCTTTAGCTCCTTCGATATTTGTTTCTAAAATTGGACTGTTTATAGCTCTTTCCGCTGCTTTAATTGCTCGGTTTTCACCACCAGCTCGTCCTACGCCCATTATCGCTGAACCAGCATTCTCTATAATCATTTTCACATCAGCAAAATCTACATTTATTAAACCTGGTTCAACTACAATATCTGTAATCCCTTGAACCCCATGTAATAAAACTTCATCAGAAACTTTAAAAGCTTCTAATAATGGAGTATTTTCATCAACTACTTGAAGCAACCTATCATTGGGAATCACAATTAAAGTATCAACTTTCTCTTTTAATAATTTAATTCCTTCCTCCGCTTGTCTCATTCTTCTGTGGCCTTCAAAGGAAAAAGGTTTGGTTACTACTCCCACTGTTAATGCCCCTAAATCCTTAGCTATTTGAGCTACCAATGGTGCTCCTCCTGTTCCTGTTCCTCCCCCCATACCCGCAGTAATAAATACCATATCTGCTCCTTCCAAAGCTTTAGAAATCTTATCCTTATCCTCTTCTACAGCCCTACGACCGATGTCAGGGTTCGATCCACTGCCTAATCCCTTAGTTATGCCACTGCCAATTTGTATCTTATGTTCTGCATTAGAAAAAGCCAATACTTGGGCATCAGTATTAGCAGAAATATATTTTACTCCCTGTAATTTTGCCTCAATCATCCGGTTAACCGCGTTACCACCACCCCCGCCTATACCAATAACTTTTATTTCAACTAATTGTCCTACTTTATTCGTAATATTAAACAATTTATACCCTCCTTAAAAAATAGCAAAATTGTTAGGAGAGTAAATTGCCCCTCCTAATAAAGCTCTTCTATATCTTTTGTAATTTTTATGTTTCATTTAATATAATATAATTCTTTATTAATACTTGTGCTGTGAAAACGGGTAAAAAATTATTTTAGAAAATCTACTTTTTGAAATTCTGATACTCTAAAATACTAAAATAATTAGAAAAAATCTTTTAACCAGCTAACCATTTTTCCAAAAGCATTTTTGACTCCCGGTTTTTTTGAAGATAAATTATATGATCCTCCAAGAGAATATTTTTTAGTCCCATAACCCAATAATCCTAAAGCAGCAGAGTACTCAGGATCATTCACCATATCAGCTAATTCCCCTTCGTAATGGGGTTTCCCTATTCGAGAAGGGAGATTGAGAATCTTTTCTGAAATTTCCACAATACCTGGCAATAAAGAAGTTCCACCAGTAATAGTAACACCTGTAGAAAGCATATCATAATAACCAGATCTTCTAACTTCATTTTTAATCAAACTAAATATTTCGCTTACTCGAGGTTCGATAATCTCTACTAAATATTTCCGGGAAACAGGATATTTATTCTTACCATCAAGACTGGAAACTTCAACCCCTTCTTCAGGAGAAACACTATTCTCAATCACTCTTCCATATTTAATTTTAATCTTTTCTGCTTCTTCTAAAGTAGTTCTTAAACCAATAGCTAGGTCATTTGTAATATGATTACCGCCTACAGGTAATACTGCTGAGTGGACAAGTGCTTCTTCAATAAAAATTGCTATTTCAGTCGTGCCAGCACCTATATCAACTAATACAGCCCCCAATTCTTTTTCCGCATCACTCAAAACCGCATTACTGGAAGCCAGAGCCCCAAATATAATTTCATCGATAAATATCCCTGCTCCTTCTATGCATTTAATTAAATTTTGTACTGCCGTATTTGAACCGGTTATAATGTGCACCTTGCATTCCAATCTTGCACCTGTCATTCCCAGAGGATCAGTTATTCCGCTTTGTCCATCTACCACAAATTCACGACTTAGAGTATGAATTAATTCCTTATCGGGAGAAATAATCCCTGCTTTGGCGGCTTCAATAACTTTCTCAATATCTTTCTCGGTAACTTCTGGAACTTCCCCAGAAATCGCAATAACTCCCTTACTGTTTACTGAACTTATATGGCTTCCCGAAATAGAAACAAAAGCAGAATTTATTCGTGCACCTGCCATACGTTCTGAACTTTCAATAGATTGTTTTACTGACTGAATAGCTTCATCTAAATCTATAATTACTCCTTTTTTTACTCCTAATGAGGGGGCTGCACCCATTCCTATTATTTCAATTTGGTCATCTTCACCTAATTCGCCAATAATAGTACAAACTTTCTTTGTGCCAATATCTAAGCCAACCAACATTTCCTCTTTGCCCATATTAATAACCTCCCGCGTACTTCCGGATTATCAGGGGAGTATCACCCCGAAATTCCTATACTATTAAATATCATATACCACAAATTAATCAAAGTAAATAAATTGATTAATTTTTATTCGAATTCGATAATAATTATTCTTTTACTTTTATTATAACGCTATCTTTAAAACGCATATCTATATGATCTACCAATAAATTTTCTTTAATGATTTTCTCGAAAGCCTCTTTCAACAATGTCCCCTTATTAATAATTTCCTCTGCTTTACTCACTCTAACTACTAAATTGTCTACTACTCCTAAAATTAAAAAATCATCTAAGGCCAATATTTTTATCTTATAGAATTTATTTGGTAATATCATATTTGCAGAATTAATAATTTCTAAAGCTATTCTAAATTCAGGATCAATTATAATGCTTCCTATTTCTACCTTTGCAATTTTTAACCCGGTTATAAGAGGTAAATTCAATCCTCCTGGGTCTTCAATTTTAGATAATAGCATTCCTTCTTTATCTAAAATAAAGTATTCTCCATCAATGTATATAACAGCAGAAGGTTTTCTTTCTTCTACAGAAATTATAATTTTGTTAGGTATTATCCTTTTTATTTCTATTTCTTTAATCCAGGGTTCTTGTTTTAAAAATTCTATAGTTTTATTTAAATTTAATCTAAAAATGTTTTCACCTAATTTTACCTGAGATTTATACAATATTTCTTCATATCTTAAATGGTCATTCCCTTTAATAACAATATCTTTTATATTACAATATTTTGAATTAAATATAAAATTGAAAAAATTCCACCCAATAAAACCTATAATTAAATAAAAGATCAATATTCTAATTATCTTTATTCCCAGAGATTGACTCTTTTGGTCCTCTTCTTCCTCTTCCTCCTGGTCATCCTTCTCTAATTCTATTTCTTCTTCATTTTCGTCAATTATTTTCATTGCTAGATATACTAAAACTCCTTTTGCTAACTACACACTCTAAGCTAATCCCTATTCGCTATATTCTATAATACACAAATACAAAATAGGAAATTAAGGTTCTCCCAAAATTTCTATTTCCCGTTCTAATTCTATTCCAAAATTTCCTTTCACCCTTTTTTCTATTTCTTCAATTAAATATAGAACATCTCTGGCTTTAGCCCCCCCCTTATTTATTATAAAATTTGCATGTTTATCTGATACCATAGCTTTCCCTTGAGATAATCCTTTTGCTCCTACTTTTTCTATTAATTCTCCCGCATAATAACCAGTAGGATTTTTAAATATACTACCTGCACTTAATTTATCTACAGGCTGTTTACTTTTTCTAATTCTAGTATATTTTTTAATCACTACCTCTATTTTTTCTTTGTCTTCCTTTTTTAATAGTAAATTTGCCTCCAAAATTACAATTAGTTTATGCTTTAAATCACATCCTCGATATCTAAAATTTAAATCACACGAATGAAGTCTTTCTATCTTTTTTTCTTTAGTTAAGAAAGTTACACTTTCTACTATGTCTGCTATACAATTTCCATTAAAACTGGCATTATTAATAATTGCCCCCCCTAAAGTTCCTGGAATATTACAGGCAAATTCTAACCCACTTAATCCCCTATTTAAAGCCATATTACTTAAATATAATAAGTTTATCCCTGCACCTGCTTGGATAGTCTTATTAATAAATTTTACTTTTTTAAAACCTTTACCTAATTTAATTACTATCCCTCCTAATCCCCTGTCCAAAACTAATAAATTTGTTCCATTCCCGATAACCCAAAAAGGAATATTAAATTTCTGAGAAATAGAAATTATTTTCATTAACTCTTCAAGATCGCTAGGAGAACAGAATATATCCGCAGGTCCACCAATTTTTAATGATGTATGATTCCTTAATGGTTCGTTAATTTTAACTATTTTATCAATTTCCTTTTTTTTAAATTCATTGATTATGGTATTTATATTCACTTTCATATTCATAGTTAATCAATAATAATATTTTACTTACTTTTTAATCGTTTAACTAATTCCTGACCAATTGTCCATACATCCCCAGCCCCCATAGTTATTATTATATCCTCTGCTCTTATAATTTTACTGAGATAATCTACAGTGTCCTTTTTGGCCGGTATATATTTTACATGACCATGGTTAGTTTTTTTTATTTCATTAAATATTGTTTCACCGCTAATACCTGAAATTGGCATTTCATTTGCAGGATAAATATCATTGATAATTACGTTGTCGGCACTAAAAAATACCTCACCAAATTTTTTAGCCAACATTTTAGTTCTAGTGTACCTGTGAGGCTGAAAGACAACTATTATCCTTCTATTTTTCCAACTTTCTCTTACAGCCTTTAAGGTAACCTTTATTTCAGTGGGATGATGGGCGTAGTCATCTAGCACTAATATTCCATTATCTAGGTTAGCTATAATTTCCATTCTTCTTTCTACTGCTTGATATGTTTTTAGTATTTCGACAATTTCACTAAATTTCATCCCTAATTCTTTTGCCACGGAAATCGCCGCTAAAGCATTTGATATGTTATGATATCCTGGAACATTTAATCTGAGCTTCCCCATTTTTTTATTCTGCCAATATATTTGCGACTCAGAACTTAATATATCTAATTTTATTTCTTTCGCAACAATATCGGCATCAGCAGATATTGCATAAGTAATAAATTTTTTTCTACAATCTGACATCAATCTCCTTGCATTTTCGCAATCTTTGCACAATACTACCCTACCATCATCTGGGACTCTGCTAATAAATGTTTTAAAATCTTTTGAAATGTTTTCTAAGTTTTCATAATAATCCAAATGATCATCTTCAATATTGGTAACTACCGCTAAAAATGGATTTAATTTTAAAAATGAGCCATCACTCTCATCAGCTTCAGCGACTGCATATTTCCCAAATCCCAATTTTGCATTTCCTCGAATATTATCTGCCTCTCCACCTACCAACACCAAGGGGTCAAATCCACCTTTTTCCAATAAAAGACTTATCATTGAAGTAGTAGTAGTTTTGCCATGGGTTCCCGAAATTGCTATTAAATACTTATCCTCCACAATTTTTGCCAGCATTTCAGCCCTTCTAATCACTCTGATATTTTTTTCTAAAGCTCCTTTAACCTCAGGATTAGATTGAGGTATTGCTGTTGAAATTACTATTAAATCCGCTCCTTCTATGTTACTTCTATTGTGGCCCTTAAAAATAGTTGCCCCTTTTTCTACTAATCTCCTAGTTATCTTCGAATTTATAAGATCAGAACCACTTATTTTATAACCTAAATCAAGAAGTATGGAAGCTAAACCACTCATGCCTATTCCACCAATACCTATGAAATGTATATGTAATTTCTTCTCAATCATTAAAAAATAACTCCTATCTTTATTCGTTTTATGTATTATGCAATTGTTTTTCTACTTTTTGGTATAATTAAAGATAAAGTCAATGATTTTTTTAGCAGAATTTAGATTGCCTAATTTTTTACTCTTTTCAGACATCATCTCTAATTTCTTTTTATCGTTTATTAATTGATACAATATTTTTGCTAATCTTTCGCCAGATAAACTTTCTTCTAAAATTAATATTGCAGCTTTTTCATTTTCTAAAATTCTGGCATTGCATTCTTGATGATTATTAGTGGCAAAGGGATAGGGAATTAAAATTGCAGGCAATCCATAAGCACTAATCTCAGCCAGGGTGGTAGCCCCAGCTCGACAAATTACTAAATCAGCCAAAACATAGGCTTTTTCAATATCATAAAGATAAGGTTTAACAGAGAAAATATTATTATCCTCCCCTATTATGTCAATAACTTCCTTGTAATCATCACTCCCACTTATCAGCAAAACTTGCCATTGATCTTTTATAGAATCTTTAATTGAGGTAATACCCTTTATAACCGCTCTGTTTATGGATGCTGCACCCTTGCTACCTCCAAATACCAATATAGTTTTTTTTTGCGGATCCAATTTAAATTTATGATAATCACTGCTTTTTGTGGATGATATTTTTTTAAAGCGAATCGGGTTACCAGTAAAAATTAATCTTGAACTATGTCTAAAATATTTTTTCGATTGATCAAAACTTAAAAATACCGCTTTTACTATACAAGATAAGAATCTATTGGTAATTCCGGGTATCACATTTTGTTCATGAATAAAAGTTGGGATTCCTAACAAGGCAGCAATTAGTACAACTGAAGCGCTTACATACCCACCTGTGCCAATAACTATATCGGGCCTATAATTTCTAATAATCTTATATGATTGGAATAATGAAATAAAAAATACTATAATTGCTGTAAAACTCTCCCAACATATTCTTCTTGGTATACCCTTTGCATTAATGCTAATAAATTTAAAACCTTCTCGAGGAATAATTTGTGCTTCCAATCCTCTTTTAGTGCCTACAAATAGTACTTCATTCTTATTATTTCTATTTTTTAATTCATAAGCTAAACAAATGCCTGGATATATATGACCTCCTGTCCCACCCCCTGATATTATTACTCTCAATGACATCTATTTTACTCCATATTATTTTAATTCTATAACAACACAAGATTTTTACAGAAATAAACTTCCCTGAAACTCCTCTATTATCTTTTTTTAAAAAAAGAATTCATTTCAAAGTATCAAATTTTTGGAATTCTGATACTTAGAAATATTTAACAAGACCCCTGCACAAAACATATTTACAATTAAAGATGAGCCACCAAAACTGACAAAAGGTAAAGTAAGACCGGTAGTAGGAATCATTTTAGTAACTACTCCAATGTTAACAATACTCTGAAAAGTTATCATTGCTGTAATACCTGCAGCCAATAGAGCTCCGAACTGATCTACAGAATTAATAGCTATTTTAAATCCCCGCCATAATATTAAAATAAACAGAGTAATTATTACCAAAGTCCCAATAAATCCCAATTCTTCACCGATTATAGAAAAAATAAAATCGGTATGTTGATCAGGAAGATAAAAAAATTTTTGTCTACTTTCCCCTAATCCGATACCGGAAATTCCCCCACTGCCTAAAGCTATTAAAGATTGAATAATATGAAATCCACTGTCTAAAGGATCTCTCCAGGGGTCTATAAAAGAAAATAATCTTACTTTTCTATAATTTTCTTTTAACAAAATTAAAATTCCTATAGGAATAGCTGCTATTCCCAAAGTAAAAAGTTGAATTATTCTAGTCCCACCAATAAATAACATAATAAAAGAAATCCCTAGAATAATTAAAGATGTGCTAAAATCAGGTTCTTTCAAAATTAACAAGAATATCACCATTACAATAATAAGAGATGGTAATATCCCTTTTATAAAAGTTTTTATTTCTTTAGAATGTTTCCTGGTTAATGATTCTGCTATATATAAAATTAAGGCAAATTTAGCAATTTCAGAAGGCTGAAAAGAAAAAAAGCCTATCTTAATCCACCTTCTTGCCCCGCCAGCTGACTTTCCAACACCGGAAACAAATACCATAGTAAGTAGAATAATAGATAGAATTAAAAGGGGCAGAACAAGTTTTTTATAATAATGATAATCAATAGAGGTAGCCAAAAAGAAAATTATCAAACTTATTATAGCATAAAGCAATTGTTTTTTTAAAAAGAAATAGCTATCTCCGTACCATTTATAGGCCATAACATAACTTGAGCTAAAAACCACACATATACCAATAGACAATAGAATAATCACTACTATAAAAAGCAATAAATCAGGATATTTTTTTTCTATTGTCATTTTAAGCATAACTCCTATCATATAATAGTTGGCTGGTTAGTCTTGATCAATTCACTCTAGCTAATGATCCATTACAAGCTAGCTATCCCAATAAAAGCCAATATTACTCCCGTAATCCAGAATCTGATAATTATTTTCGGTTCTCTCCATCCACAAATTTCGAAATGATGGTGAATCGGACTCATTTTAAATAACAATTTTTTTCTCAATTTTACCGAAATTACCTGAAAAATCACTGATAGAGTCTCAATGACAAACACTCCGCCAATTAATAGTAGAAATAATTCTGTTTTGGTAAATATAGCCACTGAGGCAAGCGCCCCTCCTAAAGCAAAAGACCCTACATCTCCTAAAAATACCTGAGCTGGGAAAAAATTATAGATTAAAAAACCAAGAGATGAAAAAGCAATTATTAAAGCAAATAAACTCATAGACCAAATATTTTCAGTATAAGCAATTAGAGCAAAACTGATCATAGCAATAAACATTAATCCCGTAGCCAATCCATCTAAGCCATCAGTTAAATTTACTGCATTAACCGAGCTAATCAATACTAAAATGGCAAAAGGGGTAAAGAATTTACCTAAATCGAAACTGCCATCTAAAAAAGGAAGATAAATGTCTGTACCCAGGCCAGTGGCTTTTTGAATGTAATACATCACTATAAGAGCAAAGACAAGTTGAAAAAATAATTTTTGCCAGGTATAAAGCCCTAAAGACCTTTTCTTAAAAAACTTTATCAAATCATCTATTAGGCCAATACACCCAAAACTAATAGTAATAATTAATGAGCAAAAAATATAATTATTAAGGGGAACAAAAAATATAATAACCAATATTAAAGTAAGGATAATAACTATTCCCCCCATAGTAGGTGTGCCCATCTTATGCTGATGAAGATCTGGTCCTTCCTGACGAATCCTCTGCCCAATATTATATTTCTTTAAATATTTTATAAAAAATGGTGAAAAAACCAGGGGGAGCAAAAAAGAAGCCAAAGCTATTAATACCCAGTTAATCATTATATCCTCCCTGAGTTTGTGCACTCTTTATGTACTCTTCTTGCCAAAATTGTAAAATATCTTCCATTTGCATATCTCGTGAACCTTTTAACAAAACAAAATCTCCCGGTTTAACTAACCTCAATAATTTTTTAGCCAAAGATCTCTTCTCATTCCTCTCAAATGAAAAAATCTGTTCTTTTGCCATCCCTTCATCTTCACAAGATTGAGCAATTATCTTACCTCTTTCACCAACAGTTATCAATAAATCAAAGGATAATTTTGCTATTTTTTTGCCAATTTCCTGGTGATAAAAGTTTGTTTTCTCACCTAATTCAAGCATATCCCCCAAAATGGCTATTTTTCTGCAATTTTTAGCAACTTCTACCAAAGTTTCTAAGGCCTTTTTAACTGACAGAGGACTAGCATTATAAGAATCATTTAATACTTTAATATCCTTATAAAAACTATTTAATTGCATATGCATAGCTAAAGGTTTAAAATTAGATAATCCTCTTTTCATCAAATCTAAGTCAATTTCCAAAGCAAAAGCAGTTGCAGAGGCAGCAAGCGCATTATAAATATTGTATCTACCTAATAAAGGGAAGAATATCTCCGCAGATTCAGTATTTTTTATTTTGAGTGTGAATCTCATTCCGCGGTCATTCACCAAAGTGATATTATCAGCCATAATATCACTTTTATTCTCAATGCCAAAGGTAATTATCTTTTTGTCTTTTACTATTTCTGCCATCTTCGGAAAATAGGGATCATCACTATTTAAAACTGCTATCCCCCCCCGGTCTAATGATTGTAACAATTCAGTTTTGGCTTTAAAAATATTTTCTTTGGAACCTAATAAACCTATATGGGCCTCTCCTATATTAGTAATTACCGCTAAATCGGGGGGAACAAAATCAGTAAGTCTCTTTATTTCACCCAATCCTCTCATTCCCATCTCCACTACTAATATTCTATATAATCTACTAAGTTGCAACAAGGTAAGAGGGATTCCAATTTCATTATTGTAATTCCCGGATGTTTTCAAAAGAGAAAATTTTTGAGATAATATATGAGCAATGATTTCTTTAGTAGTAGTCTTTCCATTGCTCCCGGTTATACAGATATTAAAAGTTTTAAATTTATTTTTATAGTATTTTGACCAATTTTGCAAGGCCAATAGTGTATCCTTTACTTCTATTATAATTTTGTTTTTATCTATTTTCTTGTTATAGAATAAACTATCAATACTTTTACAAATTACTGCCCCAACCGCACCTTTATCAAAAGCTTCTATTACAAAATTATGCCCGTCAAAATGGGGACCAATTAGGGCAAAAAATAGATCACCATAAACCAAAGTTCTGCTATCAATAGAAATACTATTTATTATGGTATTTTGGTTACCCTGAATTAACCTACCCGAAATAACTTCAATTAATTCTCTGACTTTATGTCCTTCCAATTTTTTTCTCTCTCCATTAATATTTTTTTCACAACCTCTTCATCATTGTGATGTATCACTTTATTCTGATAAATTTGCTCATTCTCAGGGCCTTTCCCAGCTATCAAAACTATATCACTCTGATTGGCTTTCTCCAGGGCATGCCTAATTGCTTTCACTCGGTCAACAATAATAACATAGTTTTTATCTGTCCTTTTCAATCCTTCTTCAATCTCCTGAGCAATTTTTAAAGGATCTTCACTTTTGGGGTTATCCGTAGTTATGATAACATAATCACTGTATCTACCTAAGACTTCTCCAATAATGGCTCTTACTTTGTTATACTTTTCACCACCATGTCCAAACACTGTTATAATATGATGATCAGTAAAGGTGCGTAAATTCCGCAGTATATTCCCTAATCCGTGATAATTATGGGCAAAATCTACAACAATAGTATAATTTTGCCCAAAATCAAGCAACTTGTATCTACCCGGGGCTCCGTTAAATTTACTCAAAGCCTTAGAGATTTTCTCAAGAGAAATGCCCTGAGTAATAGACACTGCTATAGCAGCTAAAGCATTATATATGTTGTACTTTCCGCTAAAATTTAAAAATATCTTAACCTTACCTGAGGGAGTTTCAGCAATAAACGAAGAATTTTGTAAGTTAATTTCTATATTTGTTGCTCTAACTTCTGCTCTTTGTTTTATGCCATAGGTGATTAAATTTACTCTATTACAATTAACAAATTCCTGACTATATTTTTCATCAATATTAATTACTGCAAACTTTTTTGATTTTTCTTTACTGCTGTCATTTAAATACAAGAACAATTTCTTCTTTGCTTCTAAATAATTAGTAAAATTTTTATGGATTTCAAAATGTTCATTGCTGATATTGGTAAAAACAGCCACATCGAAGTCGCATCCTACTATTCTAGAGAGTGCTAACGCATGAGAAGATACTTCTATTACTGCATACTCATTCTTTTGCAGTACCATTTCTTTAAGACTCTTTTGGAGATCAACTGACTCCATAGTAGTCATATGGGAAACATTAATATTATTACCTATTATGTTTTGAGCAGTACTTAACAATCCTGTTTTGTATCCTGCTTCACAAAAAATAGCTCTTAACATATAAGCTATTGTAGTTTTACCATTTGTGCCAGTAACCCCGATTAATTTCAATTTTCGGGAAGGAAATTCATAAAACTTATTAGCTAAAAGAGATAAAGCCTGACGACTGTTCTCTACTTTTATTATAGTAATATGTGGCGGTGCGTAAACTTCTTGTTCTACCACTAAAGCAATAGCCCCTTTGTTAACAGCTTCGTCAATAAAGCAATGTCCATCAAAGACAAAACCTTTTATGCATACAAATAAATAACCTCTCTTTATATTTCGAGAGTCGTGACTAATGCCTTTTATATCTAAATTTAAATCACCATTAATTTCTTTAATCTCTAAATTGTTAATTAATTCACTCAACTTCATAAAACAAGATAATCAGAGGCTCTATCCCTCCTAAACTCCTTTTCCATTTTTATTTTATTCCGGTTTTATAAGAAATTTTTCTCAATAATCTTTTTACAATCTATTATTTTTTAAACTTACGCCCATAAAAATGATTACATAAATTCATTATAGGATTATCGAATTTTTTAAAATTTTAATAATCTGAAATGTTTTCTAAATTTCGTATTATAGTATATAGTATTGTCTATTTCCTTTCAATCCAAACAATCTCCTTATCTAAAAATCTTCGTTTCACAAGACTTGTTCCCCGTGAAATATATATTCCTGAAAAAGAGTTCCAGGAATACGAGATATTCATTCATTAGGAGGAATTGATAGATAAGGAAGGGCTTTGGAAGCAATTTCTTTAAAAACTGGAGCTGCGACTATTCCTCCATAATAACTTCCTCGAGGTTCATCCAATAAAACCAAAATAGCTATTTGCGGATTTTCAACAGGAGCATAACCTACAAATAGAGCGCTATATTTATTCTTAGAATATTTTCCGGTAGAAAAATCAAATTTCTGGGCTGTTCCAGTTTTGCCTGCCACTCTATATTCAGGAACTTTGGCACCTTTGCCAGTTCCATCGATTACAACTTGTTCTAATATTTTAGTCATAGTTAGGGCTGTTTCAGTCGATACCACTTGTCTTACGGGTTTTGGCTTAAATACTTTAACCCTATTTTGATGGGAATCTACAATTTCTTTAACTATCATTGGTTTCATTAAGGTCCCTCTATTAGCTATAGCCGAAATAGCCATTATTAACTGAATCGGGGTTACAGCAATTTCCTGGCCAATAGACAAAGATGCCAAGGAAATTTTTGACCAATCTTTTACACTTCTCACCAGGCCATTTACTTCCCCTGGTAGGCTTATCTCAGTAAGTGACCCAAATCCAAATCTTCTTATCGATTTCTCAAAAACTTTTTCATCTAATCTAGTTCCAACTTGAATGACCCCGATATTACAGGAATTTTTCACTATACCGGTAAGATCTTGTGCACCATGTGGTTCAATATCGTGAAAGATATTCCCGTTATATTTTATCCATCCCTTGCAATAAAACTGATCATCTAACTTTACTACCCCTTCTTCTAAGGCAGTTGCTATAGTGATTATTTTAAAAGTCGAACCAGGCTCATAAATGTCAGTAATTGCCCTATTTCTCCATAAATCTCGAGAAAATCTATTAAAATAATTGGGGTCAAAAGAAGGTCTTACGGCCATTGCCAATATTTCACCAGTTTTAGGTTTTACTACGATAGCAACGCCAGTTTTTGCTTTATATTGATAAAAAGCCTTATCCAGAGCTTCTTCAGTAATATATTGTATTACTTCATCAATAGTTAAAACTATCGAATTACCATCTTGATAATTGCTAAACCTTTTAATACCAAAAGGAATTTTACCTCCAGAGGCGTCTCTCTCTAAAATCACCAAACTAGGCAAACCCTTCAACTCTTTCTCGAAATATAATTCTAATCCCTCCAATCCCTGATTGTCTATTCCTGCAAAACCTAACAGATTGGAAGCCAATTTTTTTCGTGGATAATATCTTTTATTTTCGTCTAGAAAATCCAGACCTGGCAAATTTAATTTCTTTACTTCTTCCACTTCTATGTCATTTAATTTTCTTTTTATCCATACAAAAGAGTTTTTTTGGTTTAATTTACTTAATATTTCTTTTGTTTCTAAATTTAAAACAGAAGAAAGTAGTTGGGCAGTTTTATGAGGATCTTGTATACGAGGGGGAATAGCAAATAAAGATTTTGTATTAACATTTACGGCTAATTTTTTTAAATTTCTATCATAAATATTCCCTCGCTCTCCTTCAATAGAAAACGAAGTCAGATGCTCTTGTTGAGCAAGTTCTTTATATTTATTACTTTGAATGACCTGAATGTTATATAATCTATAAATTAATAAAAAATAAAAGATAATAGCCAGTATAAATAAAAAAGTAATTCGTCTTTTCTTTTCTCTGACAAGCAACAACTATTCCCACCTTTTTTACTCTCATTGCTACAAGTATATTATTTTAGCGCTGATAAAATCAAGTTGTTTATTTTTTTTAAATCAAAACTTGCCCAAAAATATTTTTCTCCTTCATAATTGTTGCTAATTTCCCCTACCTTTTCCTCTGAATTAATTTTTGAAGTAGGAAGTGAAGCAATAAATTCAACTTCTTTAGGCCTTATCATTCCTAAATGATTACAAGCAATCTCTTCAACTCTATCCAAGGAAGAAAGAGTTTCTGCCATAAGTTCGAGTTTTTTGTTCTCTTCAGCTAATTTTATTTTGTAATTTTCTAATTCTATTAATTTATAGCCTAATTCTGTTAAAGTAATAGTGTTAGAAATATAAAAAATAGTTATAGAGGTAATAAAAAACATTAATAGCAAAAATAAACCACAGTTAGCAAAAATACTTTTACCCTTGCGATAATTATTACTATTATATTTATATTCTACTTCTTTTCTTCTTCTTGCCATCTTTTCACCCCTTTATTATGTTTAGGGTTTTGGTTATATATAATTCAAAAAAGAATTTGTCTTTTAGCATCAGGATTTTAAAAAATTCTGATGCTAAAAATTAATGGTTAGTGAATAATTGCCTTTTCTGCCACCCTTAATTTAGCACTTCTGGCTTTAGGATTTCTTTTTATCTCCTCTTGAGAGGCTCTAATCGGTTTTTTGGTTATAATTTTCAATCCATAATTTTCTTTTGCTACTTTTTCTCTTTCCGCTTTTTTAAATACATTCTTGACAATCCTGTCTTCTAATGAATGATAGGAAATTACACAAATTCTGCCCTTATCCTCTAAAACCTTAATTACCTGATTTAAACTTTTTTCTAAAAGATCAAGCTCTTGATTCACCTCTATCCTTATTGCCTGAAAAACTCTGGTAGCTGGATGGATTCTCCATCTCCCTCTCTTTTTAGCTTTTGGAAGAGCTCTTATAACCAGATCAGCTAATTGTTTGGTAGTAGTTATAGGATTTTTCTGTCGCTCTAAAACAATCAATCGGGCAATTCTTTTTGAAAAGCGTTCTTCTCCATATTTTCCAAATATTCTGACTAATTCTTCCTCTGTATAATTATTAATCAATGTACTTGCATTAAACTTTTGGGTTGGGTCCATTCGCATATCCAGATGACCATCTTCTCGGAAGCTAAATCCTCTTTCCCTCTCTCTTAGTTGGTGAGAAGACACTCCTAAATCAAACAGTACCCCCGCTATTACCTTTATCTTTAAATTAGATAGGATTTCTTCTAAATTTTTAAAATTATCTCTAATCAATATAGCCCTATCAAGAAAATTGCTCAATTCTTTTCTTGCTGCCTTAATTGCTTCTATATCCCGATCTATACCAATTAATAAGCCATCGGGATATATTCTTTCTAAGATAGCTTTTGAGTGCCCCCCACCTCCTAAGGTGCAATCAATATATACACCACCTCCTTTTTTAGGAATTAAGTAATGCAAAACTTCTTTTAAGAGCACGGGTATATGAAAAGAATCCATTATAAGATTACTAAGGGGATAAACTCCCCTGAAACCTCTCTATGCTTTTTGTTATTGCTTTCCCTTCTATACAATACTATTTCCTGTCCTAATAAACTTGTTAAAATTTATTCCTTATTCAGATTTATGCCTGAAAAACAGCTAAAAGAAGCTTAATTTAGAGCAC
This sequence comes from uncultured Atribacterota bacterium, assembly GCA_964438695.1. Lineage (GTDB taxonomy): Bacteria > Atribacterota > Phoenicimicrobiia > Phoenicimicrobiales > Phoenicimicrobiaceae > Phoenicimicrobium. Next base: position 12,945 of record CAYTKP010000003.1, on the reverse strand, counting down.
AAAAATTTTAAAATCTGACCTTCTAATTAAGTCTCCTGTTCATATAACCTTTCGGCAATATCTTCATATGAATCTTCAATCTTTTTAAAGTATCCTTGCCAGATATCCTTACTCCAGATCTCCAGCCTATCTAAAACTCCGATAACCATAACTTCTCTCTTGATATGTGCATAATCTCTCAGATACTTCATAATGACAACTCTACCTTGACTATCTAATGAACAAGTGGTTGCTCGAGAAAAAAGTATTCTTTTGAATGCTCGGGCATCTCTTTGACCTAAAGGAAGCGACTTTAATTTTTCTGACAGATTTTTCCATTCTTCAAGAGGATATACAAAAAGACATATATCAAGACCAAAAGTAATTATAAAATTATTCCCCAAAGATTCTCGGTATCTTGCAGGTACAATCAATCTTCCCTTTTCATCAACAGTATGTTCATATTGCCCTAAAAACATAAATATCCTCTTTTACCTAATTCTCCACTTTGCTCCACTTTGCTCCACTTTCTGATATTAATTATACTACATTTTTTTAAAAAATCCTCTTTTTTTAAAAAAATATTTTTCTTTTTTTTAAAAAAAGTAATAAATACCACATATTTAGTGTGTCTTAGATAATAAGCACATAAATACATAATTCTTATTTTTTTGATCTCGAAGAAAATAGAGTTAAAACTACAAAATTAATTCTTTGAGGTATACTATTGAAGAAGAAATTGGAATATAGAAAAGAAAAAGAGACATACAATTAAAAGAATTCTGTTGTATGTCTCTTTTTCTTTTCTATATTATTCTTATAAGTAGACCATAAGCCGAGTTCTGTTCCCTTATCTATTAATGATAGGGGCGGTAATCATCTCTCTGGGATGTAAATTACTTTACACCTCTTGCGACCTACCCGAAGATTCAGCGGGCCACCACAACTCTTCCTATTTGGTCTTGCTCCAAGTGGGGTTTACTAAGCTTGTTAGTCACCTAACAACTGGTAGGCTCTTACCCTACCTTTTCACCTTTACCCGGCACTCAATCCTGAGATTAAATTACTTTTAAAAAATCTTTTTTATTCATTTTTTAAACTTAAAACTATCTTTTCTAATTAATTTTGGGATTGGGTACCAGGCTGTATATTTTCTGTAGCACTTTCCTTGAGGTCACCCTCACTGGGGATTACCCAGCACTTTGCCCTACGGAGCTCGGACTTTCCTCGAAAGAAATTATTCTTCTTCCGCGATTACCTGGTCTACTTATAAGATAGTCTGGGAAATGAATTCCAGCAAAAACGGTTAAGATAAATTATCTTAGAGCAGTAGATTTTTACGAAATTCAGGCTACCAAAAAGATAGCATTTTATCTTAAAAAAGTCAATTGATTTGAATTACCCTTTCCAAACCAAAATTCTATTACAATTAGGGCAAGTGGTCACTACTTGGCCCTTTTTTAATTGATAGATAGTATCGCTGGGGAGATCAAGGTAACAACCTGGACATATAGAACTATTAACCTCAACAATGGCTTTTCCATCTTTTTCCCTTCTCAATAATTCATACTCCTTGAGAAGATGATTATCAGTTATTTTACTTAATATCCCTTTTCTTTTATCATAAAAAGAACTTATTTTTTCTTCTATCTTTGAGACTATCAATTTTATTTCTTGTTGGCAATCTTGTAAATGCTTTTCTTTCTCTTTTAAATCTTCTTCAAGTTCATTAATCAATTTATCGTTTTCTTCTATCTTTTCCATTAGATCTAACAGTTCATCTTCAATCAAAGTTTTTTCTTCTTCATAGTTTGCTATTACTCCTTGCAACTGTCTAAGTTCTTTAATATCGGTTATCTTACCCCCATATAAATCCTCCTGATGTTTTTTAATTTTATTAGATTTATCAGATAAATCTAATTCTTTTCTATTCAACATAATCTTTAATTCTTTATAAGTATTCTTTGTAATTATGAGATTATTTTGTAATTCCTGAATTTCCATAGTAATCTTATTTAATTTCGAGGGTAATTTTCTTTTCTTCTTTTCTTCTTCATCTATATCATTATCTATCCTTTGCAGTTCTAAAAGCATTTCCAACTGTTTCTTCAAATAACTATTCCTCCCCCTGCTCTTATTCGTAACATTATAATTTATAATAAAAAAACCTTACTTCTTATGTGGCAGAAGTAAGGTTTTAAAAAAAGTAATATTTTTTTATTCTCATATACTTACTCATATAATTTACTATCCTTGTTAGTAATGGTGGGCCCACCTGGATTCGAACCAGGGACCGACCGGTTATGAGCCGGTTGCTCTACCAGCTGAGCTATGGGCCCGTAATCAAGTAATTATCTTCGTTAAAAGTATAACAGATATACATAGAAAGTCAAGAATATTTTAATATTGTGTATTCAGTACCTCTTATCATGTAAAGAGAAAATATTATAATGATTAATGCTATTCTTTTTTACTTGACGATCCAATAAGACATAAGAAAAATAATAAAATAAATCAATATTTTTAAAGTCATTTTAGATAAAGACTCTTTAGTTGACCACAGGCAGCAGATATATCACTGCCCTTAGATATTCTTATAGTAGTAGGGATTTTTTTAACTAATAACTTTTCCTTGAAGGATTTAATTTGTGAAATATCAGGCGATTGTAGCAGAGAACCAGAAGTAGGATTAAAAGTGATTAAATTTACCTTAAAATTAAATCCTCCAATTAGTCTAGCTAATTTATCAGCATAATTAAGAGAATCGTTTATTCCTTTAATCAAAATATATTCGAAAGTAATTTGCCTATTTGTTTTCTTCACATAATTTTTACAAACTTCTATTAAGTCATATAAAGGGTATTTATTGTTAACTGGCATCAAATAAGACCTTAATTTGTTTTCGGAGGCATGAAGAGATACTGATAATTCTACCTGCCAATTACATTCTTGTAACTTTCTTATTGCCGGTATTATCCCACAGGTAGAAATAGTGATTTTTCTTGCTCCAATATTAAAGGCCTCTTTGGAATTTAATATACAAATTGCTTTTATAACATTATCGTAATTATCTAAAGGTTCCCCAATCCCCATAAAAACAATATTGTGAGGATTAGACTGCATCTTTTTCTTAACAAATAAAACTTGATTTAAAATCTCGCTAACCGTAAGGTTTCTGGTAAAACCTTTTTTGCCACTTTCACAGAATAAGCAATTATATTTACACCCGACTTGCGAGGAAATACATTCAGTTATCCTCCCCCTACTTGAAAATATTAGAACAGTTTCTATTACACTTCCATCTTCTAATCTTAACAGGTACTTTTCAGTTTTGTCTTTAGATTTAACAAATTTTAATAATTCTATATTGCTAAGATAAAAGTTGTTGTGAAGAAATTTTCTAAATACTACGGGAAGATCAGACATATCATTAAAATCTTCTGTACCTTTTTTATAAACCCAAAAAAATAACTGAGTTGCTCTAAATTTTTTTTCTCCTAAATCTTCAAATTTTTTCTTTAATTCATCTAAAGTAAAATCTTTAATATCTTTCTTCTTCATAGATTTATTCTCTTCTAATTTTTAAATTCTTTCATTATATTCCGGGCAAATTTTACCGCTTTTTTCTCTATCCCCTTAATTTTCCTGATTGCACCTGGGTCATTAGCAGTAGCCATTAAGACAAAATAAGGAGGTAATCTAAATCCCTTATTAATATTTAAAGCCCCTAATAATTGCTCAGCTACACAATCACTACCAGAATTTCCGGAAACAATGATGGAAAACAGACTTTTGTCCCAGAATCTCACTCTCTTGTAGAGTACCGTCAGCCTATTTATTACTGCCATAAGTTTTGCAGATATAGCATCGTTATAATTAGGGCATAGCCAGATTGTGCAATCTGCATCCTCAATTGCCGGAAGAATTTCTTTTACCATTATTCCTCCATAAAAACAACTTTTTTCTTGACTATAATGGACACAGGTTTTATAAGAACATCCTCTACAGTCTACTACAGTGCCGTTTTCCACATGTAATTCCCTTAAGTTTTTTATTTTCAAATTTTCCTTAACCATCTGCCAGAGCATCAGAGTATTAGAAGTTTTAAATGAGCTGGAGTGAAGGACTAACATTTTAGGATTTTTAATCAAGATAGGCTTTTCATCCATTAATTTATCTACTAGTTCTTTTGCTTGTTTTTGATAAATTTCCTTAAGGGACAAATTGTAGATTTTTTGCCAGGTAATAAAATTGTGGAGATTATTGGTTGCCTCTACAACTGGATGACCTGGGAACCTACAACCCATCAGGCTGGCTAAAAAAATTATTCTTTGAGCAATATTTTTTGTAAATAATTCACTGGGGCTTTGAATTATAATTACTGCACTTGAACCAAGAAGAGAATCATTTCCTTTTTTTCGTAATTTTAAAAGTATCTCGAATAGTGAAATATTAAATCCACATTCATCTAATTCTATAGCAAAAACTATCTTCTTATTTTTTAGGTCCGTAATATCTTCAAATGTTTTAATAATTATCTGATTATAGCCTGCTGTAGCTTTTTTTATAATATCAGAAAAACTATTTGATATCTTTCCGGGAATTAGCAAATAAATACTTTCCATAAATTGATTTCCTCTATATATCATTTATATTTTTATATTTTTCACAAAATATTACCTAATTCTTCATAACTCTTCTTTATTTTTTCAAATAATAAAATGGGGATATCCAATCTTTCAACTTCAATCCCAGAATTATGTAATCTATTTCTCGCACCCATATACACTCCTCCCATAAAAGTTGCACTATAATGCCACTTCCCTCTGATAGTAGCGATAATTGGGAAACAGGCTGAAGACAAGGCGGGGGCAATATAAGGTTTAAAGCCGACCTTTCTTATTTCTAAATTTGCCTTTAAGGTCTGATTGGTAAGCCTCTCGGAAAGTCTTTCATCGTACTTTTTTATATTATTGGCAATTACTAAACCTTTGCCATGAGGGCCAAATGCTCTACCTTCTTGATAATAATTAGCAGTCTTGGGATTTTGCTTAGAATAATATACTGCTCGGGCATGCATAACCCCTAAACCATATCCCCTTATCTGTTCTGCTGCTAATCCTTTAAAATCAAATTTTTCATTTTTATCTTTATTACTAACTAAAAAAGCATATTTACACAATAAATCAACCGGGTCCGAAATCACTGCAAATATTCCCTTAAATGATTTTTCCCGAGCTTTCTGGGCATAATCAGAAATTATTTTAGAGTTTCCTTCAAATTGAGTCATTCTTACATCTTTTTGGTCTCCTCCCACGGGTGGAACACCTACTGTAGCGCAAAAGATAAATAAGTCACAATCAAAAACTTCTTTTTCCTTTAAAGCATATACTTCAGGATATATCTGAGACCCAGAAGAATAAAATATCTGATTTGCTTCTAATTCCCATCTTTTTACAAGTTTAACATTTTTATCATATATCCCAATACTCTTGATATATTTCCCACCCAATAATCTTAATCCAGTAAGAAGAGTTCCTCCCACATCTCCCAGTCCTACAATATTAATCTTCCAACAACCAGGAAATTGATGTGTTATCACATCTTGCCAATCAGGATATTCGGTATTAAGTGAACTTACTCTTTTTTCTTTAATTCTTTCTTTAATCCATATTGCTAAATCATAATCAATCTTCTTAGACTTTTGCAGTAAGTGTATTCCCTCTTCTTTTAAAAAGATTAGAGATGAATCGGTAACGCTAAAACTTCTTCTGGACTTTAAAGGATTTATCTGAGTAAGAGCATAGATTATACCTTTACTGTCTTTTGCTTCACTTTCCGATATTCTTTTTAATCCATTGTATTTAGATTGGGAAATTAGTATCTTATCTTTTACTTTATAGTAAAACATATTTAATTTTCCCCCCTTCACCCTATCTCTGAAACGTTCTCTGTTATTTCCACGAAAAAAGGAGATACGATTTATGAGATATGAGATACAATTTTTTTATATTTCCCTATCCACCATTTCTCCCATCCGTTCTAAAAGCTCAAGGTCATTCTTCAAATAATGAGAGGGACTAAGACTTAAATTATATTCCATATTTTCTCCCTGATCAGGATAGCGAGGGTAAATAATTACTTCCCCTAAACGACTAAGAGTTAACTTTCTTTGTTGAATTGATTGGTACTCATCTTCAAGGGTTTCTAAAATAGTCAAGGCGCCTTCCATGCAAACCTTAGAAAAGTTATAAATAATTTTCCCAGGAACATTTTTTATAAATGAAGGAAAGGTATAGGGTAAGATTAAATTAATAGATCGAACTAAATTCCCTTGAGATCTACTTTTTCGCTTTATTGCATCTCCTCCAATAAAAGGATATAATTCACTTTCGTTAAACCATATTCTGAGATTAGGGATAAAATAAGCAGAGTCAACATCTCTGTTTAGGAGGGAAGCAATTTCTTTTCCGCTTCCAGACAATGCCCCCAAAATTATCTTTTTGATTTTAACATCATACTTTTGGAAAAGAGGTTCCAAGGTCTTTATTCTATAACCCTTATGTAGATAATCATCAATTAGAATCACCGGCATATTAAACGAACTAACAACTTTTACCTGGTTTTCCAAATTCATATAATTAGGGAAAGCGTCGATTTTAAAACTTTTCATATCAGAAGAAAATATTTTTTCAGTATGCAGAGATTTGGTTACCGTATTTGGAACCACCATTTTATGCAGTATCTTTCCAAAGGGCACACATATTGACTCTCCCAGAACTCGAGGAGTCAAAGGTATTGTTGGAACATTATTTAATTTGCATATCTTCTTAACAATGGTCTGATTGATTAAATTTATGTTAAATGGTAACACAATATTCCCAGAATAAAAGGAAGTTAATGATTTCAATAATCTCCTTCGGGATTTAATAATTGATTTTTTAATATTTAAATTTTGGTTAAAGGGTTCTTTTATCACACTCTCTGTTTCCAGATTAATTATGCAGGGTTTACTCATATCTACTACAAATACTGGATTATCTTCCTCACTAAATGGTAAGCGATAAAATCCCATCAATTCTAAACTCTCATACAGAGAATTTAAACTATAATTATCCAAAATATTCCTAAAAATTGTGTAATTATAATCTTTTTGGATGCAATAAGAAATAGTCTCGGTAAGAATAATCTGTTCAAGATTTTCAAATTCTGATTTATTTCCGGCCTCATTTATAGTAAAAATTCCATCAATAACTATTATGCGACCAATTGCATTTTCTCTAATATACTCAGAAATTATATTGTTGTTAAACTCCTGGAAGAGAATACTTGAGCGAACCCAATGAAAAGCTGAAAACCCCAACAACATCCCATTATGCTCAAGATCACGTAAAAGCAAAAACCTGGGATTTAATTTATGAGAAAATTCATTAAACTTTTTAAATATATATTCCCGATTATGTTGAAAAAATATTTTAGAGTAAAGCTCTTCTATTAAATGTGAGGTAATATCTTCAATTACCTGCACATCAATAGAAATCGTCTGCATTATACTCTTATATTGTGGTTCTCTTTGATATAAATTATTCTCATAAATATATTTTTGGGCTAAAGGATCGATAAATTTAGAAATATCCCGATTTTCATCAATATTGTCTCTTATTTGACTTGAACTTATCTCTTCATATTGGGGAGTTAGATTAAGGATAATAATCTCTTTTTCAATATTTTTAATAGCTTCTTCAATATTTTTTTCTCTCTCGTTGCTAATATTTGAAGTTCCTCTATCAAATATAATATGAGGAAAGGTGTGTATAGAATTTTCTGTCTTTTCCTTTTGGTAAGCAGAGGCACTTAATATTACATCACTCCCCACTACCATATAAAGCTCAGAAGACGGAAAATTACTTCTTAAAGCTCGTAAATCATTCGGGTTGGCAATATTAACAGGTAAATCCTCAGGATATAAATATACCTTAAGTTCATCAGCAATAGAAATATTTATTATATTCTTCCTGAAAAGATGGGGTTGAGTTCTTTTAGACCAGGAAAATTCATCAACTGCTAAATATACTTCAAAACCAAGCGCCTCTATCTTCTTAACTATTTCTTTGTGGCTTAAAGAAAAAGGGTCAAATGAACCCGGGAAAAAAGCTATCTTCAATGGAGCCTTAAGGTTTATTCTACCTTTGAAGAAATTATAATCTGAGATAAATTTATATGTATAGTTAAGTCCATTACAGGTACTTAAAAACATTAATCCCTCTTTACTAATTGGAGTAAGCAAGGTTAGAATTTTTTTAGCAATGAGCTGAAATATATGGTTTTTATCCTCTAAACTAAGGTGTTTTGAACCAAATATTTCCTTCCCAATAACTCTAAAAGCTACTTGTTTAACCTGAAAACTGTAATGCACAAAACCATTCAAAAGAATACCAATCATTTTGTTAAGTTTATTTTCGTATGATTTTCTGCTTTCTTGAAATCTTTCTTTGTATTTTGGATAATTAGCAATAGTTATCCCGATAGTTCTAAGTAATAAAGAACTTAATTTGGGATCTGATTGTTTTATCTTTTCTATTAAATCATCAATAAGTTCTTCTAACTCATTAGGAGGGAGAAAATTTATTAACTGACCTAAATAATAAGGGATATATTTAGTAAATTGATAATCTTCCATCTCCAAAGCTCGCAATAGCTCAATGGCAATATCATTTCGTTGTTCAAACGATAGACTAGGCATCAAATTTATCAAGGTCTGTCCGGCTAAGTTTCTAATACTTTCTACGCCGCTCACTTTTAAGATATTACAAAAATGTAAAGCTGTGTATATTTCTTCTTGCTTAGCCTTTAATGTATATTCTAACAATAGTTGTATCTGTATTTTTTTGATTATCCAGCTCGTCGAAGTTTTGAGATTACTCAAGAATATGTACTGTATTTTTTCCAGATCTTTATGATGAAATTCTCTATGTTTTTCTATAATTTTGTTATCTAATTCTATTGATTCGACTATTTTCATTCTTAAAAAATTTTCCGCTGGAATTGTCGAATTTGAAATATTATTAGTAAAGATCTGCCGCAAAGGAATCAAGAATTTTGATTTTCCATTAAGCTGAGATATCATATACAGGGTTGTCTCCAGGGCTAAAAGTCTCAAATTAGTATTTTTCTTTTTCAGCATTTCTAAAACATAATTAAATAGCCTCGGTGAAGATTTTTTATCATCAGAAGATATAGGGATATATTTGGCAGCTTTTATTAAACATAATTGAACAACTTCATTATCATATAAATCCCTTTTATAATGTCTTAATATAATTTCTCTATAATGACTTACCTGATTATCTCGACTATTTGCAAAAAGAGAAGAAATCATAATATCAGTACTATTTATGATTCGATTTTGGTGGAGGGGGATTTTTTTGTAGTCTGGCTGTAAAAAATACTTTAAGTATCTATTTAATAAATCATAACTGGTAATAGCCGGAGGTTCAATATTAACATCCGAGGGAATTTCCTTGCGATAATCTTCGTCAAAAGTAGCAATTAATCGACCGATGAGTTTTGCACTTCTCCTCCTTATTTCATCTTCAGGATGAGTCAATTGTTCATATAAAAATCGCAAGGTAATCATTTTCTGTCTTTGAGTTAAGTAAGTGGAATACTCATTAAATATTTGTAAATATTCCCGTAGGTTGTTCCAGTCTTTTTCACTTCGAGCTAATTCTAACAGCGAATTTAGAGAAGATTCGTCTCGAAGTTCATACATTAAGTTTATATTATGCTCTATTGCAAGATATTTTATATTTTGTATAACTTCCTGGCTATGCATAAGTGAATAATATAATTTTCTACTTTTTGGCGGTAACTGCATTTCTTTATGATCTAAATCAACATTTATTCCCAAATTTACCATATAATCTTCGAAATCCTTTAATTTTGCATATACCCGGTAATATCTTCTTCTCTTCTTTTCATCAACATTATCTAATTTACTCAAAATTACTTGAAAAGAATCTTTAAGCGTAAAAATCTTCATCTTCTTTATATTGGAATTATTATTTTCGTTTTTTACCCGAAAATCAGAATAGATTAAAATAAGAGATTCCAGAGGTAGATTTTCTAATTCTAAATCCCAGACGGAATGATTGACCGCAATATGTCCGATGTAAGGAATATTATGCTTTTTAAACCACATATCAGTATAATAATAATGCAAATAAGGAGTTCTCTCTCTTTCGATACTTTTACACCCATATTTCCCTATATCGTGTCCCACTGCTGCCCCTGAAACTCTCGCTAAATCAACTGGAAGACCCCTACTATATAATTGGCGACCAATAAATAAAGCAATCCAGTTAACCCCACATATATGGTCAAGGGTATTATAATTTAATACTTCCTGACTTAGTTTCATCATCTCATAAATATATTCATCCTTAAATGCCTTTATAAACCTTTTATATTCAGCGGGTTTTTCTAATTTAGATTTTTCTTCAGCAGTCAGAAAATTTAGGGGATATTTACTTTGAAAAGTAGAATCATCAGAAGACTTTTGGTACTCTGATATCACTCTTAAAACTTCTAAATATAATAAGAAAGTCTTCCGACAATTATCGGAGATATCTTCAAAAGAAAGTTCCACTGCCTCGGGAAAAGATTGAGATAAGGCAAATTGATATACTTTATAAAGCCAATTATGGGAATTATGTTTCTTGTCTATTGTATTAAGTATGTCCTGACATAAAGCATAAACTGCCTGGCAGCTATAATCTTTATTTTCTATTATAGATAATAATTTATTCGAAAACTCAGGACTTTCAATATATTTTTTGACAAAATTTTTCTGCTGAGAAGCAATATCCAATATTTCAGGATTCATAATCTTTCTTGATATCTCTTCTGATAATGCTCTACTTGTGGCTTTAAACATTAAAAGAACCTCTATCTTTTGTATATAAAATTTCTTCCTTTTTATTATTATAACTGAAAATCATTAAATTTTTCAATTTAGTCGATAAATAACCCAATACTCTTCTTAAAAATACTAAAGGGCACTATACTGCTCGGTTATATTGTGCCCTTTTTGTATTATAATATTTATGTATTGAATGGCGGTTATACTGCTACAACATCCTTTATTTCAGGAACTTCTTTCTTTAATGCCCTACCAATCCCCATCTGTAAAGTCATCTGTCTCATTGGACAACCTGCACAGGCACCGGTAAGTTTCACTTTCACTATCCCATCAGAAGTAACTTCTAATAATTCAACATCTCCACCATCTGCCTGCAGAGACGGTCTTATTTTCTCCAAAGCAGCTTCTACTCTTTTTTGCATTTCTTCCTCCTCAATATAAATTATTAATTACCAAAAATACTATCAAAATCAGGCATCTCTTTTCTTATTGAAGTAATGTTAGCATATTTTCTATATATTGTCTATATCAACTTGCCCACCAAAATTTACCCTAACTATAATTTATATTTTTTATCATAAATTCTCAAATTCCAAACCAAACAGAAATTTCTCTCTTTGCCTCTTCAACAGTTTCTGAAGCATGAATTAAATTTTGTAACGCTCGTCCTTCTCTAGTAGATATATCAGGTGAATCTACAGAAAAATCACCTCTTATAGTTCCCGGTTCAGCAAAAAGAGGGACGGTATTCCCTACTAATTTTCGTACAATTTCAACAGCATGGTTTCCACTTAATATAATAACAACTATAGGCCCAGAAGTTAGATGTCGAATCAACCATTTTCTCACTAATTTCCCAATTTTCAGAGCATCCTTAGTGCCCAAGTCCTTTGCAATATTTAAATTATATTTTTTATAAGTATCTACAGTCTTTTTACCGACAGATCTAATCCAATCTTTGTCATCAGGATAATGGTTTTCTAAAATTTTAATAGTAGCATTTACTATTTTTATTTCCTCCAATCTCAGTCCTGTTCTTTCCAACCTGGAAATTATTTCTCCAACCAGGCCTCTTTTAAATGCATCGGGTTTTATTAAAACCAATGTTTTCTCCATTTTCTAACTCTCCTATGAATTATTCTTTTTATTTTTATAATCTAAAAGCACCATCCTTATTAAGTGTTCAGAATTACCTGCTAAAAATTCACGAAATATTTTAGAGTAAAATTGATGAAAGTATGACTAATGAAGGCAGGCCAGAATGATTTTCCCCGGTAGGCAATATATCCGAACCACAATCCCATGGGGATACACATCAATATCTCTATTTCCGGTTTTCCGATATGGAGAAGCACAAAGGGAACCATCTGTATAAGGATGCTTGATTCTTTAAATCTTTCCTTCAGCCCGAATAGAAGAAAACCTCGAAGCATAAATTCCCAAAAAAATAGAAGGGGAACCATTTGGGTGAAAAAAGCATAAAAATTAAAACGATCAGTATAATAGTGGCTTACTGAAGAAAAAAGAGAGCCAAAATACAATACTGGAATAGCAATAATAACCGTTATGGCTACATAAAAACCCCATAACCTATAATTTCCTATTCGAAGTCCAAAATCAAGAGGATTCTTCTTCAAGATAAGTAAAATAGTGAAAAACGGAAGAATTACATAGTATATCAGGTAGTTTATCACCAAAGATGAATTTATCGGTCGACAAATTACCAGAACAAAAAAGAGTGTAGCTGTACAAAGAACAACTACTTCTCTATAATTATTTTTAAATAAAGAATTTATCTCATGAAATTCTTGTTTAAATATATTTATCATAATAATCCTCTCTTACTTCTCTTAACTAACCTATATTTATTTATACGATAAATCTTTTAAAGATCCTTCTTTTCTAAAAATCCAAATAACCCTCAGTTTGGTTGTCAAAGAGCAGGTTATCTTCTGGCTGCAGATTTAATTCATTAAAGAATCAAATCTGACTCCCCCTATTGGACACGTTCAGAACTTTTAAGGGAAATATTGCAACTGAAAATA
>CAYTKP010000002.1:38080-70441 GCA_964438695.1 uncultured Atribacterota bacterium | reverse complement strand
TAATTATCTAGTATTTATTTATTATAATAGATATTTTTAGGCTTATATTTATATAATTGCTATAGAAAAACTAAAATAAAAACTGAAACCTTGATGGTGCTCAAATATCCAAAGTCATCCAAAATCGAATATTGGTCGGGTATTCGGGAACATAAATCTTTTTAAAGTTTTTACAACGTCCTATAATATATCTTATGTAAAGTAACATTATTTTTTATTAACAATTGTCGTTAACAGGTTAAATGAAGTGCGGCTACTATCTTTTTACCTTTTTTATCTTTATGAAATTTATTATATTCGTCGCAAGCATCTTTTGTCTTTTTAATAACTAAATCAATACCTATTGACTCTAAATATTTTACCAAATCTGTACTTATTTTCATTAAACCATAACAACCTGTTCCCACTATTATTATTTCTGGTTTTTCATTAAGTATTTCTTGGACATCCTCAATATAAAGATTATGCCCTTCTTTTCTCCACCAATTACTATTAATATGGTCTTTATATATAATAAGGTCTGAATTATATTTTTTGCCATCAATTATAATTTGCCCAAAACTGTAAGATTCTATCATTTTATTCTTGCTCCCCCTTTAAGTATAAAGTTGTAGTTTAGAAAATGAAGTGTTGATTAACAAATATTATTTTTGGATAATTATAGAGACATAACCAACTACTTGTTCATACATCCCAGTTACATCACCAGATGTTGCATATTTGAGTAATTTAGCATTTTTTGCTCCCAAAGTGCGGCAAGCAATTAGCATTGTGGTAATTGGTCCGGGTCCACATATAGTTAAATTTTGCTGATAAATTATATCGTATAGTTTCTCGCTATTAAATTCAAGAATGGTTTTTATCGCCTGTCTATCCATGTTTTGCGCATATTTCTGAGATTCATAATGAGTAAAATCTGAACTGGCAATCAACAAAATGTTTCTGTCAATTATGGCGGAACATATTGCCCGAGCAATTTCTATATCTGTATTAACATCCTGACGAGTCATACAAATTGGTACAAATTTAATATCATTACCGAAAATGTATTGAATAAAGGGCAATTGAATTTCAATAGAATGTTCATATTGATGAGCTTTATAGTCATCCTTAATCATTTCAGAATTATTTAATATATTTTCTGCAACATCTTTATCTATTTCTAATTCACCTAATGGAGTTTTCCATTTTCCTTTAGTCATAATGGAAACATCTGCTCCAAAACCACGATGATTAGGGCCTAATATTATTATAGTATCTGGTTTTCCATCGATAGCTATTTTATAGAATCCATGGGCAGCAACCGGGCCAGAGTACATATAGCCAGCATGAGGACTAATTAGACCAATAATTTTTCTATCCTCTTTCTTAAGGCTTATCGAGGGTATTTTACTTGGTCCCAATTTATGTAGAAAACAATTTTCAATCTGCTTATTTAAAGATTTCAAATCACCAGCATAAAAGCTTCCTGCAACCGCAGGTCTTCTTAATTCTAACTCAGCCATGTAATCACCTCCCCTACTATTTAAAAATATAAATGTTATAATAATATTTTTTATAATTTTATCTCAGTTAATATCTGCTTCCTTTAGAATGTCGACTTATTTTCTTCTTCTTTTTCTTCTTTATTTTGGGTAATAAAATTATAAAAAATATTATTACGATTAATGCTAAAAATAACACTCTGAAATAGGGCGAATAAAATAAATATTTAAGATAAGATATATAGTATCTTTTTTTAGCTGAAGGATAATTGGGATTTGAATTTAATACTTCTTTGTATACTCTACATGCCTCTTTAAAGGAAGATCTATTTTCATAATGCATTGCTAGATTAAATTGAGAGTCGATTATTTTTATTTTAATTTGCGGATTATCTGGATCATTTTCTTTAAGGTAGTTATAAGCTTCTATAGCATTTTCCCATTCTCCATTTTCATAGAAAGCCAAAGCAATACCTTCACGAGCAGTAATGTTTAAGGGGTCTATAGATATAACTTGTTTAAATTCTGATATAGCTTCTCCCCATTTATGTTCATCAAGATATTTTTTCCCCAAGTTGTTATGAATAACTATTTTGGATAGACAGAATTTTACTATTCTATTATTCCCTGCGTCAACAACATAAATATAATCTCTATCATCAATTGCAATTCCTTCAGGAAAAGATAATTTAACGTCACCCGGGTTATTTCCAAATTCTAACTCGAATTGTTCTTCTTTATTAAATTTTACCACTTTTCCATTTTTATAATCAGTAACGTATATATTGCCTTTTGAATCAAATGCTATATATCTGGTACCATTAAATTGACCAACATCATCACCGCCTTCTCCAAATTTCCTCAAAAATCTTCCTTCATTATTAAATACTTGTACTTGATTATGAAAAGTATCTGCAACATATATATTTCCTTCTTTATCAAGAGCAATTCCCCTAGGATAATAAAATTCACCATCTCCCATGCCCTCTCTGCCAAATTGCTTTTTAAATCTGAAATCTGATGAAAATATTTGTACTCTGTTATTCCCGGTATCAACTACATAGATATTATCATTTTTATCTATGGCAATACCTCTGGGGTTAAGGAATTCTCCTGGGCCATTGCCTTCTTTCCCCACTATGTTTAAAGATTTTCCGTCAGGAGATATTTTTTGCACTCTATTATTAAATTGCTCTACTACAATTATGTTTTCATTTTGGTCTAAAACTATTCCTACAGGTCCATCAATTTTTAATTCACTATCTCCTTCTGGGATTACTTTCAATAATCGCCCTTCTGAACTGAATACTTGTATACGGTCATTTTCCCAATCGGTTATATACAAATTACCACTCTTATCTTGGGTAATACCAACTGGATAGTTAAATTCTCCTTCTCTATTTCCATATTCACCAAAAGTTAATATAAGGATATAATTAGTATTTGCTGCAAAGATATTATTGGAAGTTAAACTAAATAATAGTATTATTAAAAGAAACGCTATATATTTTTTCATATTTATTATCCTTCCCTATATTTTTTATTAATAATTCCAATAATTATTTAGTTATATTTAGGTTAGATAATTCTCTTATCTTATTACTTAATAGATTTATTACTTCTTTTTGGCTTTCTTTATCTTTTAAGTCTACATCTGTGAAATATTGTGGGATACCATAATTGATAATTATTTTGTACTTAAACAAAACAGGGAACTTTTTCCCTTGAGGATATATTTTATGCGTACCAATAATTCCTACTGGTAAGATAGGAACACCTGCTTTTTTAGCAATTTTTAACACTCCTATTTTTAATTCTTGTAGTTCACCATTAGATGAACGTGTACCCTCCGGAAATATTCCTAATATTTTTCCTTCTTTTAGGATGTTTATAGCTTTTTTAAAAGCAAGTATATCAGTTTTTCCCCTGTCTACTGGAAAAGCATTTAAATTATGAAGTAAAAGACTACCAAAAAAATTATTAAAGGCTTCTTTTTTGGCAATAAAATATATTTTCCTTTTGATTGATATACCTAAGACGATTGGATCTAAATAGCTAACATGGTTTGAAGCCAATATTAATCCGCCATTTTTAGGAATATTATCAATTCCTTTTACTTCCACCCGCCAAAATATTTTTAGTAATAACCAGCATATAGCTCTTGCTACATAATAGAACATATGATTTATCCAACTTTACTTATGTAATAATTCACCAATTAAATTAGTCGTCAGTGAATAGTTGTTAGTATTAAATACAAAATTTGTCAATCTACCTATAAACTAATTGACTAATTCCACAATTAATCAGGTAACCAACAAATGTGTAATGTGTAACATGTTATAAGTAACGTGTAATAAGTGTCTATTTTTATGATTTAGGAAATTCAATCTTGTTACTTATTACATAATAAGTGGTGTGCCCGAGAGGACTTGAACCTCCAATCTACGGCTCCGGAGGCCGTCGCTTTATCCGATTAAGCCACGGGCACTTATTATCTTCCAAAACTAAGTCTTTCAGCTAAAACTTCAGGTAATCCAGCATTAATTATTTTCTTTTGAGTTAAATATATTGGATAAGAAACACGATTAATTACAATCTTTTGGGAATTTATGTCGTAAATACCATAACTTGCCTTTGGGTTACCGTCTCGAGGCTGGCCAACACTCCCACAATTAATAATATACCTTTTATTTTTATCTATTTCAATATTACCACCATTATTTAAATTAGTATAATTTATTCTTCCACTATTTTTATCGAAAGAAAAATATCCGGCTAAATGGGAATGTCCTATAAAATATATGTTAAAATCATATCTATTAAAAATTAAATTTGCAGTGTTTTCATCCAAAATATACTCCCACATTGGTTCACGAGGACTTCCATGAACTGCATATATTTTGCCTCTAATAGTGAGATTTTCAGATAGATTTAATAAATATCTGATGCTATCATTATCTAATTTTTGAGATGTCCATAAAATTGCTTCTCTTGCTGCGTAATTAAAATAATTTATATCCAGTTTTCCTACTGCGCCAAAATCATGATTCCCTGCTATGCATCTACAGTTTAATTCCTTCATTCTTTTAATACAATAATCAGGATCTGCTCCATAACCAACAATATCTCCTAAACAAATAAATTCATCAATTTCTTTTACATCTTTCAAAACATTATCTAATGCCTCAGAATTACTATGAATATCAGAGATTATTCCAATCTTCATAATTCACCTCTAAGTTATAATACAAAATTATCAGGGGAGTAAACTCCCTTGAAGCCCTTCTACTACTTTTTTATTCTATTTCGGTTTATATAAACTTTTCCAGACAATCTTTTTAGAATCTATTACTTTTTAAATAAGAATTCATTTTAGAGTATCGGAATTTTGAAATTCCAATGCTCCAAGATATAAACATAAAAAAACGGCGTAAGTATAATTTACGCCGTTTTTTTATGCTCTTATAATTTCTTTAATTCGCATAATCGCTGAAGTAGAAGATCGAGCCATTTCGTCTAATTTCATAGTAATAAACTTTACTGTTTCTTCTATATCAGGTATCAGTACGTATTCTAATGCATTAACCCTTCGTCTGGTTTTTTCGATTTCATCAGCTAAGAGACTGGCAGCTTTATCTAATTCCGCTAATTTCAACATCAAGGGTAATATTTCATAAAAATTTCTCAACGCAATATCTAATTCTGGAGTTGTATTAATTAAACTGTAGGCGTAAAAATCTTTTTCATATCTAAATTTATATTTCGGAACATTTACACTCATTATATTTTTGAAAGTTACCTCAACCGCGCTTTTTGCTTTAGGGAACATTAAGGTTTCTTCTAAAGTTATTTTGCTCATTAAAGATGAAGCATTTGAAAAAATAATATAACATTTCATTAACCTATCTTCTAATTCTTCTCTAATTTTTTTATTTTCTTTTACTAAACGAATGAATTCTTGAATTAAAGCGTCTCTCTTATCTTTTAATAATTTATGCCCTCGTTTTGCTACAACCAACCTCTTTCTTAATCTTAATAATTCCATTCGATTAGGATTAACTTTTAACGACATTTATATTTTAGCCTCCACTGAATCCTTGGGTAAATATTTTTCAATAAATTCATCTTTTATTCTTTTTAATTCTTCTGTTGGTAGAATAGTTAACAGTTGCCATCCTAACCTTAGACTTTCTTCAATTGTTCTATTTTCGTCTTCATCCTGTTTGACGAATATTTCTTCAAACTTATCTGCAAATTTAACATATTTTTTATCAACTTCTGTTAACGCTGCTTCCCCTAATATTACTGCTAATTCTTTGGCTTCCTTGCCTCGAGCATAAGAGGCAAATAGCTGATTCATAACATTTGCATGATCTTCTCGGGTCTTATTGGGCCCAATACCTTTGTCTTTTAAACGTGACAAAGAAGGCAATACGTTAATAGGCGGATAAATCCCTTTAAGATGCAATTCTCTTGCTAATATTATCTGACCTTCAGTAATATATCCAGTTAAGTCTGGTATAGGATGAGTTTTATCATCTTCAGGCATAGTTAATATTGGGATTAAAGTTATTGAACCTTTTCTTTCTTTTATCCTACCTGCCCTCTCATAAAGAGTAGCTAAATCTGTGTACAAATAACCAGGGTAACCACGTCTTCCAGGAACCTCTTTTCTTGCCGCAGATACTTCTCTTAAAGCTTCACAGTAATTGGTCATATCAGTAAGTATTACAAGAACATGCATTTCCTTTTCAAAGGCTAAATACTCTGCACAAGTTAAAGCCATTCGGGGAGTAATAATTCTTTCTACTGCTGGATTATTAGCTAAATTTATAAACATAACACTTCTTTCTATTGCCCCGGTTCTCCTGAAGTCATTGATAAAAAAATTTGCTTCCTCAAAAGTTATTCCCATTGCTGCAAAAACTACGGCAAATTTTTCTTCTTTACCCAATACTTTTGCTTGTCGAGCGATCTGTGAAGCAAGTTTAGCATGTGGTAGGCCTGCACCGGAAAAAATGGGTAATTTTTGACCTCTAACCAAAGTATTTAAAACATCAATGGAAGAGATCCCAGTTTGTATAAAATCATTGGGATAATCTCGGGCATAGGGGTTTATAGGATTACCATTTATGTCTAATTTTTTTTCAGCAATAATTTTAGGTCCATTATCTATTGGTCTGCCTGAGCCATCAAATATTCTTCCTAAAATGTCTAAAGAAACTGGCAATTCTATTACTTTGCCTAAAAATCGGACTTTAGTCTCTGAAACATTGATACCTGTGGTTCCTTCAAATACTTGAACTACTGCCTTATCTTTGGTAACTTCCAGCACTTGTCCTCTTCTCATTTCCCCCGAAGATAATTCTATTTCTACTAATTCTTGATATTTTACATCAGTTGTTTTTTCCACAATTACTAAAGGACCAGCCACATCAGATATAGTCAAATATTCTTTAATCATTTTTATCTAGATTTTCTCCTTCCCTTTAAATAGTGGTTATAGCGTTAATTTGGGATATTATTTCATTTTCAATTTCACGAAACTTATCTAAATTTTCTTCCTTAATAAATTTAGCGCGCACTATTTTTGCTTTAACTGGTAGAGCATTTAATTGATCTATGGTTACACCTTTGTTGGTAATTGCTTTCTCCGCTTGTCTATGAAATAATATGATTAACTTTAAAATTAGATATTGTTTTTTAATAGAAGTATAAGTGTCTACTTCATCAAAAGCGTTTTGATGAAGAAAATCTTCTCTAATGGATTTAGCAGTTTCTAACACTAATCTTTCATTAGTTGATAAGGCATCAATTCCTACTAATCTGACAATTTCTTCTAACTCTGCCTCTTCCTGAAGAATTTCCATAGATTTACTACGCAATTCTATAAAATCTTTACTGATTTCTTTACCATAAAATTCAGATAACTGGGATAAATAAAGCGAATAACTTGTTAACCAATCAATTGCTGGAAAATGTCTTTTGTAGGCTAATTTGTCTTGCAAACTCCAAAAAACTTGAACTGTACGTAAAGTATTTTGAGTAACTGGTTCGGATAAGTCTCCACCTGGAGGTGATACTGCGCCAATGACGCTTAAAGTTGCCTCTCTATTATCCTTGCATAAACATTTTACTCTACCTGATCTCTCATAAAAACTAGAAATTCGGGTACCTAAGTAAGCTGGAAATCCTTCTTCACCAGGCATTTCTTCTAATCTACCAGATATTTCCCGCATAGCCTCTGCCCAACGAGAAGTTGAGTCTGCCATAAGAGCAACATTATAACCCATATCTCGATAATACTCTGCAATAGTTATACCAGTATAGACCGAAGCTTCACGAGCTGCTACTGGCATATTTGAGGTATTGGCAATTAGGATGGTTCTTTCCATTAATGGTTTTCCGGAATAAGGGTCAATTAATTCTGGAAATTCTAATAGCACATCTGTCATTTCATTACCCCTTTCACCACACCCAATAAAAACAATAATTTCCGCGTTACACCATTTAGATATTTGATGTTGAACCACAGTTTTACCACTACCAAAGGGTCCAGGAATACAAGCTGTCCCCCCTTTTGCGATAGGGAAAAATGTATCAATGACCCGCTGACCAGTAATTAATGGTTCAATGGGAGGTAATTTTTCTTTATAGGGCCTTGATTTTCTTACCGGCCATTTTTGTAACATTTTAATCTCAGCAATTGAGCCATTTGTTTCTTTTATCCTGGCAATGGTATCTGTGACTGTAAATTTACCGCTATATATTTCTTTGATTTCACCCTGAATGCTATATGGCACCATAATTTTGTGTTGAATAATGCTACTTTCTTGAATAACTCCAATAATATCACCAGAAGTTACTTGATCTCCTTTTTTAATAACGGGC
Source organism: uncultured Atribacterota bacterium (assembly GCA_964438695.1). Classification (GTDB taxonomy): domain Bacteria; phylum Atribacterota; class Phoenicimicrobiia; order Phoenicimicrobiales; family Phoenicimicrobiaceae; genus Phoenicimicrobium. The sequence goes on along the minus strand of CAYTKP010000002.1, from coordinate 62,063 downwards.
TTAAATTCCCATTTTTTTTCTCTGTCAATTCCATATGCCTCTACTCCTCTAGTGATAAAATTCCCCTCATTTGTTCTAATTATATCTAAAGGCCTTTGAATGCCATCATAAATTGAGGTGATAAGACCTGGACCTAATTCTACGCTCAAGGGTGCGCCAGTTGAAAAAACAGGTTCTCCAGGACCAATTCCCGCAGTTTCTTCATAAACTTGGATGGTAACCAGATCTTCGTCGAGTTCAATTATTTCACCAATTAATTTTTGCGTACTTACTTGTACCACATCGTACATTTTAGCTCCTCTTAATCCTTCAGCTACAACTACAGGTCCAGCAACTTTAATAATTTTCCCTGTTTCCATCATTCTCCCTCTTTCTTAAATAAAATATCTGTGCCTATCGCTTTTTCTACATTTTTTCTTAGTATCTTAATTCCCAAATTATTCCTTTCTAATTTATTAGGAATTATAGTTATGCTAATTAAGTATTTTTTTTGCAATTCCTCAATTTTTTCAGGTATTAGGGAAGCTATTTCTTCAGTTATAAATACTACTGCATATTTTTCTTTTATCAATTCATTTAAAATATTTATAGCTTCTTCTTTTTCTTTATTAGTTACGGAAAAAATAGAAACTCCCAATAGTTGAAATCCTATTATTGAGTCTCTGTCTCCCACTAAAGCAATTTTATACATAAAGATCACGTATTCTTTCTCTAATTTTTGCAGGCGATAATTTATTAAGTTTACCGCTCAGGATTATTCGAATATTTTTTATATCATTTTCTTTAGCTACAATAAAGCCCACAAGAGGTTCCATTCCAAAAGTAATAAACCTTCCTATTTTTACAAAATTTAGAATATAATTATCTACAAGTCTCTCAATTTCTGTTAAAGAACCTTTTGTTTCGTAACTTTTAAGACCTATTTCTACAACTTTTTCATAATCAGTCTTGGCAAATTTTGCATTCCAGGAAGACAAAGGAGAATCAAAAATATCTATAATATTTTTTAAATCAAGATTGCCCTTATCTATTAATACTTTTTTTAAAAAACTTTTATCTTCTCCTCTTATCTTTGTCCTGATTGCAGTAATAATATTGTTAAGATCGATATTCATTTCAATAAAATCTTTCAAAAATGGGGCTTCAATATCTTTTAATATGTTGGAAATAATATTGTACCTTTCTTTATCCAGGATCAAGTCAATTATTCCTGGATCCTGTAATTTTTTATATTCGGATATTGTTTTTCTGACAGCAGATTCAAAAGATACCGGAATTTCAGCATATTTTTCTTCTTCAATTGCCATTATAAGATTTTTTATATTTATCGTACCAATTTCCGAAAGACATTCAGTATATTTTTTTTTCAAATATTTTGATTTTATAAGCACTTTGAGATTGTGAAAATCATAATTCAGAGCAAATACATAATAAATAAATGGATATGGAGAAATAACTTTAATAACTTTATATGTACGAATTAATTCCTTATTTAGAGAGTCTTCAAAATCCGCATGATTATAAATATCAAAACCGTAAGAATCTAATCCGCCTTCGATTAAAAGATTTATAGAGGACGGTAAATCATAAGATTCAATTAGTTTATCCAATAAAACCTTATTCAATAATTTTCTTTCCAACTCTCTTATTCTTCCAACTGCATATGTATATTCAGTCTCAGTATTACTACTATCTGTAAAATATCTAATCATCCATATTCCCTTTTTGAAAATAAATTCTTTAATTCAAGATTGTCAGGATAGTAAACTCCCCTAAAACCCATCTATGTCTTTTGTTATTTATTTTTTATGCAATACCATTCCCAATCCTGACAAACTTGTTAGAACCATCCATTCCTTATGCAAACTTGTATCCTTGATAACGGGTAAAATAGTATATTTTAGAGTATTGGGATTTCATAAAATTCGATGCTCTAAAATATACTATTCAAAAAGATATTGAGTTATTTTTATTCCCAGTTCTTCTCTGACATTTTTGAACATTATTTCTAATGAGCTATTTTTTCTTATATTATCTGAGCTAATTACTACTCCTCCTTTTATATCTAAATAGGTTGAAGATAATTTTAATTTCCCTTGTTTACCGTTTGTCTGTAATTCATCGTTAATCTCTTTGATAAAATTTTTTGTGACTCTATCTTTATCTAAGGAACTTATAAAAATTGTTTCATCTCCCTTTTCGATGTTATTCAGTATTATTTTTTTTATAAAATTTAAATATTGTTTATCGTCTAATTTAATAATTTTATCTAAAGCCTTATTAAAAGTTTTTTCGACAATATCTTGTTTTGTGGAAAGTATGGTTTTTCTCGCTGCTAAATTTGCTTCAGTTATAATTTTTCCTTTTTTTAGTAATATTTCTTGGTTGATTCTATTTAATATTTTTAACTTAATATCTTCTGATTCTTTTTTGGCTTTTTCTCTTATTTCTTTTGCCTTATTATTAGCATCTTCGATAATTTTATTAGCCTTATTTTTTGCATCAGATATAATTTTTTCCTTTATATCTTTTATTGACATTAAAAAGTCTCCTTTATAATTTTATACCATTTAGAAGTAATATGGTTGCCAATAAAGACAATACGGCATATGTCTCAACCATTGCTGGCATAACTACGGCTTTTCCTGTTTCTTCTGGTCTTCTCGCAATCAAACCTATAGCAGCGGCTGAAGCTTTTCCCTGGTAAATGCCAGAGAAAAATCCAACTATTCCTATAGGTAGGCAAGCAAAAAATATTTGCCATCCCTGATCTAAATTTAAAGCTACCGGTGTACCTGCAAAAATACCAATTTTCATTAGAACCCAAAAACCGGCAAGTAATCCATAAATGCCCTGAGTCCCTGGAAGAGCTTGTAGTAATAAGACTTGCCCAAATTTCCCCGGGTCTTCTGTCATTACTCCTGCTCCCGCTGTTCCAGCTATTCCTACTCCAATGGCAGAACCTGATCCAGCAAAACCTATAGCTATTGCAGAACCTAAAAAAGCCATTACTACTCCTTGTGTAATCATTTTTTCCTCCCTTTTTACTTCTATTATTTAATAATATTTTAAGTTTCAGGGGAGTTTACTCCCCTGAAACCCTTCTCTATACCTGCACTAGTTAAACTTGTGTCTTTATTTTACAGAGACTGGTTCTGTGAAACTTATCCTGGCGAAAACAGAGAACAATCTTTAGGTTAGATAAATCCAATCCTCATTAACGACTAATTTAATTTATTCTTCGGTATGAATTTTTACGTATTTTGTTGTTATCTTAAAAGGAACAAAAGGAGTTCCACCACCTTGATAAAATTTAGTAAAAAATTCTACATATTGCAAACGAGCTGAATGAATAAATGCACTCAAAGCACTTATAGCAATATTAAATAAATGCCCCCCCAAATATATTAATATTACAAAAACAAAACCTATATAAGGTATATCTTTAACTAGTAATACCAAAGTATTTATTACTACTGCAATTATACCGGTAGCTAAACCGAGAGCAAATAATCGAGAATAAGAAAGAACGTCACTAAGATAACCAGTAATATCGTATAAAGCTAAAATACCAGATCCTATTCTCTTAATAATATTTTTATTTGTCCTCCCTTGAGTTAATATAATTGATAGCGCTCCTCCTATAATCATATATTTAGATATAGATAAAATTAATTTAGAAAAAGAAAATGTATTGGCAATTCCATATATGAGAAAACCAGTAATTAATAACAACCAAGAACCCTGGTCCATTAAGCCATCTATAATTTTATTATTTCTAATATTGTCCATAAATTTTGTTATAATCCCAGTGTAAATCTGAATTAAGCCCAAGATTAAAGAAATAACCAATATTGGCATAGGGTTATTTATTGGATTAATGAGAGCTACTTTATCCAATAAGATATTTCTAATAAATATAATTTGCTGTGGTAAATAATCAAGAGTATTACCTAACCAACTTCCCATAAAAGCTCCTACTATAAAAGAAGATAATCCTCCTAAAATAAGCAAATCAAATAATTTTTTCACCATTCCGCCAATTTTAAATTTTTTAGTCGCTAAAAAAAATAATATAGTTATAATCAAACCATAACCAGCATCAGACAGACACATTCCAAAGAAGATAAAAAAGAAAGGTGTTAGTAAAGGTGTAGGATCAATTTCATTATATCGGGGTATTCCATAAAGTTCTGTAATCACTTCAAAAGGTTTTATTATTTTATTGTTATCTAAGGCAGTTGGTATATTTTCATTTTCTTGAGGATCACTAAAAAATATTTCTATTTCCTGATAATTTTTAAACAACCTTTCTTTTAATAAACCAATATCTTTTTCTAAAATCCAGCCCTCAAGAATTAATACATTTCTTGTCTGTTTAAAATATTTTTCCATATCTCTTCTACTCTTAGAGATAAATAAATGATCGAAAGCAATATACAAAGATAAGTTATTTTTATATAATTTTATACTTGCCTTTGCTATTTCCTCTCTTTCTTTTCTAATATCCTTCAATTCTCGAGTTGCGCTTTTAATAATTTCCAAAGGTGTACCTTTCAATTCTTGTGGAAATTTAAAATATTCGAAATTATATTTGTTCAGTATTTTTTTGATAGAGGGAGAATATTCAGGAATAGAAATAATCATTATTTTACATTGCCTTTTATCTTCGCTAACCTTTTTAATATCAATTTCTTTCCCAATTTTGGTTATTTCTTCTATACAAGAAACATAATCTTTAAAAGGTATAAAGCCAAGTGTGATAATAGTATTTTTTGTGCCTTCCAAATCTTGTATGTCAATATTTAATTCTTCCCATTCTTTTAACTGATCTTTTAAGCTTTCAAGGTGATTTTCTCGGTTTTTTAATTCTGCTAATCTGCTATCTAATTCTTTACACTTTTTGTAAATATCCTTGTAATCGAACTGGGCAAATAAAAAAGGTAATTTATCATATTCATATACTTTCCTTGAGGGAACTAATAATTTGTGGTATTTTTTGGCCTCATCTTTATAATTTGAAAGATAATCTATGCAATATTTTACTTCAGATATAGCAGCATCAATTTCTGAAGTAGTCATTTTTTGATAATCCAATAAATCATATTCCCTTAATTTGGCTGTTACATTTTTTATTTGAACACACCCAGCCTTTTGAAGTTCTTCAATTACTTTATCTTTCAAACCGATATAAGTGAATAGATTTACTTTCTTAACTTTGCAAACAGCCATTATAATTCAACAACCCTCTTAATTATAATTTCAACTGCTTTGTCAATTTTTGCCATTGCTTTTTTGTTGATTATTTCTCTTTCTTTAATACTTTTATCAATAATATTCTTCGCTTCTTCCCTTGCCATCTTTTCCTCTTTTACAATCATTAATTCCCCTTTCGCAAGGGTTTCTTTTTTTGCCTGTTCTTTATTTTTTTCAGCGTCTAATTGAGCTTCTTTAATTATTTTGATTGCTCGGTCTTCTGCTTCTTTGATAATTTTATCAGCAAGGTTTTCAGCTTCTTTAACTTCTTCGATAATTTTGTTTATCACAATTTACACCTCGTTAAACAAAATATCCCAAGATTATCAAGGGAACACACTTCCTTAAACCCATACTCTTTTACTATTTTTTGGTTTTATATAGGAGCTTCCCTGTTCCCCACAATTTCATTTTCCTTTCATCAAGCAAGCTTATACCCGTGAAATTTATCCTCTGTTTTCACGGGAGTAGGCTATATGAAGCTTACCCCTATAAAAAGAGAAAAAGGGAACGGTAAAGAAAATATTGTTTATTTAATCCGTCATTATAAATAATACATAAAAAGTATAACATAATCAATTGTCAATTATCTAACTAAATAGTTTATCGCATTTTTAAATCGTGTTCAAATATTTTTTATTTCCTCTAACAATTTAGTTATTATTTTCTTATCACTAAATTTTCCTATTATTTTACCTTTCTTAAAGAGTATAGCAGTTTTTTTATGATAAGCAATCCCTATATCAGCATCCTTAGCCTCACCTGGTCCATTCACCATGCATCCCATAACCGCAATATTAATTGTTTTATCAATATTAACCACACTTTTTTCTACTTTTTTAACAACTTCTTTAAGATTTACTTTGCATCTTGCACAAGTGGGGCAGGAAATTAAATTGGGCCCTCTTTGTCTAAGATGTAATGCTTTTAATATTTCATATCCCACTTTTATTTCTTCTACTGGATCATCGGTTAATGAAATTCGTATAGTATTGCCAATCCCTTTGTATAAAAGTATCCCAATGCCAGCAGAGGATTTTATAATTCCTGAAAAAGGAGGACCCGCTTCAGTAATTCCCAAATGTAAAGGATAACTATATTTACCTGAAAACATAATATTTGCCTCTACAGTATCAATCACATTTGAAGATTTAATGGAAAAAATTACATTATGGTAATCAACTTCTTCTAATATTGCAATAATATTATTTACGCTTTCTATTAGAGCTTGAGGAGTAATACATTTGTATTTTTTTAAAATATTATTATCTAATGAGCCAGAATTTATTCCAAATCTAATTGGTAGTTCTTTTTCTTTTGCCGATTTTATAATTAATTTAAGTTTATCTTTATTTTTTATATTTCCTGGATTTATTCTTATACCATCTACCCCTAATTCCATAGATTTCAAGGCTAATTTATAATCAAAATGAATATCTGCAACTAAAGGTATATTAATATCTTTTTTAATTAATGGTAAAGAATGACACGATTCTAAATCAGGTACAGCTACTCTTACTAATTCGCAACCTTCTTTTTCCATCCTTTTTATTTGAGCTACTGTATCTGGGATATTCTTTGTGTCAGTATTGGTCATAGATTGTACAGAAACAGGAGCATTTCCACCAATTATTAAATTACCTACTTTTACCGCTTTAGTCTGTTCTCTTGTATAAAACATTATTAAATTATATCCTATTATTTACTAAATAAAATTCTTGAAATGTCTTTATAAGTTGCAAAAATAAAAATAATCATCATGATTGATATCCCGATAAGATAGATAAGATTCATTTTTTCAGCTTCTAAAGGTTTTCCTCTTAATCTTTCTATGATTAAAATGATAATATGCCCTCCATCTAAGGCAGGGATAGGTAAAAGATTAAACAATCCTATAAAAATACTTAATATTGCCGTAAAATACAATAAATTTAAAAATCCAAGTCTTACTGCTTCCCCCGTCATCTGGGCTATACCTAAAGGTCCAGCTATTTCAACTGGTACTTTACCGGTAATCATTTCTATAGTATTAGAAAATATTAATTTAATAATATTTAAAGTAGTGAGAAGACCCTTGCTAAATGCAGAAAATATACTAATCTTTTTAATTGAGGTATCAAGTTCTATCCCTATCCTAAACTTATTATAATTTTCGTCATATTTAGGCATAACAGGGATATTAATACTTTTCCCATTCCGATCTAAAGTTATGTGTAATATATTATCAGAATTTTTGTTGATAATTTCAGCAATTTCTTTCGGGTTATCTATTTTCGTTGAATTGATAGTGATTATTTTATCTCCGGGAATAATTCCAGCTTGATCAGCAGGTCCATTCTCTACAATCGTAGCAATATTATTGGTGATTACTGGAACTCCCATAATAAAAAATATCAGGCTAAATATAATAATTGCAGTAAAAATATTCATAAAAGGGCCTAAAGCTACAATTAATGCTCTTACTCCCAATGGCTTCTTATCAAATCTCTGGTTCTCTGGGACTTTTTCTATTGTTATCTCCGTATTTTCTTGTCCCATTTCTCCAGCCATTTTTACAAAACCGCCAATAGGTATTAAACAAATTAGATATTCCGTTTCATTTTTATAAAATCCAAATATTTTTGGACCCATACCAAAGGCAAATTTATATACCTTTACACCAGATATTTTGGCACTAATAAAATGTCCAAATTCATGAAAAAAAACTAAGATACTAAATACAAATATAAAGGCAATTATAGTTAACAACTTCTCTCTCCTAAAATTAATTTAAGCTTTGTTTTCACACAATAACAGTGTTGTCTTTCTAGCCCAATAGTCAGCATCGAAAATATCTTCGAGATTGGGATTCAGCTTAGGTATATGATTTTTCATAGTATTTTCAATAATTATTGGTATTTCGGTAATATTTATTTGATTATTTAAAAAAGCATTAACTGCAATTTCATTTGCTCCATTTAATACTGCAGGCATAGTCCCCCCGATTTCTAATGCTTTATAAGCAAGTTTTATACAAGGAAATTTATTAAAACGCGGTCTTTTAAAAGTTAATTGACCTATCTTAGTAAAATCTAACCGATTATAATTGTTAACGACTTTATCTGGGTAAAATAGAGCATATTGAATAGGAATTCTCATATCATGTTCACTTAACTGAGCTAAAATTGTACCATCTACAAATTGGATCATTGAATGTATATAGCTTTGAGGGTGAATTAAAATTTCTATTTTTTTTGGTGATATATCAAACAACCATCGTGCTTCAATAACTTCTAAACCTTTATTCATTAAAGTTGCGGAATCGATAGTAATCTTTTTCCCCATTTTCCAAGTAGGATGATTTAAAGCGTCCTCAACTGAAATATTTTTTAATGCTGAATCTGCTAAGTGGTATAATGGACCCCCAGAGGCAGTTAATATAATTTTTTCTATATTCTCTTTTCGCTCATTTTTTAAACATTGCAATATTGCGCTATGCTCACTATCTATAGGTAAAATAGTTGCCTTGTTTGCTTTAGCTTCTCTTACTAAAATATCACCTGCTGCTACTATACTCTCTTTACTAGCTATGGCAATTTCTTTCCCATGTTTTACAGCCTCAAGAGTTGGTAAAAGAGATGCAATCCCGGTTATAGCTACAACTACCACATCTACTTCTTCTAAGGTCGATATTCTTATTAATCCTTCTACTCCCCAAAATATTTTCGTTTTATTAAAGTTGTTTAGTTCATTTTTTAATTTTTTAGCCAGAAATTCATTTGCAACTACCGAAATGTTGGGCTTAAATTTAATTATTTGTTCTTTTAGCAATTCAATATTTTCTCTACAACTCAAACCTATAATTTCAAATTCATCAGGATGTTCTTTGATAACTTCTAAGGTTTGCCTTCCTATAGATCCAGTTGATCCTAATATAACTATTTTTCTTTTCATATAATTAATCCTATACTTTTTAATATTGTCAGAAGAGCGAAATCTTCTTAAATTTTTTCTATCCTTTTGGTTATCTATTTTTGTTTTGTTTTGTATAATATCTTTTATGATAATCTTGTAAAATTCATTCCTTAAATAAAGATATTATATCTTGTATCATTTAAACTTCAATAATATCACGTAAACAAAAGATATAATATCCATTACCTTAAATAAATTATATAATAGTAAAATACTGGAGCAGTAAATAATATACTGTCTATACAATCCAATATTCCCCCATGCCCGGGAATTATATTGCTGGAATCTTTCACTCCAGAACATCTTTTTATTATAGATTCGAATAAATCTCCAAGTTGTGCGATTGTAGAAATAATCAATCCAAGAAATATTAATTTAGTAAAGTTTAGATTTAAGCAATTTTTTAGCATAAATACACATAAAATACTAAAAAGAATTCCACTGATGGATCCTTCTAATGATTTCTTAGGACTTATTTTAGGGAATATCTTATTTTTACCAAATTTCGTACCGAAAAGATAAGCTGCTGAATCATTTATCCAGATAGTAAATAATAAAGAAAGTAAAAAATAGTCACCATTTGGTAAAAATATTATCTTTAATAAAAATGAAGATAAATATCCTAAATAAATACCACTAAAAATGCTAATAGATATATTAGATAATAACTTAGAATGATCTTTTTTAAATAATTGAATAAATAGATATAAAATAAATATAAATATAACAATTATTTCTTTATCGTATAAAATTTTTAAATTATAAAAGTTGGCAATAGTCGAACCAATAAAATAAAAAGACAGTACAAACCCTAATGCAATAGAAGGTTCAAAGCCAATTTTCTGAAGCATTTTAAATAGCTCATTCAAACTTAAACTAACTAAAACTGTTAATAATACAAAAAAGGGTATTTGCCCCCATAATATTATTAAAATTACCAAAGGAACGCTAATAATAATGACGAGTATTCTCTTTGCAAGATTATTATACTCTTCCGCCAAATTTTCTCACCCTTTTTTGGAAATCTCTTATTGCTTCTATTAAGCTATTTTTATCAAAATCAGGCCAATAAAGTGGAGTTACCCAAAATTCTGTATAGGCAATTTGCCAGAGCATAAAATTACTTATTCTCATTTCACCGGCTGTTCTAATTAATAGATCAGGATCGGGAAGTTTGTAAGTATATAAATTATTTCTTACAATCTCTTCGTCTATTTCTTCAATTCGTACTTTCTTCTTAGAAACTAACCATACAATAGATTTAATTGCATCAACTATTTCTGCTCTCCCTCCATAATTAATTGCGATATTTAAGATCAATTTATTATTATTCTTGGTTAGTTCAACGAGATCAATTATATTTTTAACTAATATATCAGGGAAATCTTTAATTCTACCTAAAAAGTTAACCCGTATATTATTTTTATTTAAATTTTCTTTTTCCTTTTCTAAGGTCTCATTAAATAATCTTATTAGAAACGATACTTCATTTTTGGAACGCTTCCAATTTTCAGTAGAGAAAGCAAATAAAGTTAATACGGGTATATTTAACTCTAAGCAACTAGAAATTATTTTTTTAACTGCTTTTACTCCTTCTTTGTGGCCAAAACTTCGAGGTAATCCTTTCATCTTCGCCCAGCGAGCATTTCCATCCATTATAATAGCTAAATGCTTAGGTAAATTTTTATTATCTACAAATTTACTTTGAATATCATTTTTCATCACCAATTATCCCCTGTATATAAAAATGCCCCCTTTTAAAATACATTATTAAGATATATATCTTAATTTATATAAGGGGGGGTATATTTTTATTCCTCAATTATCGCTTCATTTGGGCAAACACTAACACAAGTTCCACATTCTGTGCAAATATCTTGATCAATAACATAAATATCATCTCCTTCGCTAATTGCTTCCGCAGGACATTCTTCCATACATAAACCGCACTTAACACATTCTTCAGTGATCTTATATGCCATTTAATGAGCCTCCTTTCTATATAATAAATACGGAATATTTTAAACTTCCATAATTTCTTTTTCTTTAAGGTCTAATAATTTATCAATCTTCTCTATATATTCATCTGTTAAATTTTGAACCTTTTTCTGGTATTCTTTGCATTCATCTTCTGAAATATTACTATCTTTTTCATATTTCTTTAGCAAATCATTTGTTTCGCGTCTTATATTTCTTATAGCAACTTTCCCCTTTTCGGCTTCTTTTTTTACCAGTTTCACTAATTCTTTACGTCTTTCTTCATTTAATGGAGGTATGGAAAGGCGAATTATATTACCATCACTAACAGGAGATAATCCTAAATCAGATTTCCAAATAGTTTTTTCAATGTCAGAAAGACATTTTTTATCCCAGGGTTGAATCACTATTAAATTAAATTCAGGTATAGAAATATTGGCAATTTGTTTTAAGGGAGTTGAAACACCGTAATAGTTTATTTTCAATCCATCTAATAAGGTCGCAGAAGCTCTTCCTGTTCTTATATGTGCGAACTCATCTTTTATCGCATTAACTGCTTTATCCATTTTTTTCTTTGTGTTATCTAATAATTTGGATAGCATATTTCTTATTCCCCCTTTACTACGGTCCCAATTTTCTCTCCAGTTATGACTCTTTTAATATTCCCCACTGTATTTAAATTAAATACTATTACAGGAATATTATTTTCCATACATAACGAAATAGAAGTTGCATCCATAACCTTTAAACCTTTATTTAAAAATTCAAGAAATCCTAATTTGTTAAATTTCATTGCCTTTGAATTTTTCAAAGGATCGGATTCATATATACCATCAACTTTGGTAGCTTTAAGAATTGCTTCAGTATTTAATTCTATGGCTCTTAAGGCAGCAGCTGTATCTGTAGTAAAATAAGGGTTTCCTGTTCCGGCTGCTAAAATTACTATTCTCCCTTTTTCTAAATGTCTAATGGCTCTTCTTCTTATATATGGTTCGGCAATTGCCTTCATCTCAATTGCTGTTTGAACTCTGGTTTCAACATTTAACTTTTCTAACGAATCTTGAAGGGCTAAAGCATTTATCACAGTTGCCAACATACCCATATAATCAGCTGAAACTCGATTTATGCCCTTTTCGCTCCCTTCCTGACCTCTAAAAATATTACCGCCACCTATTACAATTGCTATTTGTACACCTAGTTCCTTTATTTCGTTTATCTCTTGAGAAATAAAATTAATTTTATTTGTATCAATCCCATAGCCCCTTTCTCCTGAGAGTGATTCACCACCAAGTTTTAAGAGAACTCTCCTGTATATTGGCTTTCTCATAGTTTTTATCCTTCACTATAACAATTATTGTATAGTAATTTAGTACCGAATATAGATACAGCGATAAGTGATGTGACTTAAATTTCCTAAGTTATTAAAACAGGTACTTGTTGCAGGTCACCAATTTTACGTTGCATTTCCATTGTTAGTTATTTAATTACCTACTATATACCGATTTAATAACCAGATAAATAACTAACTAATTTCAGATTTCTTCGCCAAGTTTAAATCTCGCAAATCTTTTTATTATTATATTCTCTCCTAATTTTCCTATTGTCTCTAACAGTAAATCATTAACAGTTTTTCTATCATCTTTTATAAATAATTGTTCTAACAGGCAATTTTCCTGGAAATATTTTTCTAATTTACCTTCAACAATTTTATTAAGTATTTTGGCTGGCTTATTCGTTTTTTCCATTTGGGCATAGATTATTTCTTTTTCTTTATCTATTATATTTTTTGGAACATCATTTCTCGTAATGTATTTGGGATTTGATGCTGCAATTTGCATAGCAATATCTTTTACAAAAATTTTAAAATCTTCAGTGTTGGCAACAAAATCTGTTTCGCAATTTACTTCAACTAAAACTCCTATCTTGCCATATAAATGAATATAGGACTCTATCTTGCCACTTAATGCTTGTCTTTTAAATTTTGAAGAAGCAGTCTTGATTCCTTTTTTACGTAAATATTCTACAGCTTTTTCTAAATTACCTTGGCAGGCTTTTAATGCTTCTTTGCAATCCATAATCCCGGCACTAGTTCTTATTCTTAATTCTTTTACCATTTGAGCATTAATATTCATTTTTTTTCTCCTTATCTAACTTCATTGCACTTACTTATGTTGCAACGGTTTCAAGTTCTTTTTCTACCATTGATTTTTTACCTTCAATAACTGCATCTGCAATAACCATAGAAATTAGTTTTACCGCTCTTATAGCATCATCGTTTCCTGGAATTACATAATCGATTTCATCCGGGTTGCAATTAGTATCTACAATAGCAACTATCGGAATAGATAGTTTTTTTGCTTCAGCAACAGCAATATTTTCTTTTTTAGGATCAACTATAAAAATTGCATCTGGAAGTTTTTCCATATTTCTAATTCCAGTTAATAATTTTTCTAATTTCTCTTTTTCTCTTTTTAAACTCATTACTTCTTTTTTAGGAAGAACCTCGAAGGTGTTGTTATTCTCCATTTCTTCTAGTTCCAAAAGCCTTTTAACTCTTTTCCTTATTGTATTAAAATTAGTTAAAGTTCCTCCTAACCATCTATAGTTTACATAGAACATTCCACATCTTTCAGCTTCGTTTTTAATTGATTCTTGAGCTTGTTTTTTTGTTCCTACAAATAGTATATTTCCACCTTTGCTTGTAATTTCTCTTACGAAATCATAAGCAACATCAATTAATTTTACTGTTTGTTGAAGGTCTACAATATATATATTATTTCTATTTGTAAATATATATGGTTTCATTCTAGGATCCCACCGTCTCATCTGATGGCCAAAATGCACTCCTGCCTCCAATAAATTTTTCATTGAAACTACACTCATCTATCACCCTCCATTTATGTAATTATTTAAATAAGATTTTCGGGAGAATAAATTTCTCCTGACACCACTTTATGACTTTTGTTTTTTCTTCGTTTTATGTGACACTCAATTTTTAACTTTGGTAAATTTGTTAAAATCTTTTCTTTAACCAAACTTGTGCCCGTGAAAACGGGCACAATAATTGATATTTAGAGTATCGGGCTTTTGAAATTACGATGTCCTGAAATATTATAATAAGCGCACAAAGTCAAAGATAGTATAACATAGTTTTTTTGCTAAATCAAGAAAATAGTACAGTAATATTATATAAAAATAGTAACAATTAAGTAGGAATAATAATCTTCAGAAATTTTAAAAAGCCACTTATTACAGATTATTTATAAGAGAGTCAGTAGAGCGAACTCACCTAAACCCATCTATACTTTTTTTATTACATTTCGGTTTTCTATAAAACTTTTCCTCGCAATCTTGTTAGAGTCTATTGATTTAAAAAAATTTATTTAGGGCATCAGGCTTTTAATAGAATCTTATAACTTATAATTTGTATTTGAAATTAACAATTAGAGCTAATTGGTCAACTGGTATTCTGAGTAGCTGAATTAACTGGTAAACTAGCCCCAATCAGCAACTAAATAATTTTGTATCCCTTATTTGAAATTAAATACTACTCACTATTCACTAACAACTGTTTTAATTGGTAAATTACAGAATATATCTACTTAAATCTTCCTTTTCTATAATATTTTGTAACTTTTTCTTTACATATTTTTGGTCGATAGTTATATGTTCATTCTTTATATCAGGTGCACTAAAAGAAATATCTTCTAACAGTTTTTCTAGTATAGTATAAAGCCTTCTTGCCCCTATGTTTTCTGTATTCTCATTTACTATAAAGGCTATTTCAGCAATTTCAGCAATGGCATCATCTGTAAAATCTAACTGCACTCCTTCAGTATTTAGCAATGATATATATTGCTTAATTAAGGAATTACGAGGTTCAATCAATATTCTTTTTAAATCTTCTTTACCCAAGTTATTAAGTTCTACTCTAATAGGAAATCTTCCTTGTAATTCAGGAATAAGGTCAGAAGGTTTTGAAGTTGTAAAGGCTCCCGCAGCAATAAAAAGTATGTGATCTGTTTTTACTGCGCCATACTTAGTCATAACAGTAGATCCTTCGATAATAGGTAAAATATCCCTTTGTACTCCGCCCCTGGAAACATCCGGCCCGTACGATTTTTCCTGTTTTGCAATTTTATCTATTTCATCAATAAAAACAATTCCTAAATTCTCTACTCTATTAATAGCTGTTCTTATTACTTCATCCATATCTATTAATTTTTGAGTTTCACTATACATTAATATTTTTCGAGCTTCTGCAACGGTTACTTTTTGTCTCCTCTTTTTCTGAGGGAACATTCTTCCTAAAATATCTTTAAAATTAATACCCATACCTTCGATTCCTGAGTTAGAAAAAATTTCAACTGTGGGTTGGATATTTTCTTCAATTTCAATTTCAATTATTCTATTTTCGAGCTCACCTTTTTTTAATTTTTCTCTAATCTTTCTTTTAGTCTTCTCAAATCTCTCCTCTCTCTCGTCTTTTTTATTTATAATGGCCAAAGAATCTTCTTTGTCTTCAATCCCACCATACTGAGAATTATTAAATAAATTTTCTCTTTCTTTTCTTCTCTTATTATTTATGGGGAATAAATAATTTAATATCTTCTCTTCAGCCAGCTGTTTTGCTTTATCTTTTACTTTATCGGACCATTCTTTACGAACTAATTGAATACTTACTTCAGTTAAGTCTCTAATTATAGACTCTACATCTCTTCCCACATATCCAACTTCAGTATATTTAGTTGCTTCAACCTTAACAAATGGAGCATTGACTAATTTTGATAACCTTCTAGCAATTTCTGTTTTCCCCACTCCTGTTGGACCTATCATTATGATATTTTTGGGCGTAATTTCATCTATTAATTCCGGAGGTAGCTTTTTCCTTCTGATTCTATTTCTTAAAGCTATTGCAACCGCTTTCTTCGCACTATCTTGTCCTATTATATATTTGTTAAGTTCAGATACAATTTGTGAGGGAGTTAAATCATTAACCAAAGTATTGCCTCCTTTTTTTATAATTTTTCTACTACAATTTTATCGTTAGTGTAAATACAAATTGACGAGGTAATTTTTAATGATTCTAAAGCAATTTCGTCGGCAGATAAATCCGAATATTTAATTAAAGCTTTAGCTGCAGCCAAAGCATAAGGTCCACCCGATCCAATGGCAGCAATATTATCGTCAGGTTCTATTATATCGCCTGTTCCTGAGACTATAAACATATTATTTTTATCTGCTACAATTAAAATTGCTTCTAATCTACGTAAAATTTTATCAGTTCTCCATTCTTTTGCTAGGGAAATAACTGCTTTGGTTAAATTTCCTTGAAATTCATTTAATCTTTTTTCAAATCTTTCAAAAAGTGTAATAGCATCAGCGCTTGTTCCGGCAAATCCAGTTAAGACTTTACCATTATAAATTTTTCTTATCTTTTTAGTATTATTTTTCATAATTGTATTTCCTGTGCTGATTTGACCATCACCAGAAATAGCAACTTTACCCTTATGTTTTATTGCTAAAATCGTCGTGCCTTTAAACATTTTATCATCATCTCCAATATAGAATATATTTCAAGATTGTCAGAGGAGTAAGCTCTCCTGAAACTCTTATGCCTATGGTTATTCTTTTTCAGTTTTATATAGTGCCTCTTCTTACAAACTTGTTAGAATCCATTCCTTCTTCAAACCTGTACTCGTAAAAACGGGGAACGGAAAAAGGTATTTCCTATACAATAGAATTATGATCTGGGATGTGATTTTTGATAAATTTCTTTTAAACGTTCCTTGGTAATATGAGTATATATCTGGGTAGTAGATAAACTTTTATGACCCAAGAGTTCCTGAACAGAACGTAAATCCGCTCCTCCCCCCAGTAGATGAGTTGCAAATGAATGCCTTAATACGTGAGGACTTAACTTTTTATTTAAACCAGCAATTTTTATATATTTTATAATAATTCTTCGTATACTTCTTGCGGTTAATCTTCCCCCAAAACGGTTTAAAAATAAAGCATTTTTATTGATTGTTTTGTCAAATTTATTCCTATTAAAAAGATATCTTTTTTCTATATATTCTTGCATTGCCTTTATAACAGGATTACTCAGGGGAAGGATTCTTTCTTTTGAACCTTTTCCCAATACTTTTATAATTTTTTCGTTAAAATCAATATCATCGATATTTAAATTAGTCAATTCGCTAACCCTAATTCCGGTTCCATAAAGTATTTCAAGAATCGCCCTATCTCTGATTCCTGATAGTTTATTCCTTGGTGGTGTTTCTATGAGCTTATCAATTTCTTGTAAATACAAGAAATATGGTAATTTCTTATCTATTTTAGGAGTTATTAAATTCAAAGTAGGATTTACCTCAATGATTTCTTCTTTGTGGAGAAACTTAAAGAAAGACCGGGCTGTGGACACTTTTCTGGAAATACTTCTTTTGGAATATTTTTTTTCCTTTAAGTAAACTATAAATTTCCTCATAATTTGATGATCAATATATTTTATACCGTTCTTTCTTAACAATTTATATTCTTTTATAAAACTAAATAGTTGGTTCAAATCATTTTTATATGAAATGATAGTATTATCAGAATAATTTTTTTCATTTTTTAAATATTTTTGGTATGTTTCTATATATTTTTTCATTTTATTATTCCTTTTTTACGTGCTACCACTCATTCCAATAATAATACAATAAATTAGCAACATTTAAAATAGTCAAATCGCTAGTAAGAACTTGTGAAAATTTTGTTGACTAAAAATATTATTTAGTTTTTAATCAAGTCCTTGTGCTCTCAATTTGTCTACGGCATTAATCTCTTCTTAATTAGAGTAAATATAATACATCAATTTTTTCATATCTTTTTTGATGTTTTAACCTTAAAGTCTTTTCATAAATTTTGTTCTAATTATACTTTATTTCTTTATAATTTCTTGATAAGAACATTTTGGATTACTACATTTATAGTAAAGACCATCTTTTTTAATATTTTTTGTTAGAATATAACCGCAATGAGGGCACCTTTTATTTGTAGGTTCATTCCAGGTCATAAAAGAACAATCTGGATAATTACTACAACCATAAAATATTCTTCCTTTTTTGGTCCTTCTTTTAATAATTTCTCCAGTGCATCCTGGTTGAGGGCAAGGAACGCCAATTTTTTCTAAAAAGGGTTTGGTGTTTTTACAATCAGGGAAACCTGAACAGGCCAAAAATTTACCATATTTGCCATTTTTTATTAACATTTTACGTCCACATTTTTCACATATTTCTTCACTATATATTGTAGCTACTTTATATTTTACAGCAGTACTTGCTTTTTCTAAATCTTTTAAAAAAGTATTATAAAATTTTACTAAAACATCCTTCCAATCTTTGCCGTTAGATTCAATTTCATCGAGTTGTTTTTCCATTCTTGAAGTAAAAGTAATATTAATAATATCTGAAAAATATTTTGTTAAGAAAGAATTTACAATAATTCCTAATTCTGTAGGTTTAAATTTTTTATCTATTTTTTCAACATATAAGCGACGTAAAATAGTATCTATGATGGGCACGTAAGTACTTGGGCGACCTATCCCTTCTTTTTCTAATTTTTTCACTAGACTAGCCTCAGTATACCTGGGTGGAGGTTTGGTAAAACATTGGTCAGCTTTTAAATCCAATAACTCCAATTTTTCACCCTTCTTAAGAGGAGGAAGCTTATTTAAATCACTATTATTTCGATTATATACAATCATAAAACCCTTAAATAATACCTCAACTCCAGAGGATTTAAAAATGTATTTCCCAGATTCAATTTCCACATTTATTTTTTCCAAATAAGCTGCTTTCATTCTACTTGCCATAAATCTCTGCCAAATTAAATTATATAATTTATACTGATCATTATCTAAAAATTCCTTAATCGATTCCGGATGATTAAAAGCAGAGGTCGGTCTAATGGCTTCATGTGCATCTTGGATTTTTGCTCCTTTTATTTTATTTGAATCTTTCTTGGAAAGATGAATGGGTCTAACATATTCTTTTCCATAATTATCTTCTATGTATTTTTTTGCCTCCTTTTTTATCTCATCTGATACCCTTAAAGAATCAGTACGCATATAGGTAATTAAACCAGTAGAACCTCTTTCGCCTAAGACAATACCTTCATATAATTTTTGAGCAATAAGCATAGTTTTCTTAATTGGAAAATTCAATCTATTATATGCTTCTTGTTGCAAAGTACTAGTAGTGAACGGTGGAGGCGGATTTTTTAATTCTTTCTTTTTTTCAATATTTTTAATATAAAAATCTTGTTTTCTTATATCATTACAAATTTGAGTTGCTTCTTTTTTATTCTTTATATTTATTTTCTTTGAATTAAAAGAATATAATTTCGCTTCAAAGGAAGTCAATTCTGTATCTTCTATATCTGTGTCCTCAATCTTTTTAAGTAATACTTTTATTAACCAATATTCTTCTTTTTTAAATTTTTCTATCTCATCTTCTCTTTCGCATATCAACCGTAAAGCAACAGATTGAACTCTACCAGCACTTAACTTTTTGCCAATTTTTTCCCACAGTAAAGGACTAATTTTATAACCTACCAGCCTATCTAATAATCTTCTTGCTTTTTGAGAATTCACCATATTAGAATCAATTTCTCTTGGTTTTTCAAATGCTTGTAATACAGCTCTTTCAGTTATTTCATTAAAACTTATTCTATTTTTATCATTTTTAATCTTTAATTTTTGTGCAACATGCCAGGCGATCGCCTCTCCTTCTCTATCCGGGTCAGTTGCTAAGAATATCTTTTCTTTATTTTGGGACACTTTTTCTAATTCTTTTACAGTATTTCTTTGTTTTGGAATAATAACATATTTAGGCTCGAAATCGTTTTCAATATCAATACCTAATGCTGTTTTAGGCAAATCAATAATATGTCCTTTGGTAGATTTAATAAGATAATTTTTTCCTAATATTTTTTTTAAAGTCTTCTCTTTAGTTGGTGACTCTACAATCACTAGATATTTTGACATTAACCTACCTCATAAGATCGTCAGGGGAGTAAACTCTCCTGAAACCCCTCTATTACCTTTTTTGATATTCTATTTCGGCTTTATATAAAACTTTCTCTGACAATCTTACTAGAATCCATTGCTTATTTAAAAAGAATTTAATTTAGGGCATCATATTTTTGAAATCCCAATACTCTAAAATCATTCATAAAATTGCTATTTTTATCTAGTTCACTTTTTATTTACCTCTTAACCTATTATATAGATCAACAGGCCAGGATGGCAAAATTATCGCTCCATAAGGACAGTGCTCTTCACAACAGAAGCAAGAAATACATTTCTTTCTGTCTGCTTCAGGGAATTTATTCTTTAAAGTCATTGCAGAAGTCGGACAAACCTTTATACATCTGTGGCATTGTTTACATTTACTATGATCT
This sequence comes from uncultured Atribacterota bacterium, assembly GCA_964438695.1. Lineage (GTDB taxonomy): Bacteria > Atribacterota > Phoenicimicrobiia > Phoenicimicrobiales > Phoenicimicrobiaceae > Phoenicimicrobium. The sequence goes on along the minus strand of CAYTKP010000002.1, from coordinate 41,432 downwards.
ATAATTGGTTTAACTTTTGCAAAATTAAATATATAGGGAACAGCTGCTTTTCTAATTTTCTGCAATAAATTATTGTTTGGTGTTTTAAATCCTGATAAAACTTCCAATTTCCCATCAATATTTATTTTGGATAAATCTATTTCCCCTAAATTTCTTCTCTGAGCTACTTGCAATAGCTCAATTGATTCTGGTTTAAGCCCCATCATAGCGGCCATTACAGAATCTAAAGAAATTCCATTATCACTAACTATTATTTTATTTATTATCCTTGGCTTTCCATTGGTAGGGCCGATACCTTCCATTCCAATGATTGCATCCATTATGTTTATATCAGGAATTCTTATCTGATAAATATCTACTAATAATTCAGCAAATTCATTAATAGAACGAGTTAAAGTATGTAATTGTGCTTTTCTACCACCTGGAATTATTCCAAACATATTTTTAACTGCCCCGGTTATAGTAGTCAAACTATGGGTCTTGAATTTAGGAACATTAATAATATAATCTGCCTCTGTAACTACCTTAGAGATAAAAAGCTTATTGAAGAATCTTGATTTTACCTCTACTTCTATAATTTCCTTAGCAATATTAGTTAAACAACCACCTGAAGCATCCAAAATTCCGGTCTCTTTAGCGATTTTCAGAGGATTAAAATGTATACTACCCGAATTGTCTCCAACAATTATTTCTTTTGCCTTACATCTTTTTAGTTTTTTTACAATTTCCGATATCAATCTTGGATCTGTAGTTACCCCACGTTCAGGCGGAAATGCCCCTAATAAATTTGGTTTTACCAAAACTTTTTTGTTATTTATCTTTTCTTCTATTTTATATTTTTCAAATATCTCATCTATTATCTCTGATATTTCATTACTTAAGATATCTCGAATTATTACCTGATTCATTTTTTTCTCTCTATTGTTATTTTTGGTTATTTTTTTTCTCTACTTCTATTTTTTCTAATATTTTTCTTTCCTTCCCCGATCTTAATCTCTTAATATTTTCTCTATGTCTAATAACTGCAATAAGAAGTATTATTATACTAAATATAACATACTCATATGGTTGCTTAAACAATATCATAAAAAGTAACATAGCTGCGAGTGACGTAATAGAAGCTAAAGAAGCATATTTAGTTAAAATGGTAATTATAAGCCAAACCATTACCCCCAATATGGATATTTTTAAATTAAGCGCAAATATTACTCCAAATGTAGTTGCTATTCCTTTTCCACCTTTAAATCTCAGAAATATTGACCAATCGTGGCCACAAATTACTGCTAATCCCGCAATTATTAGAATAAATAAATTGTCAATATTTAAAAAATGAATTAAATATATAGAATATATCCCCTTACCAATATCTCCAATCAATACCAGAGAAGCCAATATTGGCCCTAATATCCGAAAAGCATTAGTTGCACCTATATTTCCACTTCCGTATTCTCTTATATCTATTTTCTTAAATAATTTAGCAATAATATATCCAAAAGGAATAGAACCTAATAGGTAACAAATAATGATAGATAAAATTACTTTCATATTACCTTCCTCTTTTATTTTTTTCTTGCTAAGTTAATAATTACTGGGGACCCTTCAAACCCAAAAGTTTCATATAATTTATTTTCTAAATATCGAAAGTAAGAGTCATACATTAATTTAGGATTGTTTAAAAACAGCACGAACTTAGGAGGTTTTATTCCTACCTGAGTAATATAATTTAATTTTAAACCACCTCCTCTTGCATATTTTGGTGGATTTTTAGATACAATTTCTCTAAGAAAAACATTTAGAGCTGAAGTAGGAATTCTTTTACTATATTGAAAAGCAATTTCTTTTATCTTCAGTAAAATTTTATTAATATTGTATCCGGTTACCGCAGAAGTTAGTATAATAGGTGCATTCTTTATAAAAGATAATTCATATCTAATCTCTTTAATTAGTAAATTTCTATCTACTTCATTTTTAATTAAATCAAATTTGTTTAGTATTATGATACAAGCCTTTTTTTCCTTTCTTGTATAACTCGCAATTTTTTTATCTTGCATACTTATCCCCTGGGTAGAGTCTAATATTAATAATACTATATCAGAATTATCCACAGCCCTATATGTTCTTAAGGTACTATAATATTCAACATCTTCCTTGAGCTTTGATTTACTTTTTAACCCAGCAGTATCAATAAATTTTAATTTTAATAAGTCCTGCCTAAAAGTTACCTCAATAGCATCCCTGGTAGTTCCTGGATATTCACTAGTTATTATTCTATTTTCCCCTAAAATGCAATTTAATAAACTTGATTTACCTACATTTGGTTTACCTATAATTGATGCTTTTATGGTATCTTCATCATCTCCTTCTTCTGGTTTTGTAGTTACAGTTGAAGTAAAACTAACTATTCTATCTAATAAATCGCCGACATTTAATCCCTGTTCTGCTGAAATGATAAAAGGTTCCCCAAACCCTAATTCATAAATTTCGTATAATTTGAATTCGCTCTCTTTTATGTCACCTTTGTTTGCTACCAGCAAAGTTGGTTTATTTTTTTTCCTAACAATATTTGCTATTTTTAAATCATTGGGGTTGATTCCTTCTTTAATATCGACTAATAATAGTATTAAATCTGCTTCTTCTATTGCAATTTCAGTTTGGGCAATAACTTTATCATGAATTTCTTCTTTCTTTAAATATTCAATTCCTCCAGTATCGACAAGAATAAATTGGCGTCCTTTCCATTCACATTCTGCGTAGATTCTATCTCTGGTAATGCCTGGTTCATTCTTAACAATGGCAATTCTCTCCCCCACAATTTTGTTAAACAAAGTAGATTTCCCTACATTTATTCTTCCAATAATCGCGACGATCGGTTTTTTTAAATTAGACATTCTAACCTCTTAAAAAAATTTATTATGCCAATCTATGGTTAATTTATTTTAACGCTTTCTATTATGATAGCTTTCATTCTTTTAATTATTTCTTCTGGTTTTGCATTTCTAAATATCGTTTGACCCGCTACCACAATGTCTGCCCCAGCATCGATAACTTTAGAAAGATTTTCTAAATTTATTCCACCATCAACTTCCAATTCAATTAATTTTTTATGAGAATTGATAATTTTTTTTGCTCGGGTAATCTTGTTAAACATTTCTGGAATAAACTTCTGTCCTCCATAGCCAGGGTTAACTGTCATTAATAAAAGTAAATCTATCTTATTTATTATATATTCAATTACATTTAAAGGTGTTGCCGGATTTAAGGCAATACCACATTTAACTCCCCTATCTCTTATGGTCTGTATAACCCTATCAAGATGCAGGCAAGTTTCATAGTGGACAGTTATAATATCGCC
>CAYTKP010000002.1:23344-37980 GCA_964438695.1 uncultured Atribacterota bacterium | reverse complement strand
CACCTCATTTTGAATTTATATCTTCTATCATTACTTCCTACATTACTTCTTATACGCTTTACGCTAATAATCTTATGATTCTTGAATTCTGAATTTTATCTTTTCTTCAATATATAGGATATATAAGATCTTTAGGGGGAGTAAACTCCCCTAAAACCTCTATACAACTTTGGTTGTTCCTTTTCAGTTTTATATATTAACTCCCTTGATCTATACAAAATAATTAAAATCCCTTCTTTATTTAAAAAGTTATTTTATAATAGTATCAGAGTTTTTTAAAATTCCGATACTAAAATACGATATTCTATTAATACAACCATAATTTGCGATCAAGACTGCGATATTGAATTGCCTCAGATAAGTGGGATATTTTAATATTCTTTGATTGTTCTAGATCAGCAATAGTTCGTGCTACTTTTAAAATACGGTCATAAGCTCGGGTACTAAGATTCAGTTTATCTATTGCTTTATAGAGTAAATTTTTACAATTTTGATTAATTTGACAATATTTTTCTATCTGTTTTTTAGACATCTGTGCATTACAGAAGATGTTATCTTTGCCAAACCTTTCTCTTTGTATCCTTCTTGTTCTTTCCACTCTCTTTCTGATAGCGGTAGAATTCTCAACAACTTCTTTTTCCATAATTTCTCTACAATCTATGCGGGGAACTTCAATGTGAATATCTATTCGGTCTAATAGGGGACCTGAAATCTTTGAACGATATTTAATGATCTGAGATGAGCTACAGGTACAAGTCTTAACCGGATCTCCAAAGAAGCCACAAGGACAGGGATTAAGCGATGCAACTAGCATAAAAGAAGCTGTATAAGTAACAGAACTAAGGGAACGAGAGATTGTAACTATCCCATCTTCTAAAGGCTGTCTCAGTGATTCTAAAGCACTTCGAGAAAACTCGGGTAATTCATCTAAAAACAATACTCCATTATGAGACAAACTAATTTCACCTGGTTTAGGAATTTTCCCTCCGCCAATTAAACCAGAATTACTTATGGTATGATGTGGTGCCCTGAAAGGTCTCTCTGTAATCAAAGGGGTATCTGCAGGTAACAAATTAGCTATGCTATATAACTTCGTAATTTCTATGGATTCCTCTAATGTTAAAGAAGGAAGAATAGATGGAAGTCTACGGGCCAACATAGTTTTTCCAGAACCAGGTGGACCAATCATTATTACATTATGACTCCCTGCGGCAGCTACTTCTAAGGCTCTTTTGGCATGTTCCTGTCCTTTGACCTCAGAAAAATCTATTTGGTTATCATTCTTTTTATTGAAAATATCTTTTGTGTTAACTAATACTGGCTCTATAGTTATTTTCTTATTTAAAAACTCAACTACCTCATAAAGAGAGATAGTAGGGAACACCTCTAACTGTTTAATAATTCCTGCTTCCATTGCATTTGCCTGTGGCACCAGTAATTTTTTTTTACCTAACTTATTAGCCATTAAGGCAATAGGTAGGACTCCATTTACTGGTCTAATGCTCCCGTCCAAGGATAATTCCCCTATTATTATATGTTTGTCTAACAAATCTGATTTTACTTGCCCGCTAGCAGCTAATATGCCTATAGCAATAGGTAAATCAAAAACTGGTCCCTCTTTTTTAATATCTGCTGGGGCAAGATTTACGGTAATCCTTTGCATAGGAAATTCAAATTCAGAATTTTTTATTGCAGAACGAACCCTTTCTCGAGATTCCTGAACTGCGGTATCAGGTAATCCTACAATATTAAATAAAGGTAATCCTGGACGAACATCAACTTCGACTTCTACTATATATGCATCTACTCCGAAAACGGTAGCGCTATAGAGCTTAGATAACAAAAAGACACCTACTTTTATTATATTTTTTATTAATTAAAAGAAGCCACTGCTGAAATCGATACTAAAGGCATTTTCAATATGCTTGATGCGATTTACACTTTTATGGCTAGAAATACTAACCAATATAACATCAAAACGAGTATCTGTTTGCCAAAGACGATATTTAGCCAGATAATTTAAAGCATTTTTAATTATTTTTTTCTGCTTCGTTAAATCTATTGCTTCACCCGGATACCCGAATTTATCAGAACATCTGGTTTTTACTTCCACAAAAATAATATTGCCTTTATACTCACTAATTATATCAATTTCTCCTATAAAAGTACGATAATTTCTTTCCCTAATTCTATACCCTTTTGCTTCTAAATATTTAGAGGCTACTTCTTCTCCAAATTTTCCAATATTGTTCATTTATGTAGCAATAATTCCTAACCTACTATATTTTCTATCTATAATTAGAGTTTATACTGTAATTACCCCTCTATAAGTTTTTCTATGTATTTCTGAAGCTCCATATCTTTTTAAAGCAGTTAGATGTTCTTTGGTGCCATATCCCTTATTTTTTTTAAAATAGTATTGAGGGTATTTTTGGTCATATTGCACCATTATATTATCTCTATAAACTTTCGCAATTATAGATGCACTAGCTATGGAAATACTTTTATCCTCTCCTTTTATTAGTGGTAATTGCGAAATATTCACCTGAGGGATTTTAAAGCCATCTACAAATAAATAATCGGGAATCTTTTTTAAATTTATAATTGCTTTTTTCATCGCTAAAAATGTAGCTTGGTTAATATTCATTCTATCAATGATATTTGCATCAACAATTCCAATCCCCACATCTATTGCTTTTTCTAATATTACATAATATAATTCGGCTCTTTTTTGAGGAGTTAACTTCTTGGAATCTTTAATGTAAGGAATGAAAGATTGATTGGGCAAAATTACAGCAGCAGCCACTACTGGTCCGGCCAAAGATCCCCGACCCACCTCATCTATACCAGCTATTAACGAATATCCTTTATTGTTAAATCTATTTTCGTATTTATATAGATTAAAAATTCTCACTCTTTCTAAGTATAATTTCTCTATCTTCTTTTGATAATTGCCAATAATCAATTCTTGTTTTTTTGATAACTGTTTTCTATTTTTAAGCTGCATTTTATTATCTTTTTTCTTTAAGTATACTGCTCTTACCAATTCTTTCTCTAAGATAATATAACTTTGCTCTTTTAGTTTTGCCCCTTTTTAAGACTACAATTTTTTTAATATTTGGGGAGTGAAGTTGAAATATTTTTTCTATCCCTACACCTTTTGAAACTTTTCTTACTGTAAAAGTTTCTTGATTTTTACTATGTTTTTTAGCAATTACTACTCCCTTAAAAACTTGTATTCTTTCTCTATTGCCTTCAACGATTTTTTGGTGTACTTCAATAGTATTTCCAGGTTCAAAAAGATTACTTTCATTTTTCACTTGTTCTTCTTTTATTTGAGTTACGTAGTCTACCATATTATCTCATCCTTCCTATTTAATTTTTAGATATTTTTCTTAGTTATCATTATTTTTCTTCAAAATAATTTTCAATTTCTTCAAGTAAACCAATCTCTTCATCAGTTAATTTTTTATTTATAAAAATCTCAGGTCTACGAATTATTGTCCTTAATAATGATTGGGTTTTTCTCCATTTTTCTATTTTTTTATGGTCACCAGATAATAATACTTTAGGGACTTTTATGCCTTGAAACTCCTCTGGTCTAGTATAGTGAGGATAATCAAGATAATCATAATAAAAAGAATCATTAACCATAGATTCTTCTTTGCCCAGAACACCGGGTATCATTCTTGAGATTACATCTACCATCAGCATAGCTGGCAATTCTCCACCACTAACTACAAAATTTCCTATTGAAACTTCTTTTGCATTAAGTAGTTTAGTTATACGTTCATCTATACCCTCATATCTGCCACAAATAATTAATAATCGCTTTTCTTTTGATAATTCTTTAGCCATTTTTTGGTTAAATATTTTCCCTTGAGCTGAAGTAATTATGACTTTTAAAGGAATATGATGTTTGGTATTTTTTTTAATCTTTTCTACTGCATCCCAAATAGGTTGGGGTTTTAATACCATACCAGGACCACCGCCATAAGAATAGTCATCTACTGTTTTGTGTTTATCCAAAGTAAAATCCCGAAGATCTATTATATTAATTTTTATCAGACCTTTTTCCTGGGCCCTCTTTAATATACTTTCAGAAAAAGGACCTTTAAACATGTTAGGGAAAATGGTTAATATGTTAATTTCTAAACAGTTATCTTTCATATTAAATTGCCGGAGGAAGGTTACCTCCCCCTGAGCTCCCTCTCTACACCTTTTGTTATTTCCTTTATTTTTACCGATGCCTCCTAACTCTGACAAGATTCCTAGAATTCATTTCTTATCCAAACTGGACCCATAAAATGGGTAAAATAATTCATCACAGAGCATCGGATTTATTTTGAAATTCTAATGTCCTAAAATAAACCATCGATTACATTTATAATTATTCTTTTCCTTTTTAAATCTATATTCTTTACCACCTCTCGAATAGCTGGAATTAATATTTCTTTCTTATCCTTATTTTTCACAACATATACATCATTGCTTCCAGTATTTATTACATCCTCTACCTTTCCCAATAATTCATTTTTGTCAGTATATACTTTAAGCCCGACTATATCGAAAATAAAATAACTATCTTTAGGCAATTTTATGGTATCACATTTTTTTACTTCAAGAAAAGAACCGACAATCATTTTAGCTTTCTCAATGTTCTCTACTTCTTTTAGTTTTAAAATAACTAGATTTTTATCAATTCTTAAATTATCTATTCTTAATAATCTTCTATTATCTTTTCCATCAATAAACACATCAGTTAATTTTTTAAATCTATCAATTGAATCAGTTAGAGGAATAACTTTAACTTCTCCCTTATTACCTTGAGTTGAAATTATTTTCCCAATTATAATATATTCTTTGCTCAATAAAGTCCTCCATTAAGCTCGCAAAATTGTCAGGGGGATAAACTCTTCTGGAACGCCTCTCCATGCCTTTTATTATTTCCTTTCATTTTACGCAATACCATTCCTATTCTGGCAAGCTTGTTAGAATCCATTCCTTATCTAAAAAAGAGTTTATTTTGGACCATCGGAATTTCATAAAATCCGATGTTCTAAAATAAACTTAATCAATTATTTCGATAATCACTCGTTTATTACTATTTTGAGCAGCAGCATTAGCAATGGTTCTTATTGACTTTACGTTCCTGCCTTGTTTACCAATTATCTTGCCTACATCTTGGGGGTTAGCTTTTATTTCAAATACCAAGGTTTTCTCTCCAATAATTTGGTTTATTTCCACCTCATCAGGCTTGTCTACTATTCCTTTTACTATTAATTCAATAAGCTCCTTCAAAAACATCTCCTTACAATTTATTTTATTTATTTTTTAATATTCCAGCTTTTTTAAATAAGTCTTTAACTGTTTTGGAAAGTTTAGCACCTTTTTCAACCCATTTTAAGCTTGATTCCTTATCAATATCAAAAACATAGGGTTCTGCAAGCGGTTGATAATATCCTAATTTTTCAATATATCTACTTTTTGCAGGTTTTCTGGAATCAATTACTACAACTTTATAGAAAGGTTTCTTCTTTCCTCCTTCTCTTCTAAGTTTAATTTTTACTGACATTCATTTGTTCCTCCATTCTATTATTTACATTTAAATTTTTTATGTTTTTATAAAGGTAAAATTATTAGAGGAGTTAACTTCCCCGAAATCACTCTATGTCCTTTGTCGTTTCTTTTCGTTTTATTCGATGCCATTTCTGATTATAATAACTCGTTAGAATCTATTCTTTGTTCAAAAAAGTTATTCCAGAGTATTGGATTTTTGAAATTCCGGTTCTCTACAATATGTACTCTTACTCCATTTTTTTACTATTGTATTTTATATTTTTTATTTCTTTATAGTATAATAAGAACTTCGCTATTTTTAAGAGAACAAAATTCACTAACAACTAATTAATTAAAAGGTATATTTTTTAGAGTTGGACCCTTTTTTAATATTTCTTTTAATTTAAAAAACTGTTTTAAGAGTCTATTTATTTCATTAATTTGTGTTCCACTCCCTCGCGCAATTCTTTTTCGTCTACTTCCATTTATTATATAGGGGTTTTTTCTTTCTTCAATTGTCATTGAACTTATTATTGCTTCGTATTTTTTTAGCTCATTCTCTTCATTCGCTAAATTACTAAATTGTAATCTATTTTTTATATTATTAAAACCAGGAATCATATCTACAATCTGTTCCATTGAACCAATATTTTTCATTTTTTTTAGTTGAAAATAGAAATCACTTAAATCAAAATCATTACTCCTTATTTTTTTATCTAATTTTTTTAATTCTTTTTTATTATAAGCAGATTCGGTTTTTTCTATTAAGGTTAATATATCACCCATCCCTAATATCCGAGACGCCATTCGTTCAGGATGAAAAGCTTGTAAATTATCAATCTTCTCACCTATGCCTATAAATTTTATAGGAACCCCTAAAGCTTTTCTTAATGATAAGGCAACTCCACCACGAGAATCACCGTCTAATTTTGTTAGAATAACTCCACTTATATTTATTCTATCACAAAATATTTTTGCTGCATTTAAGGCATCCTGCCCCGCCATTGCGTCTACAATTAATAATTTTTCCTGAGGAGAAATATCTTTTTCAATTTCTTGTAATTCATTCATTAATTTATCATCGATATGTAATCTTCCTGCTGTGTCTATTATTAATACATCGATATCATTTTTTTTAGAATATTTTATTGCTCCTTTGATAATATTAATAGCACTTTCGTTTTTCCCCATTGAAAACACAGGTAAGTTTGATTTTACCCCTAATATTTTTAACTGTTCAATTGCTGCTGGTCTTTGTATATCAGTTGCCACTAAAAGTGGCTTATGTCCTTTCTCTCTAAGATAGTGGCCTAATTTTACTGCTGTCGTAGTTTTGCCAGTTCCTTGTAAACCTGCTAATAATATTATGGTAGTAGCTTTTGAATTTATTATGATATTATTTTGTTTTGAACCCAATACTTTAGTAATTTCTTTATTTACGATCTTTATAATTTGTTGAGCCGGGGTTAAGCTTTCTGAAACTTTTTCTTTCTGAATTTGTATGTATAGATCATTAATAAATTCTTTGACCACTTTATAATTTACATCAGCCTCTAAAAGAGCAATTCGAATCTCATGAAGGCAATTTTTGATGTCATCTTCACTTAATTTACCCCGATTTTTTATCTTTCTAAATATTGTTTGAAACTTATTAGTTAAATTAGCAAACACAAAAAAGATCCTCTTATTTTAAGTCATATATTATTTCTTATACTATCATAATTGTCAGGAGAATAAATCCCTCCTGTCAATCACTATCTCTTAAAAATACCCTCATAAGTATATAGAAAATAATGTTTAGTGTCAAACAAGAAGAGCCTCCACAAATTCGTTTGCACTAAAATAATATAAATTATCTAAGTTTTCGCCCGTACTAATAAATTTAATTGGAATGTTTAGTTCTTTTTTAATAGCAATTACTATCCCACCTTTAGCTGTCCCATCCATTTTTGTAAGGGCTAAACCGGTTATCCCTAGTGATTTGTTAAAAGCAAAGGCCTGTGAAATTGCATTCTGTCCTATTGTAGCATCTATTACTTGCAATATTTCCAATGAAAAATCCTTTGCTTCATTCTTAATTACTCTATTAATTTTTTCTAATTCATTCATGAGATTTATCTTTGTATGTAAACGACCTGCAGTATCAATTATTAACACATTCTTCTTTTTTGCTTGGGCAGAGTTAATACCATCATAAACTACTGAAGCTGGATCAGCACCTTCTTTTGTATTTATCATTTCTACCCCTACTTGGTCTGCCATAATTTTTAATTGGTTAATGCCTGCCGCTCTGAATGTATCCGCCGGAACCATCAAAATGTTATTATTTTCTTTTTTTAATAAATAGGCAATTTTTCCGGCAATAGATGTTTTACCAGAACCATTTACTCCTACTATCATGATAATATTCAACTTCTCTTTGTTAATATTAATTTTTGCAGTGTTACTGTTTAAAATTCCTATTAAAATATTTTTCAACTTTTCTTTAAAATAAGTAAAATTATTTTTTCTATATTCTTGAAAATTTATTTGATTAAACTCATTCAATATTTCATTAGTTGCTAACACTCCTACATCAGATAATATTAATAGTTCTTCCAATTTTTCCATAAAATCTTTTTTATTGTTTGATTTACTGAATAACAGTTCAAGCTTGCTAGCTAATTCTTTTCTAGATTTATTTAAACTATTTTTAAATTGAGAAACAATATTAATAATCTTCAAAGCTATTTTCCCATTCCTTTTTATTTGCTAAATTTAACAGAAACCAATTTTGAAATACCCGAATTCTCCATAGTTACTCCATATAGAGTATCTGCTGCCTCCATTGTAGTTTTTTGATGAGTAATAATTATTAATTGAGATTTACCCAATTCTCCTCTCTTGAAGAAAGAAGAAAGCCTTTCGGTGTTGATTTCATCTAAAGCCGTATCAATTTCATCAAAAAAACAAAATGGACTGGGATTTACCTTCCACAGAGCTAACAAAAGAGCTACGGCAGTTATGGCTCTTTCACCAGAAGATAATAATTCAACACTCTTTGTTTCTTTCCCAGCAGGGCGAGCAATTATATCTATCCCCGATTTTAGGATGCCTTCTTTAAGATTGAGATGTAAATCTGCTTTACCGCCATTGAATAATTCCTTAAATATCTCTTTAAAATACACTTTTATTTGATTAAATGTTTCAATAAATCTTTCTGTAGCGATTTGATCAATTTCTTTATTTATTCTATCTAATATCTTTTTTGCTTGAGATATTTCATTATATCTTTTCCACAATAGATTATACCGAATTAGTTGATTTTTATACCTGTTTTCTGCTTCAAAATTTATCTGTCCCATTTTTATAATATTATTTTTTAAAATTTCTATTTTTTGGTTAGCTTCTCTTTGAGAAGAAGATTTATTTTTATACAACTTCAAATCTTCAGGAGATATTTTATAACTTTCTACAATTAAATTACGAATATTTTCATATTTCTCTTGATATTGTGCTTCTAATATTTCTTCCCTATGTTCTTCATTCTTATTTTGCTCAAATAATAGTAACTGCTTATCTTTATTTTTTATCATATTTTCTAACAAATTAGTTTTTTTCTGAACAACCTTTTCTAATTTTTCTTCCTGTTTTATAAATGAACTTTTCCTTTTATTTAATTCTCTTAATTGAATTTTATATTCTTTGCAAGTTTTATTTAGTTTATCAATTTCTTTTTCATATTCCTTTATAGTACTCTTTTTAGAATTTAAATCAGAAAAATATTCATTTATATAGAATGATGCATTTTTATCTTTATCTTGAAGATTAATCTCTTTTTGTTTATTAACTAAAATATAGTTGTCAATTGAATTAATATTATTTTTAATACTATTAATAAGGAATTTTTTTTTATTGATGATATTATCAATGACTTTAATATTATTATTGATATTTGTACTATATTTATAAATGTTATTATTTACTTTGTTAAATATGCAATGTTTTTGGGAAATAGATTCTCTTTCTTTAATAGTATTTTCTTCTTCTCGAGTAAGATTATTTAAAGTATTTTTTAATTCATTTAGTGAGATAATTGTCCTATTTAGATTGTTTAGATTTTCTTTAGTCTCTCTCTCGCTTTTTTGTAAAATATCTTTTAATTTCTCATTATCTTCTATTAATGAACAATAAAGATTATTGTATTTACTTAGGGAAAGCTCATTATCTCTAATTTGTATTTTTAATTTCCCCACTTCTTTATTTAACTTATCAATTTCCCTTTCAATATAAAATATACTTTCTTCTTTGTCTTTTGAGCTTATGGTTAATTTAATAGTTCCATCTAAATCTACAATTAAACCATCTAAAGAAACGATTCTATATATTCCCAAATATTTACCATACAAATTTAGTGCAGTTTCTTTATTTTCAACAATTACAATATTTCCTAACAATGCCTTGAATAATTTTTCATATCCTTCTTTACAGGTAACTAATTGATTTGCAAAACCACAAATGCCTTCACCATTAATTTTCAGATTTTTTTCTGAGGGAATAACCCTGGTATTTCTTATCAGCTTAAGAGGTATTATTTTCATTTCATCTATTTTATCCTTAAATAAAGAATTAATAATATCAAAGGTGGATTGAATATCATCAACGACAAAGGATTTTAAACTTTCCATCAGGGAAATTTCTATAACTTTTTCATATTCTAAAGGAATATAGTCAATTAACCGTATTAATTTGGTACAAATTCCATTTGGATGTATTTGGTAATATTTTGAAATAAATAGTTCTTCTTGTTCCTTTATCATACCTAAATTGTTTTTAATTGATTTAAGTAAAATATCTCTTTTTTCTTCTTTTATTTTAATATTTTGTTTATCCCTTTCTAAAGATAATTGTAATTTATTTAATATGTCTTCAACTTCTTTTATTCTCTCCTGAATTTTTTTAATATTATTTTTTTTTATTTTTTCTTTATTTTGTTTTAGAGCTTTTCGATATTCATTTTCTTTTTCAGTCATAACTTTTATTTTTTCTTCTAAAATCTTTTTATTTTTCCTAATTTTATCTAAATTTGAATTTAAAATATTTATAGTAGTGTTATATTTTATCTCCCTCTCTCTTAAAAATAATTCCTTCTCGTAAAAGCTTTTTGATATTTTTTTAAAGTTATCTTGGGCAGATAAAATTAAACTAATGAATTTTTTTCTTTTATTAAATTCTATTTTTAAATTATTTAATTTTTTATTTGACTCATCTAATTTTTTATTAATTTTTGATATATTTAAACCTAATTCTCTCTTATTTTCATTTAAAAGAGATATCTTTCGGTTTAAATTTTCACTATCTTCTCTTAAAGAGGTTAATCTTCTCTCAAGATCATTCCTTTTTTGACAAATTAAATTAAATTCATTCTGGATGGTGTTTTTTTTATTATCCAGTTCATAATTTTCACAGATATACGTTTCTTTTTCTTTATTTAAATCAATTAGTTCTTCTTTTAAAGTATTTATCTTTGATTCTTGTTTTTTAATGCTCGTAGATATTTTCTCTCTGTTTTTCTTTAGCATCTCCAATTTTTCTTTAACTTTTGACAAGTTGGTCTCATACAAATTATATTTTTGATAAATTAAATAGAGTTCCAAATCTCTAATTTTTTGTTGATATGATTTGTATTTTTTTAAATTTTTTGCTTCATCTTCAAAAATATCCAATTGTTTTTTTATTTCAGAAATTATACTAAAAATTCTATCTATATTATTATCTATTTCCACAATATTCTTTAAAACCTTCTGCTTTTCGTATTTATATTTGGTAATAGAAGCTGCCTCTTCAAATAAATAACGACGGTCAGATGGTTTCGCACTTAAAATTAGATCTACTTCACCTTGAGCAATTATAGAGTAAGTATTCTTCCCTAGACCTGTATTCATAAATAATTTTTGTATATCTCGCAATTTACAAGGAATACCATTTATGAAATTCTCGGTTTCTCCAGAACGATATATTCTTCTTTTAATACTTATCTCTTCCCAGTCAAGAGAAAGAATTTTATCCGAATTATTTAAAGTAATAGATACTTCTGCCATATTTAAAGGTCTTTCCAGATGATTTCCGGAAAAAATAACATCTGTCAATTGGGTCCCTCTTATAGATCTGATGTTTTGCTCCCCCAATACCCATCTAACTGCATCAATAATGTTACTTTTTCCGCATCCATTGGGGCCAACTATGGCAGTTATACCAGGGTTAAATGATATTTTAGTTTTTTTCGCAAATGACTTAAATCCATAAATTTCCAGTTCTTTGAGAAACATCTTTACCTCATTCTATTATTTTCAATTTTTTTAGTGCATTGTGGGCAGCATCTTGTTCTGCCTCTTTTTTGCTATCACCAAAGCCTGTACCATATGAGACTTTATTTAATCTTACTTCAATACAAAAAATCTTTTTGTGGTCAGGTCCTTTTTCTTTAATTAAATTATATTTAGGCAGACATTTCATCTTTTTTTGAGAGATTTCCTGTAATAAAGTCTTATAATCTTCCACGTAATTAGGTTGGGTAATTAGTTTTATTTCATCCTTTATAAATGGTATGATAATTTTACTGGTCTTTTTGAGACCAGCGTCTAAGTATATTGCTCCTAATAGAGCCTCAAAACAATCTGAAAGAACAGACAATTTACCTCTTCCCCCAGTTAAATCTTCTCCTTTTCCTAAAATAATAAATTTTCCCAAAGAAATCTGATTTGCCCATTTTGCAAGTGTACTTTTACTTACTATAATCGATTTAATTTTGGTCAATTCACCTTCTGAAAAAGAAATTAATTGGTAATATATATATTCACTTACAATTAACTCCAGTACAGAATCTCCTAAAAATTCCAATCTTTGGAAATTGTCTACTCCATTTTTATCACTTCTATTATTATAAGAAGAATGAGTTAGGGCTTCCCTTAGAAGATCTATTCTTTTAAAATTATAATTTAATTTTCTTTCTATATTTTTTAAAGCATATTCTTCTTTTTTCAATTTATTATATTTCCTTAAGTATTCATTATTTATAATATTAACATATATTGTACAGCGCTTAATGTACAATTACAATGTAAAGCACAAATTACAAATTCATGGCTCAAAATTTAAAATATAAATATGCATTATTCTATTAGTTTTATCCACTAAGTTTAAATTTTCTCTTTTAGTTTTAGCTCCTTAATCTAATGCTAGCGTAATACTCAAAACTATTCTATATTAACCTTTATTTTCTTAGCGAGATACGATTCACGAGATACGAAATACTAATCATCCGTCCAATAACGAATTATTATAACATATTTTCATTGTATTTACCCAAAACAAGAACCCCATTATGCCCACCAAAACCAAATGAATTTGATAGAGCGTATTTTACCAATTTCCTTTCGGCTTTATTAGGCACATAATCAAGATCACAATCAGGGTCAGGATAATTATAATTTATGGTAGGAGGTATGATGTCTTCTTTTATAGTAAGGGCAGTAGCAATAGCCTCTACCCCTCCACTTGCGCCTAACAAATGACCAGTCATTGACTTATTAGAGCTAACTTTTAAATTATAAGCATGCTCACCGAATGTTTTTTTGATTGATAAAGTTTCAAATTTATCATTTAGCGGTGTGGAAGTACCATGGGCATTAATATAATCAACTTGTGCAGGTTCGATTTTAGCATCCTCTAAAGCAATCTTCATAGCCCGGAAGGCTCCTTCACCATCAGGGGCAGGAGCAGTAACATGGTAGGCATCAGCAGTCATCCCAAAACCTAATATTTCGGCATATATATTCGCCTTTCTTTTTTTTGCATGTTCTAAAGTTTCTAAAATTAAAATTCCTGCACCTTCTCCCATAACAAATCCATCTCGTTCTTTATCAAATGGTCGGGAAGCACTTCTTGGATTTTTGTTTTGAGTCGACAGGGCTCTCATACTGCAAAATCCAGCTAATGCCATTGGACTGATAGCAGCTTCTGTGCCACCGCTAATAATTACCTGGGCATCTCCTTGTCGCAAAAGTTTGAAAGCTAAACCAATAGCATGAGTGGATGATGCACAAGCAGTAGTAATTATTCCATTAGGACCCTTTGCACCAATTTTTATAGCGATTTCGCCTGCAGAGATATTGGAAATCATCATCGGTACGAAAAATGGACTTATCCTTCTTGGTCCCTTTTCCAGTAATATTTTATGTTGTTTTTCAAAAGTACTTATTCCACCTATACCTGACCCGATAATAACACCTACTGAATAAGAATCTCCTTCAGAAATAATTAGTTTAGAATCTTCCAGAGCTAACATAGTAGCAATTATTGCAAATTGAGTACTCTTATCCATTCTATTCGCCTCTTTAGGCAAAAGGTAATTGGTAAAATCAAAATTTTTAACTTCTGCTGCTATTTTAGTAGGATATTCTGTCGTATCGAAATAACTAATTTTATCAATTCCACAATTTCCGTTAATTAATGATTCCCAAAAATTTTTTTTACCGATACCTATTGGAGTAACCATTCCTAAACCAGTGATTACTACTCTATTATTCATCATTTATGCACCTTTCTCAAATTATTTTCAAGATTGTCAGGAGAGTCAATCTCCTTGAAACTCCTCTATGCTTTTTGTTAAATTTTTTGTTTTGCTTAATAGCATTCCTAATTCTAACAAACTTGTTAGAATTCATTCCTTATTCAAACTTTTATTCATGAAAACAGGTAATAAAAATTTATCTTATAGCATCTAATTTTTTGAAATCCCAATGCTTTAAAATATATTTTATTTTATAATAAAGGTCGGATAATTCCGACCCTTATTATTAGTATTTATTTTATTGAAATATAAATATAGATAAACGTAATTAAAATTTTTACTTATTTAGATATTTAATTGCATCTCCAACAGTCTTTATTTTTTCTGCATCCTCATCTGGAATTTCAACATCAAATTCTTCTTCGAAAGCCATTATTAATTCAACAATATCTAAGGAATCTGCTCCCAGATCATCAACGAAAGAAGAATCTTCTGAAATTTTACTTGCATCAACTCCTAATTGATC
>CAYTKP010000002.1:6390-23244 GCA_964438695.1 uncultured Atribacterota bacterium | reverse complement strand
CATCAACGAAAGAAGAATCTTCTGAAATTTTACTTGCATCAACTCCTAATTGATCGACGATAATCTTTTTTACTCTATCTATAACTTCCATTTTTACTATCACCTCCTCTCACATCACCATACCACCATCTACTTTTATAACTTGCCCAGTAATATAATCTGATGCCTCAGAAATTAAAAAATATACCACCTGAGCAACATCTTCAACCGTACCTAATCTCCTTAGGGGAATTTTTTCTTGCAAACCACTTCTAATTTTCTCAGGCAATTTTTGAGTCATATCTGTTTCGATAAAGCCAGGAGCAACAGCATTTACATTTATATTTCTTAAAGCAAGTTCTTTAGCCATTGATTTAGTTAATCCAATTATCCCTGCTTTTGAAGCCGCATAATTAGACTGTCCTATATTACCAATTAATCCAATAACAGACGAGATATTAACTATTTTACCGCCAGTTTTTTGCCTCATCATATATTTAGCAACTGTTCTAGAGCAATTAAAGGCCCCTTTTAAATTAACATTTATTACTGCATCCCAATCTCCCTCTTTCATTCTTATTAAAAGAGAATCTCGAATAATACCAGCATTATTTACCAAAAAATCTATCTTCCCAAATTTTTTAATAATTTCTTTTATCATTTTTTCAACTTCATCAAGTTTTGTTATATCTGCCTTTATTCCAATTACCTCGTTTGTACCTTTCTTTATCTCTTGTAAATTTTGGTTAATTTCATTCTCTGATACAATATCATTAATAACAATATTAGCTCCATGAGTATACAATTTTAAGGCAATAGCTCTCCCTATACCCCGTGCTGCGCCAGTGATTAAGGCAACTTTGTCATACAGCTCCATTTTATAAGACCTCCTTAATTTTTTCAACTACTTCTTCTAAAGATATCGAATCGAATACGTTAAATATCTTAGCTTGGGGAAGAATCTGTTTGATTAATCCCCCTAAAACCTTGCCGGGACCCAATTCAATAAAATAATTAATTCCCTCTAAATTCATCTTCTTAATTATATCAACCCATTTTACTGGATGGGTCATCTGTTCAATTAGGGCGGACCTAACTTCTTCTCTATTTCTAACATAATCAGCGTTTACATTACAAATTAGCGGTATTTCTGGATCTCTAATATCTATGTTTTGTAAATAATTTGCTAATTTATTTTTAGCTAACTCCATTAATGATGAATGAAAAGGAGCACTAACTTTGAGTGGTATTGCCTTTCTCGCTCCTCTTGCCTTTGCTATTTCCATTAACTTTTCCAAAGGTTTAATTTCACCCGAAACCACTATTTGAGTAGGAGAATTATAATTGGCAATCTCTACTATCCCTAAATTGTTTACCTCCTGGCATAATTTAATTACTTCAACTTCTTTTAAACCAATAATTGCCAACATCGAACCAGTTCCAATGGGAGTAGCATTTTGCATATATTCTCCTCTTCTTCTTACTAATTTAACTGCATCTTCAAATTTTATGGACGAACTGGCCACCAGCGCAGAATATTCACCTAAACTATGTCCTGCTACTACAATAGGTTTAATATTATATCTTTGTATCAGTCTAAATAAAATCACACTAATGGTTAAAATCGCAGGTTGAGCATTTGGAGTATTTTTTAGTTCTTCTTCTGGCCCTTGAAAACATAACCTACTAATATTAATCCTATCTTTCTTTAAAACACTGTTAGCTTTTTCCAATAAATATTTTGCTTCAGTGTATTTTTCTATTAAATCTTTCCCCATTCCCACTTTCTGAGAACCTTGGCCTGGGAAAACAAAAGCAATTTTCTCCATTTTCTTCTCCTTTATTTATCCCATCGAAAAACAACAGAACCACTAGTAAGACCAGCGCCAAATGCAGTCAAGACTACGATGTCTCCATTTTTAATTTTGCCTTCTTTTACCGCTTCATCTAGAGCGATAGCCACAGAAGCAGCAGAAGTATTTCCATATCTATTCAAATTCACAAAAACCTTATCCTTTTCTATCCCTAAAACCTTTGCTACTGCTGAAATAATCCTGATATTGGCTTGATGTGGTATGAAGCAATCTACATCGTTTACTGAGAGATTACATTTTGCTAAAGCTTTTAAAGTTGCTCTCCTCATTTCTCTAACTGCGATTTTAAATACTTCATTCCCTTTCATCTTTATGTAATGTAATTTTTGTTCTATAGTTTCGTGAGAAGCAGGTATTTTTGAAGCCCCTGCAGGAAATTTTATTAAATCAGCTCTTGCACCATCCCCTTTTAAATAACCTGAGAGAACACCTCTCATCTTATTAGCTTTAAGAACAACTGCTCCAGCTCCGTCACCGAAAAGGACGCAAGTATTTCTATCAGTCCAGTCAACAAATTTTGAAAGTGCTTCCGCTCCAATAATTATAGCATTGTTATAAAAACCAGAGGCTATAAATTGCCAAGCTGTAACCATACCATATACAAAACCTGTGCATCCTGCCTGTAGATCAAAAGTTGCAGCATTTTTGGCTTTAATTTTTTCTTGAACAAGACAAGCAGTACTCGGAAAAACCATATCAGGGGAATTAGTTGCTACAATGATTAGATCAATCTCCTCAGCTTTAATATTTGCATCTTTCATTGCCTCTAAAGTTGCCCGGGAAGATAAATCTGAGGTAGCTTCATTATCTTCCGCTAGGTGCCGTTCAGAAATACCCGTGCGGCTTATAATCCATTCATTGTTTGTATCTACTATTTTTTCCAAATCACTATTTGTTAGAACTTTTTTGGGAATGTAAGAACCTGTACCAATTATTTTGACATTTTGCATATTCTTCATTAACTATCATCTTCTCCTTTTAAATGTTAATAATAAAATAATCGCGAGGTCTAAATCTCTTCGAGATGTTTAAGTATATCAGAATCCACAAATTTAGAAGCATTAATTATTGCATTTTTAATGGCTTTTGATTTGGATCTACCATGGCATATAAAACAAAGTCCATTTATGCCCAACAAAAGAGATCCACCATATTCTGTATAATCAGTCATTTTTATTAATTCCATAAATTTCTCTCTTAATTGATTCATCTCTTGGTTTTGGGGAAGCTGAGTAATAATTATTTTGTTAACTTCTGCCAGAAGAAGTTTAGCTAATCCTTCAGAAGATTTTAATAATATATTCCCGATAAATCCATCACATACTACTACATCAGCTTTTCCTTTAAAAATATCTCTACCTTCAATATTACCTATAAAATTAATATTAGAATTATTCAATATTTTATAAGCATTTTGCACAAATTTATTCCCCTTACTTTCTTCTTCCCCTATATTTAATAAACCTATTTTGGGATCATTTATTTTAAAAATATATTTCGCATATTTACTACCCATAAGAGCAAATTGAGCTAAATGCTCTGGTTTACAATCAACATTTGCACCTACATCCAATATTAACGCCTTTCCTTTTGCAGTTGGTAAGATAGCAGGAATAGCCGGACGTCGTAATTGAGAAATACATCCTAATATTAATAAGGCAGCAGCCATAACCGCCCCACTATTTCCCGCAGAAATAAAAGCATCAGCTTTATTATCTTTTAGTAAATTCATTCCTACCACAATAGAAGAATTCTTTTTAGTTCGTAAAGCATTTAAGGGGAATTCGCTCGTTTCAATTGATTCTTTACAATCAATGATTAATAATTTTTTCTCCCTAAATTTATATTTTTTTAATTCTTCCTCAATTTTATCTTTATTTCCTAACAAAATAATCTCTAAATCCTGCTCTTCTAAGGAAAAAATTGCACCCTTTACAATCTCTTCAGGGGCATAATCACCACCCATAGCATCAATGGCTATTTTCATTTATAACTCCTTCTTTCTTACATTATCATCAACTGAAAAAATTATTAATTTTGCATTAAACACTTCATCTCGATCAGCTTTTACATGGATTGATACTAAATATTTGTTACCTTTTTGGCGGGCAACTCTTGCTTTGGCAACTAAAGTTTGACCAGCGTATACAGGTTTTTTATATTTTAGACGAGCGCTTCCGGTCAAAGCAACCTCTGCATCGATAATTGAAATCGCTAATGAATCAGCTAAAGAAAATATATAATGACTTCGAACTATTCCCGTTTTACCAAAAGCCATGCTTTTCTCGGTTTTCAAAATAGCAATTCCATTTTTACCTAATTCTAAGTCAATTAGTTCTCCAATTATTTCATCTTTTTGTAGAGATTTTACCTTGTCTATGGAGGTATTATTTTTAGCGACCTGGACTATACGTTTTCTCATTTCAGGAATCCCCATCTCGATTCGATCTAATCGTATAGTCTGTACACTACAATTAAATAATTTTGCAAGCTTTTTATCTGAAGAAAATGGGTCATTAAAAAAATATTCTTTTATCTTCTTTTGTCTTTCTGCCTTACTTAATTTTTTAGCCATCGTCTTTTATTAACCTAATTTATTATTTAATAGCATATATTAATAGTAACTATTAATTGCAAGTATACATTATAAAATCTCAAAAATCAAGAGGTGTTTAAATTTTTAATAAAAAAATAAAAGTGTCGCGGTTCAATAAACTAAATGCGACACTTTTATTTTTAAATAATATGGATAATTTAATTTCTATAATCTATTATTTTTTTTCTTTTTCTGAAGAAGTTACAAGAACTTTTTTACCATTATAATAACCACATTCCGGACAGGCCCTATGGGGTAACTTCATCTCATGGCACCTTGGACACTCAACTAAATTTTGTTCAGTTAAATTCCAATGAGTACGTCTTATATTTTTTCTTGATTTTGATGTTTTTCTCTTCGGGCAGGGCACAATGGCTACCTCCTTTTGTGTTGATATAATCAAAGGGGGATTTACTCCCCTGAAAATTTTGCTAACTATAAAAGTATATTATCTCTTATTAAAAAATGCAAATTATTTTTTATATTTTATTTTATCATTTTCCGAGTTGAATTTTTTTAGTGAATTCTTATTTTTAGTAATTCTGGCTTTTCTCTACACTCCTTTTCAAAAGCCTTTTCTCTCATTAGATTCTTATAGTCTTTATCTTGAAAAGAATATTTAAAGTTGGTGTGTATATCATAAGTCCCTTCCAGGAGGGCAACTACATCTTCTACAAAGACTAATTCTTCATCAGTAGGAATGATAAATATCTTTACTTGGGAATTGGAGGCAGAGATATCGAATTCGGCATTTCTAGTTCGGGCTATCTTATTCTTTTCGGGGTCATATTTGATTCCTAAGATATCTAATCCTTCCAATACCTTTGACCTGATTATAGAACTCATTTCTCCTACTCCAGCAGTAAAAATTAAGGCATCTACTCTTCCTAAGACAGCAGTATAGGCACCGATATATTTCTTCAGGCGATAGGCTTCCATCTCCAGGGCTAATTGGGCTCTTTTATCTCCTTCTGAGGCGGCTTTTATTACATCTCTTCTATCAATATACTTGCCAGTTATCCCTAATATCCCACTCTTTTTATTCAAGATTCTATCCATCTCCTGGGGAGAATAACCTTCTTTTTGCATGACATAGAGGTCTAAGGCCACATCATGGTCTCCAGCTCTGGTACCCATAATGGCACCCTCTAAGGGGGTAAAGCCCATACTGGTATCATAAGATAAACCATCTTTTACCGCATTTATACTAACTCCATTTCCGATATGACAACTAATTAGATTACACTTGAAGGGATCTTTGCCCAACAGGACTGCTGCCCTTTTGGCTACATAGAGTAAAGAAGTACCGTGAAAACCATATCTTCTGATCCCGTATTTTTCATACCACTCATAAGGCACCGCATAGGTATAAACATAAGGGGGCATGGTCTGGTGCCAAGCAGTATCCATTATGGCCATATGGGGGATATTAGGTAAAAGCTCCATAGCTGCCTCTATTCCCATAATATTGGGAGGATTATGCAAGGGAGCAAGTCCAGCTATTTCTTTAAAGGTCTTTAAGACTTCCTGGTTGATGATAACCGATTTAGAGAATTTTTCTCCCCCGTGAACTACTCTATGACCTATAGCAGAGATAACAGACAGATCTTCTATAGCTCCATACTCAGGATGAGTAAGAGTATCCATAATTAGTTTTATAGCCTCTTTATGAGTGGGGCAATTATGTTTTAAGGTAATCTTATCTTTTTGATTAACCTCATGTACACAAAAGGAATCTCCTATGATGACTCTCTCTACTATCCCTTTAGCAATTATCTCTTTTTTATCCCAGTTATAAAGTTGGTACTTTACTGAGGAACTGCCACAGTTTAAAGATAAGATAATCATAATATTTATCCTTCCTTAATTTTAATTTTATTTTAATTATTTGAATATATTCTAAATGGTTGATGTATTTCTTTATACCCCGCCTGCTTGTAATACAGTAATTGCAACAACATTAACTATATCTTCTGCACTGCAACCTCTAGAAAGGTCATTAATCGGTTTTCTCATTCCTTGAGATATTGGACCAATTGCTTTGGCCTTGGATAATCTTTCTACTAATTTATAGGCAATATTTCCTGATTGTAAATCAGGAAATATCAAAACATTTGCCTTCCCAGCTATCTTACTATTTGGAGCTTTTCTTTCTCCAATTGAGGGGATTAGCGCAGCATCAGCTTGCAATTCTCCATCAATAAGAAGATCAGGCTTCTTTTCTTTCACAATTTTAGTAGCTTCTACTACTTTTTCTACCAAAGGATGTTTTGCACTTCCTTTAGTAGAAAATGATAACATTGCCACTCTTGGCTCAATACCTACTAAAATTTTTCCAGTCTCAGCGCTAGCAATAGCTATATCAGCCAGTTGTTCAGCATTAGGTTTTGGATTTATCGCACAATCAGCGAATACAATAACCCCATTGTCTCCATAAGGACAGTCAGGTACTACCATTATAAAACAACTTGAAACAATTTGTATATCAGGAGCAGTCTTAATAGTTTGTAATGCCGGTCTAAAAACATCACTGGTAGCATTAATTGAGCCAGCAACTAACCCATCTGCATCACCATGGTAAACCATTAACGCACCAAAATAAAGAGGATCTTTGAGGAGTTGATAAGCTTCATCCAAATTAATTCCCTTATTTTTGCGTAATTGATAATATGTTTCAGCATATTTTTTTACTTTATCTGAATTATTTGGATCAATAATTTCTATTTTTTCTGAAAAATTAATTCCCATATTTTTTGCAATAGATTTTATTTTTTCTTCCTTGCCTAAAAAAATTAATTTCGCGAAACCTTCCTTAACAATTGTTTCAGATGCTTTAACCATTCGCGGTTCTTCACCCTCAGGAAGCACAATAACTTTAGGATTTTTTTTAGCCTTTTCTCGA
Source organism: uncultured Atribacterota bacterium (assembly GCA_964438695.1). GTDB lineage: Bacteria > Atribacterota > Phoenicimicrobiia > Phoenicimicrobiales > Phoenicimicrobiaceae > Phoenicimicrobium. The sequence continues at coordinate 15,893 of CAYTKP010000002.1, read as the reverse complement.
ATCATTTGAGAGATTTCCATTTGTTTGCTCCTTCTTAATTATATTTTTTATTTTGCTATCATTTTATTTACAAATTATGTATAATTATAACATAAAAATACTATTAGTTCGAGAAGATTATGAAAATATTAGGTATTATCGCTGAATATAATCCTTTTCACAATGGCCATCTTTACCATCTCTCGGAAGCAAAAAAAGTCACTCAAGCAGATTATACTGTAGCAGTTATGAGTGGAAATTTTCTCCAAAGAGGAGAGCCTGCAATTATTAATAAATGGATTAGAGCTGAAATGGCTTTAAATTCAGGTATCGATTTAGTAATAGAACTGCCTTTTGCCTTTTCTACCCAAGATGCTAATGGCTTTGCTTTCGGAGCCGTTAAACTATTAGATTCTCTTCAGATTATAGATTATCTTTGCTTTGGTTGCGAAACTGCTGACCTTGATATTCTTTATCCTATAAGCAAATTTTTACAAATTGAGAAGCAAGAATATAAAGAGTTAATTAAACAAAAAAGCAAAAATGGATATGAATACCCCAGAACCAGAGCACAGGCTTTGTGTGAATATCATAAGACTTTTGGTATAAATAATCTAATAAAAATGTCTCCATCAAGATTACATAAGATATTAAGCTGCCCTAATAATATTTTAGCCTTAGAATATATTAAACATCTATTAAATTTAAATAGTAAAATTGTACCTGTACCTATAAAAAGAATTGGAGTAAGTTACCATCAACAAACTCTTAGTGGCAATATATCCAGTGCTACTTCAATTAGGAACAATATTATTAACAATTTCATTTCATCCGGATATAATCTTTCGGACCTTGGACCTAAAATTAAACAAGCAATTCCTTTTTCCACTTATTCTCTCTTACAAAAAGAGTTTAGCAAAGGAAGAAATCCTATTACCTTTGAATCTTATGAACAATACATTCTCGGCATATTAAGAAAGATGTCTTTAGAAGAAATTTTACATATTAATGGAGTGAACGAAGGCTTAGAAAATAGGATAAAGAAGGCCTCTCTTAAATCTTCAACAGTTGAACAGTTAATTAATTACATCAAAACAAGAAGGTATACTCGAACTAAAATTCAAAGGATACTTCTTCATACAATGATGGGACTTGCCAAAGATGATTTAGTATATTTTAATAAACTGGGGCCTCTATATATTAGAGTATTAGGTTTCTCAAAAAAAGGTAAAAAAGTTCTAAGAATGATTAAAAAAAACTCAACAATACCTTTGGTAACTAAATTATCTAATTACTTAAAACAAGTAAATTTTTACAAAAATAATGATAATAAAATGTTATTAAAAATGCTTAATTTAGATATTCTTTCAACCGATATATATGTCTTGGGGTATAGAGAGGAAAAAGATAGAATCGCACGGCTTGATTTTACCCACAAGATTGTAATGAGGAGTTTACTCCACTGACAATCTTATAACTTTATTAATTTCATTATTGCCTCATCAAAATTTTCTACAGGTACCACTTTTATATCCTTGCTATATCTAATAGCTTCTGAATAATTTTCTTTTGGAACTATAAATACATCAGCTTTTTGTTTTTTCGCGGAAATAATTTTTTGTTTTATTCCATCTACTTTAGTTATTTTTCCATCAATTCCTAAATTTCCTGTACCAGCAATTACCAAGCCACTACTAAAATCATTTTCGGTAAGTTGATTTAGTATTTCCAAAGCTATCATTAATCCTGCGGAAGGTCCTTTTACTTTATTTAAATTAATTTCTACGTTTAAGGGAAATTTACATTGAAGGTCCTTGGTAGTAGCATAAATACCGATACCTAATTTCTCTATAGTATAATTATTATCTTGAAGTTTAATAAGAGGAACTGTTATATTGTATGGAAAATTATTTCTTAGAAATGTTATCTTAATAAATTGGTTTGTTTCTAAGTCTTGCACCGATTTTGAAAATTCCTCTATGGTAAAGACAGGTTGATCATTAACCCTGATAATTACATCACCTGGCGCCAATTTACCCTTTGCTGGGCTGTTATCTAATATTCTATTAACTATCACCCCCTTTCCAGTCAATTCTGGATTATATCCGGCTTTTTTTAAAGCAACTATTTTTGAAATCAACTGACTTTCTTCCATCATCCTGGTCATAATATCCATATATTCTTCTTGATCCATTTCTTCAGGCATTTTGTCCCCTTTGCTTTCTAATTCAATATTGGGATCAAAAAAACTATAAATACATAACCATAAATTTGCTGGTAATAAAATGGTGGAAGTTAGAAGAAATTTTCCCCGCGCATCTTTTTCTCCATTTTCAACTATAATACTTTGGCTCAGGTTAATAGCCTCACCAGGCGCAATAAGATAATAAGGAGTGGGAATTATATTTAGTAAAATTATAATTATAACTATTATAATTAAAAAATATCTTTTAATATATAGCATTATTTCTCGCAATTATTAGATGCATAGATATATAATAATTTTAGGGGAATAAATTTCCCTGAAACTATTCTATGTCTTTTGTCATTTCTTTTCGTCTTAATCAATACCATTCCTGATACTGACAAACTTTTTATAATCCATTTCTTGTAAAAACCTGCACCCCTAAAACGGGTAAAATAATTAAAAGAAGGTTGAACAAATTATAAAGTCTTAATGCTTCAAATTAAGAGTTTTTCTCGTAACTTCTTTTCCACAATCTCTGGAACTAATTGGGTGACACAGCCGTTTAAACTGGCAATTTCTTTAACAATGCTGGAATTTAAATAAGCATATTTAGAACAAGTAACCATAAAAATTGTTTCTATTTCTGGAGCTAGATTTTTATTCATTAAGGCTAATTGTGATTCATGTTCAAAATCAGAGATAGCCCTCATCCCTCTAATGATAACATTAGCTTTATTTTTTTTCATAAAATTAATTAAAAGACCTGAAAATGTTTGTACTTTTACTTTTTTATAATTTTTAGTAACTTCTTTTATCATATGTGTTCTTTCTTGAACAGAAAATAAAGTTGATTTGTTGGGATTAACTGCCACTGCAACTATTAACTCCTCAAAAATATTGATTGCCCTCTCGATAATATTGAGGTGACCATTAGTAACCGGATCAAAGCTACCAGGGTAAACAGCTATCTTCATTTTTCCTCCTTTTAAAAAATATTATTTATCTTAGAATTAAATTATATTGACTAATGCATATTTTACACCTTTTTAATTGATCCGAATAAAAGGTTTTGATGAATTGCGTATTAAATACCAAAAAAATGTAATATTGTCAGGAGAGATAAATTTCCTCTGAATTTCTCTACTATCTTTTTTCCATTTCATCTGGCTCTATATAAACTTTTCCTGTCAACCCTCTTAGAATATGTTATTTTTAATAAAAATTTACTTTTTACCATTGTAATTTCTTTTAAATTACGATAGCAAAAAAAGATAATTGGCACTCACCATAACTTTTTTGTTTAAACAATTTTAAATTATCTATATTAACTTTAATTACCTCTTTTTTATAATGCTGTACAATTACTATACTACTTTCTTTTAAAATAGGCAATTTTGATATCTCTGTTAAAGAAACGTTAACTAAACCCAGGTTATAAGGCGGATCAATAAAGATGTAATCTAAGAGATATTTCTTTTTAGATAATAATTTCAAGCCAGATAAAAAATTGCCCTTATAAACTTCAGCATTTTGACTATTTTTAGTCCTTTCTAAATTTTCTTTTATAATACCTATACATTTTAGTTCTCTATCAATAAATATTGCTTTTTTTGCCCCTCTACTTAAAGCTTCAATTCCTACTGCTCCTGTCCCTGCAAACAAATCTAAAAAATAAGCATCTTCGATAGATCTTCCAATAATATCAAATAAAGCTTCTCTTACTTTTTGAGAAGTAGGCCGAATGGATAAATCCTTAGGTGATTTTAATTTATTTCCTTTATTTTTCCCCGCTACAATTTTCATCATTTTTGTTCTTCCCTCTTTTAAACACTATTTAATAAGTGACATATATTCTACATTTTTTATTATAAACTTAAAATTATCACTTGCCAAGCCCCTCTACAATATGTTAAAATATTGTACGTTGATTATTTTTGCAATAAACAGGAGGATAAAATAAAATGGCTAAGTGTGAAATTTGTGGTAAAGGACCGCAATTTGGTAATAAAATAAGTCATTCCCATAAAGTTACTAATAGAAAATGGTCACCCAATATTCAAAAAGTAAAAGTATCTATTGATAATACTGTTAAGAGAATTAATGTTTGCACCAGTTGCTTAAAAGCAGGTAAAGTAAAGAAAATTGTTTAATTATGCCATTCTTTAAGTTTATTTATAACTTCATTAATTACCCATTCAGGAGTAGAGGTACCACTGGTAATCCCAATATTGTCTTCAGGGTGAAACCATTCGTATTTCATCTGGTCTTTTGTTTCAATATGGTATGTCTTTACTCCCTGATGGTGACATATTTCCACTAAGCGGGAAGTATTAGCACTTTTTCTTCCTCCAATTACCACCATTATATCTACCCGTTTTGCTAATTTAATAACACTCTTTTGTCTTTCTGTAGTAGCTTTACATATAGTATTAAATATTCTTAATTCCTCTGTTTTGTCTAACAATTTAGAAGAAAATTTCTGAAAATTATAAATATTTTTAGTAGTTTGGGAAATAAAACCAATTTTTTTCTGATATTTTATTTTCCTCATTTCGGCTACATTATCAACTACTAAGGCATTATTATTGATAATATCTAAAAGACTTAATATTTCGGGATGCATTTTATCACCGAATATGATTACAAAGTAGTTATTTTTATTTAGATATTCTGCAATTTTCTGTACTTTTCTAACATATGGACAAGTTGTATCGACTATAGATAATTTTTTTTCGAGTGCTCGATGTAATATTGAATGAGAAACACCATGTGCTCTAGTTATTACAGTACTTTTTTCAGGTACCTCCTCTATTTTATCTACAATCCTTACTCCATCTTTTTTAAAATTTTCGATAACTTGCGGGTTATGTATTATTGGACCTAACATATAAACTCTTTTTTTATTTTCCTTTAAAATCTTTTTAGCTATGTTTACGGAATTTTCTACTCCAAAACAAAATCCTATTTCCTTAGATAGTATAATCTTCAATTTATTGTTCACCTATTTCTTTGTATTTTTTTATTATATTTAAAATATCGTTTTTTACTTCTTCAATATTTTTTTTTGTTGAATCGATTACAATAGCATCTTTTGTTTTAGTTAAAGGAGCACATTCCCGGTTGCTATCAATAAAGTCTCGTTGAATTATTTGTTCTTTTACTTCTTTATAACTAATTTTATATCCTTTATTTTTAAGTTCTTGATATCTTCTTCTGATTCTTTCTTCTTGCGAAGCAGTAAAAAATAGCTTTATGTCTGCATAAGGTAAAATTATTGAGCCAATATCTCTGCCTTCCATTATTATATTACCCTTTTTGGCTAATTTTCTTTGCAGGTCAATCAACTGTTTTCTAATTTTAGGTAATTTTGCTATTTGGGAAACATTTTGATCAATCTTTGGTTCACGAATTTCTTCAGTTACATCCTTACCATCAACAAAAATCCGAAAACTCTCTTCAAGATTTCTATTTGTATTTTTTATAGATATGTTAACCTTCGAAACCAAATTTAGAATTAATTTTTCGTTGTTTAAATTAAGGTTATTTTTTAAGGCCTTCCAAGTTATTGCTCTATATATAGCTCCTGTGTCTATATACAAATATCCCATTTCTTTAGCAATTAATTTTCCAAGAGTACTCTTACCAACTGCTGAGGGTCCATCTATAGCTATTATTAAATTATCTTTTTTCATAAAATCTCTCCAAATTACTCGTTAGTGAATAAAGTTATCGTGGAGCATATAGCGATTAGCCTATATATTTATTTATATAATTAGTTACTTAGTTAGTTAATAAATTAACATAAACCAGTTATCTAATTAACTAACAAGAGATGTAATGTGTATAATTAACCTGTAATAAGCACCTGTCTTATAATTTCTGAAATTTAATCTTATTACACTTCATTACATATTACCTGTAACTATATTTTGCATGAGATATGATCCACGAGATACGAAATACGGATTTATCTTGGCCTTTAAATTCTGCCTTATTCTTTCCTATATATATGCTCCACGTTTGTTCTTTTTCACTTACTCAATACTATTACACTGATAGATTACTATAGTATTTTCTTAAGATTTTCAATTTCCTGTTTATTTAAATATCTATATTCTCCAGGTTTTAAATCTCTTAAGCGAATTGTGCCCATTTGTATTCTCTTTAATTCTAAAACAGGATGGCCAATATACTCACCCATTTTCCTTATCTGCCTTTTTTTCCCCTCTTTTATTTTTATTTTTAAAACTGCATTTCCATTTATAATTTTTATTAAATGAATCTCACAAGGGGAAATCTTATAATTATTTTCAAGCATTATTCCTTCGGATAATAATTTTAATTTTTTTAAAGAAGGAACTCCTTTCACCTTAGCAATATAAGTTTTTTCTATTTTTTTTGAAGGATGAGTCAGTGCATAGGTTATTTCACCATCATTAGTCAAAAGCAATAAGCCTTCTGAATTATAATCTAAACGACCAACAGGATAGATCCTTTCATTAACGCCCTTTAGGAGATCTAATATGGTCGGTCTATTATAAGGGTCATATAAAGAGGTTAAATATCCTTTTGGTTTATATAATAATATATAAATATGTTTTTTATGATTTAGTATTTTTACTATCTTTCCCTTTACTTCGATTATATCTTTCTGAGAGTCTATTTTAGTCCCCAATTTAGTTACAATCTGATGATTTACTCTTACAAGTCCCTGAAGGATAAGTTCTTCGCATTTTCTTCGAGAAGCGATACCTGCTCTTGCTAAATATTTATGTAATCTTTCGTACATATTAATCAATTCCAATTTCATCTAATTTAGGAAGATCTGAAAGTTTTTTTAAACCAAAATGGAGCAAAAATAGATCTGTTACTTTATACAATAATGGATTACCGGGAACTTTCTTTCTTCCGCTTATTCTTATGAATTTATGTTTTAATAAATTGAACAATACTCCCGAACTGTTTACCCCTCTTATTTTTTCAATTTCTAATCGAGTAACGGGTTGATTGTAAGCAATAATCGCTAAGGTTTCTAAAGCAGCTTTAGAAATTTGATATCTTTTCTTGTTTTCTGATATCTTTTTTACCCAATTAGCATATTGTGGCTTAGTTCCTAATTTATAACCCCTTGCGATCTCGTATATTTTATAGGGTTTATCAGATTTTTCGTAATCTGATATTAACTCCCTTAGCAATAGATTAATATTTTTCCTCTCAAGCCCAGTAATCTCTTTAATTCTATCTATGGTTAAAGGGTTATCAGACACAAATAATAGACATTCTATTATATTTTTCCATTCAGAATGATTTTTTAATTCTTCTTTGAATGTAAATCCTCTCCTTTCAGGTAAAATATAATTCTACCAAAATTTCCATTTTGATGACACACAATCTTTTTATAATATATAAGTTCTAATAAAGCCAGAAAGATAACAATAATTTCCAATTTTGTTTGGGCAGTTTCCATAAAATAGTCGAATGATATTCCTTCTTTATTATACCTTAATATATCTAATATCTCATTCATCTTCGTAGCTACAGTAAAAGTTCTTCTTTTAATCGGAACAAATTCTTCTTTCTTTTTATTTTTTAAAATTTTCTCTAATGCACTTAAAAGGTCTGCTAAATCAACCTCCTGGATTTCTATATCTATTTTTTCGTCATTATTTTTACCAAAAGGAAAAAAAATATCATCTTGGTTGTATTTTTTTTGATTTAAGTATTTAACTATTTTTTGATATTTATTATATTCCTTAAGATATACATCCTTATTATCTAAAATTTGCTCATCTTCTTTCTCTTCATCGGTTTCTACCTCATTTTTATTTTTCAGATCGGGCAAAAGTTGCTCAGATTTCATTTTTAATATTATTGCAGCATTAGTGATAGTTTCACTAGCAATATCTATATCAATATTACCTCTATTCTTAGAAAGAAATTCCAAAAAATGATTTAATATTTCAACAATAGGTACATAGTTAATATCTATAATATTTTCTTTTATGCTTCTTACCAATTCATTGGAAGAACCTTCAAATTTTTCAAATTTTATCTTGAATTTTGCATTTGTACTACTCATAATAAATTTTCATAGCCCTTTTTGCTTCTTCGAGAGTTTGTTGAGCTACTTCTCTTGCTTTTCTGCTCCCCTCTATAACAATATCTCTAAGTATTTCTGGTTTTTTTTCAAAATATCTTCTTTTCTCTCTAAATACTTCAAATTTATCTATTAACATTTGGGCTAATATTTTTTTACATTCTACACATCCTAATTTCCCCGATTTGCACCCAGTAGAAATTTCTTTATATTGATTTGGATTAAATATCTTCTGATAAGTAAATACAACACAAACATCAGGATGCCCTAAGTCATTTAATTTTATCTTTTCAGTATCAGTTATCATTGATTTAACCTTTTCAGTAATTATCTTTGGACAATCAGAAATCGATATAGTATTCCCTACGCTCTTGCTCATTCTTTTTCCATTAATTCCAGGAACCCTGGGTATTTTAGTCAATTTTGCTTGGGGTAGAGGAAAAACATTTTCATAAAGATTATTAAATCTCCTGGCTATTTCCCTAGCTAATTCTATATGGTGTAGTTGATCTTCCCCAACAGGTACGGTATTTGATTTATAGATTAAAATATCTGAAGCCATTAAAACTGGATATCCTAAAAGGCCATAATTAATATTCTCTTTCAATCCCAAATCACGGACTTGTTCTTTCAAAACTGGATTCCTTTCTAACCAGGACATCGGAGTTATCATAGAAAAAAGCAGATGTAATTCCGAGTGTTCTGGTACATAAGATTGTATTAATACAGTACTCTTTTCCGGATCAACACCAGCAGAAAACCAATCTATAAGCATTTCTCTAATATTTTCTTTTAACTCTGTAGTTTGTTTATACCCGGTAGTTAGAGCGTGTAAATCGACAACTCCATAAAAACATTTATATTCTTCCTGGAGTTTTACCCAATTTTCTAAAGCTCCCAAGTAATTTCCTAAATGTAATTTCCCCGTTGGACGCATTCCACTAAAAATTATTCCTTTCATATGAATAAATACTCCTTCCTTAATTTTATTATTAAACTATATTTTCTATTAATTTACTTATATTAATTATAGTTTTTAATTGCCGATATAAAGTTAAAAGCAAAAACCCATAGTTTAAAACTTAAAACTTAGTCTGTTTAAATTATCTTTTCTGTTTTGTTATGGTTCAACATAAGACTTTTTCTGAGAATTTTGTTAGGATTTGTTTTAAACTAGCAAGCGGAATAGAAAAAATACTACAGGAAATAATACTTTTCCAATTATACCACTTAATACAA
>CAYTKP010000002.1:0-6290 GCA_964438695.1 uncultured Atribacterota bacterium | reverse complement strand
AATAGAAAAAATACTACAGGAAATAATACTTTTCCAATTATACCACTTAATACAAGAATTAATAAGATAATTGGTCCATAAGATTCTAATTTAGCATATCTATAAGCTTGGGAATAAGGTAATAGACCTATTAATATTTTAGAACCATCTAAAGGGGGGATTGGTATTAAATTAAATATTGCCAGAACTAAATTTAACAACACGCCGGTTCGTAAAAAAAATAACCATCCCTTAAGTAAAGTAAAAGATAAGCTTAAAAAGGCCGTATTCTTAACTAAAGTTATTTGGTCAATGAAATAATAACTTAATCTTAAAATAATAGCAAATAGAATAGCAGTAAATATATTGGCAATAGGTCCTGCTAAAGACACATAAATCATATCTCTTTTAGGGTTATTTAGATTATTGAAATTTACTGGCACTGGTTTTGCCCAGCCAAAACGAAATAGAAGTAGCATTAAAGTACCCATGGGATCAAGATGAGCTAAAGGATTCAAGGTAAGCCTTCCTGCCTGAGCGGCAGTTGGATCACCTAAATTATAAGCAATTTTCCCATGCCAATATTCATGAAGAGTAATGGCAATTAAAACAGCCGGGATACTCCAAACAATCTCGAATATATTATTTAACATTTTTTATTATTTTCCCTTTCCTTCTATAAGATTTAGTACAAATTTAATTTCTTCTTCCTTATTATTCACTTCCCCATCTAATTTAGCACTTAGTAAGACACTCAAAATATTTGAATAAACAGGACCTGGTTTTATACCCATTTTTTTTAGGTCTTTTCCAGAAATACACAATCTTTCCTTTTTGTAATTTTTAATAAAGTCGACTATCCTTTCTTTTACTATACTTGATCTACTCTCCATTATTGCTATGAATAGAAGCTCATTTGGTGCATCTTTTAATTTTTTATAAATTAAGCTAGGCAATAATCTTTCTTTTTGTGACAAAAAATCAATAACTGAATTTAAATTTAGATAAATATAGTTTATTTTATCAATAATTTTCGGCTTTAACAGTAATTTTTTGCATATTTTTTGGATTTTTTTCTGCTCTAATTGGTATACTAAAAAATAAAAGTATATTAACCATAAATCGACTTCTTCCTTAGATATATTTTTTTGCCAGAAATTATAACTTTCACTTATTTTATCTAATTTTTCAATCATATCCGTATTTATTTCTGTATCCGGGAGGACATATTTCAAAACTCCCAGATCCTTCATTCTTTTTAAAGCTTTTGTTGGATTTTTCTCTTTTAATGTTAATATTAATTCTTCAGCAACCCTTTTCTTTCTTAATCGAATAAGCAATTTATCATCAATAGCTTTTTTGAGAAAATCTTCTGTCGATCTATCCATCTTAAAATTATATCGTTGCTCAAATCTTATTGCTCTTATAATGCGTGCAGGGTCCTCAACAAAACTTAAATTATATAAAACTCTTATAATGCCTAACTTTAAATCTCTCTGCCCTCCAAAGAAATCGATTAATTTTCCATAATTTTTACAATTCAACTGTATGGCCATTGCATTTATGGTAAAATCTCTTCTATATAGATCCTTTTTTATAGAACTCAATTCTACTTGAGGAAGAGCAGCTGGATATTCATAAAATTCTCTACGAGCAGTTGCTATATCTACCTTAAGACCATCAGGTAAAATCACAACTGCTGTGCTAAATTTTTTATGAATCCTAACTATCCCCCCTAATTCTCTACTCAAATTTCGAGCAAATTCTATTCCATCTCCCTCAACAACAATATCAAGATCGAGATTTTTAATTTCCAAAAGCAGATCTCTAACCACACCTCCTACCATAAATACGGGAAAAGACAATCTATCACCTATTTCTCCAATCTTTTTTAAAATATCTTGAACCCTTTTGGGAAATATCTTCTTGGTTAAATTTATTATTTTTTCTCTCTTTAATTTATAATTGCTTTCAGTATATGTTGAAAATGAACTTTTTGGGATATTATATTCTCCATACAAGCTCCTTATCAAATCAGTTCTAGTAACTATTCCCATTAATCTTTTATCCTGGTCTACTACTAATATCCTCCCTATATCATGGGTTATCATCAATTCTTGAATTTCAGTCAAAGGAGTGTTTTGATCAACACTAATTATCTGATTTGACATAAACTTACTCACTGGTTCTTTTCCAAATCCATGACGTGCAGCTCTATTTACTTCTTGCATAGTAATAATACCTTTTAATTCCCCCTCTTCCACTACCGGAATTCCTGTATGCCCATATCTCAATAAGATTTTTTCCATCTCTGAAATGGATGTTGAAGAATTAACAGTTTTAACTGGAGAAGATAAAATATCTTTCGCCATAATTCCTAATTTTATTTTTCTTTCCAAAATTTTCAAAAGTTTTTTTTCTAATTCGTCTAAGGTAAAATCTTTAACCACGGCTGAAGCTGCCTGAAAATGTCCTCCACCTCCTAATTCTTTCAATACTTCATCTACATCCACCGCATTTGTCCTGCTTCTTCCTACTATGTATATCCTTTCTTCCATTTTAACTAAGGTAAAAAAAACATCACTATTTTCAATTTCTATTAATTTATGAGTAAGAAGGGCTAAACCTTCTGTATAATTTTTCATTTCAGCTTTTGCGATATTAACTCTCACACCCTTACAAAAAATTTCTTTAGATGAAAGAAGTAATTGATTTAGCAATTTTTTTTGAGTCAAACTTAATCCAATGTTCATAAAATTGGATACAACTTTTAATTTTATTCCTTTATTGAACAAGAAAGAAATACAATTAATATCCTCAATAGTAGTAGTAGAAAAAGTTAAAGAACCAGTATCTTCATAAATTCCTAAAGCAAAAAGAGTTGCCTCAATCGGGGTAATTTCTAATTTCATCTTCCTAATTTTTTTTAGAAGTATAGTAGTAGTTGCTCCTACTTCTTCAATAACATTAAGATTTCCTTTAATATCATCTGCAGTTGCAGGGTGATGATCATAAATATGAATTTCTAAATCTCTCTTTTTTAATATATTAGCAAAAGCACCAATTCTTCTTTTTATTCGAGTATCAACTATTATCAACTTAGTAATATCTTGCATTTTTATACTTTTAAGTGAAATTACTTCTATTAGGTCACCATATATTGATATAAATTTTCTAACATTTTTCTCCACCGCACCAGGAAAAACTAATAAAGCATTTTTATATATTTTTTTAGCTGCCACCATAGCTGCTAAAGAATCAAAATCAGTACTTTGATGACTAATAATTACTTCCAACAATCTATCCTCTTTTTTAATTTTTTATTTAAAATTATAACACAAATAAACACAAGATAGTATATCATATAAAAAGATTGCTAGAGGGCAAAGTCCTCTGAAACCCCTCTACGCCTTTTGCTATTTTTTTTCATTTTATATGATACCATTCCTGAACCTGATAAATTTGTTTTGATCTATTCCTTATTTAAAAAACTTGTGCCAGTGAAAATAGGGTGAAAATTTATTTTAGAGTATCGAATTTTGGAAATTTCTATGTTTTAAAATAAACATATGAATGTGAAGTACATAAATGCTAACATAAAGTTAAGAATGAAAGAGAGGAAAGAGAGGAAAGAAATCTAATTAATATACATATCTCATATACATATACATAACGACATATAATACATCATATATCTTATACTATTTATAAGTAAATTCTTTAATTCCCTCCTGGTTAACAGCAGCTAAAATTAGTGGTAATTTTCGCGGTTTTTTGTCACCTATACTAAATGAAGACAGTAATTTTTTCTTGGCATCTTCTAATTTTTCTGCATCATTATAATAAATTTCAGCTAAGTCCTCATTAATATTAACTTTATTACCAATTTTCTTTTTTAAAACAATACCAACAGATAAATCTATTTTAGACTCTTTATTTTCTCTACCTGCTCCCAAAAGCATAGCACTCTCACCAATCAATCGAGAATCTGTTCTTTGCACATATCCGCTTCTATTTGCTTTAACTTTAAAGCAGTATTTAGCTGTTGGCAATAATTCTGGATCTTCGATTACCTGAAAATTTCCTCCCTGAGCTACTACCATTTCCTTAAATTTAGTAAATGCTCTGCCTTCTTCTAAAATATTTATCAATTTACGTTTTCCCTCTTCAATACTATTAACCATACCACCTAATTTTAACATATAAGAGCCAAGAACAATGCAAAGTTTGCGTAAATCTTCTGGCCCTTTATTTTTTAGTACCTCAACAGCCTCCCTAACTTCCAGGGAGTTTCCTATTGCGAAACCCAATGGTTCATCCATATTTGTAATTATTGCTACAGTCTCTTTTCCTAGTTCTAATCCAATATCGACCATAATTTCTCCTAATTTCAAAGCATCTTCGTATCTACTTATAAAAGCGCCACTTCCAGTAGTCACATCTAACACAATTGCATCGGCACCTGCAGCAATCTTTTTACTCATAATACTACTAACAATTAAAGGAATGCTATCAACTGTTGCGGTTACATCTCTCAGGGCATATAGTTTTTTATCTGCTGGGGCTAAATCAGAAGTAGGACTAATAATTGATACTCCAACTTTCTTTACTATTTCTATAAATTCATTAAGGCTTAACTCTGTTTTGAAACCTTCAATCGATTCTAACTTATCAATTGTACCACCTGTATGGCCCAAACCACGTCCTGACATCTTAGCAACAGGGACTCCTGCAGCAGCTACCATCGGTGCAAGAGCAAGAGTAGTAGTATCTCCTACTCCGCCAGTACTGTGTTTATCGACTTTAATTCCTGGTATAGAATTAAGATCAATAATTTTTCCGGAATTAACCATAGCAATAGTCAAATGTTTTATCTCACTATTGCTCATTCCTTTAAAATAGATAGCCATTAACATAGCAGACATCTGATAATCAGGAACTCTATCTTCACAATATTCCTTTATCATGAAATTTATTTCTTCTTGAGATAATTCTTGCCCATCTCTTTTTTTTGTAATTAAATCATAAAATCTCAATTGGAAATTCTCCTTGAGTATTTAACAAATTTACTAATTCTCTAAGTAAATTAGTAGCAAAGAAATTATTTTAGAGCATCGGAATATCAAAAAATTCCGATGCTCTAAAACACTCCTTACTACATTAAGATAAAGCACGTTTTTTCTCTACGCTAGTCCAGCATTAATCTTTTAACCAGTTAACCATCTTGTCATCTTCACTCGATACGCAATATTCGAAACTACTTTATAAATAGTGGAACAAAAACTAAGGCAACTATGGACATTACTTTAATTAAAATATTCATTGAAGGTCCTGCGGTATCCTTGAGGGGATCACCTACTGTATCACCTATAACTGCAGCAGCATGTGCATCAGTACCTTTCCCACCATAATTTCCCTGTTCGATATATTTTTTTGCATTATCCCAAGCCCCACCGGAATTAGCCATCATAATTGCCAATAAAACTCCTACCAATACTGCTCCAATTAATAAACCTCCTAACGCTTCTGAACCTAAAACTATCCCTACTAATATAGGAGATACTACAGCTAATAATCCGGGTAAAATCATCTCTTTCAATGCGCCTTTAGTACTAATATCCACACATTTAGCTGGATCAGGCTTAGCCTTTCCCTCTCTTAGACCCGGTATTTCTCTAAATTGTCGCCGAACTTCTTCTATCATTAAAGAAGCGGTTTTCCCTACAGCATTTATTGCTAAAGCAGAAAATAGGTAAGGTAGAGCTCCGCCGATAAACATTCCTGCTACTACCATAGGATTAGTAATACTAACAACTTCTAAACCTACCGATTTACAGTAAGCGGAAAATAAAGCTAAGGCAGTTAATGCTGCTGAACCAATAGCAAAACCTTTTCCAATAGCTGCTGTAGTGTTACCCACAGCATCTAGAGAATCAGTAATTTCTCGAACTTTTGGGTCCAGACCAGCCATTTCAGCAATTCCGCCAGAATTATCAGCAATAGGGCCATAAGAATCTACCGAAACAGTCATTCCTACAATTGATAACATTCCTACCGCAGAAACTGCTATACCGTATATCCCCGCAAACTTATAAGCTACTAAAACTGTAGTGGCAATTATAAGCAAAGGAATAACAGTACTTTGCATACCCACTGCTAATCCCGAAATAATAGTAGTAGCTGCCCCAGTAAGTGAGGATTTAGCAATTGATTTTACCGGACAATAGTGGTATGAGGTATAATATTCAGTAATCAGTCCGATAATTATACCGGCAATCAATCCAGCGGCAGTAGCATAAAATACATTTAAA
>CAYTKP010000001.1:36842-73597 GCA_964438695.1 uncultured Atribacterota bacterium | reverse complement strand
TAAGAGAAGGAGGGCGCACCATTAGTGCTGGAGTAGTAAGTGAGATTATAGAATAAATTAGTCGTTAGTGAATAGTCGTTAGTCGTTAATAGGACAGGCGTCTCGCCTGTCCATACAAGAATAATTTGAATATCTGAAAGTAAAGACGTATTGCTATACGTTTCTACAATGACTCTGACGAGATACGAGATACGAAAAAATGGGGAGGTAAAATAAAAAATATATGCAAAAGATAAGAATTCGCATACAAGCATACGACCATAGAATATTGGATAATTCTATTTTAAAAATTATTGAAACTGTAAAAAGGATAGGAGGAAAATATTCTGGTCCTATACCTTTGCCAACTGAAATAAATAGATATTGCGTGTTACGTTCACCACATGTGGATAAGAAGTCGAGAGAAGAGTTTGAAATGCGGACTCATAAGAGATTAGTCGATATCCTGGAACCTTCAACTAAAACTATCGAAGCATTGATGCATCTTGATTTACCTTCCGGAGTGGATATCGAAATAAAAACTTTAGAATAATTGAAACAATACCCGTTTTTAACGGGCACGAGTTTGAATAAAGAATTTATTCTAATATCAATTTCAGAAAAGTATTGCCTGAAATTAAAAAATAACAAAAGGCGGTAAGGGTTTAAAGACAATTGGGGGAAGAAATAATTTGAGATTTTAGCGATTAGATCTGGAGGTGAAGAAAGTAAAAATGGCTTTAGGATTAATAGGAGAAAAGTTAGGAATGACCAGAATATTTAATAAGGACGGTGATTCTATTCCAGTTACTGTAATTCTTGCAGGTCCCTGCCGAGTAGTACAGTTAAAAAATGAAGAAAAAGATGGCTATAATGCTGTACAATTAGGATTTAAAGATATAGACAAGAAAAAAGTTTCTAAGCCTTTATTAGGTCATTTTAATAAAGCAAAAATAGAGCCTTTAAAATATATAAAAGAATTTAAAGTGGACGCTTCCAATAAGATATCTACTAATGGAGAGATTAAAGTAGATATTTTTAAGGAAGGTGAGAAGATAGATGTTACTGGAATATCGAAAGGAAAGGGTTTTGCTGGCGCAATTAAGAGACATAATTTTTCTGGGGGACCGAAAACACACGGTCAAAAAGAATATTATAGAGCAGTAGGTTCTATTGGTGCTACAGATGCTGCCCGAGTCTTCAAAGGACAAAAATTACCTGGTCATATGGGGAACAACAAAGTAAAAATGAAAAATTTAGAAGTAGTGAAAGTAGATATTCAACGAAATTTAATTTTAGTAAAAGGTGCTGTGCCTGGAGCAAAAGGAACAATACTTATAATTAATAAAACTAGGTAATAGTCAAGGTATATTTATCAGGGAAGGAGGATTAGCTATGATTGATCTATCTGTACATAATATTAAAGGAGAAGAAATTGGAGAGATTTCCCTAAATGAGAATATTTTTAACGCTAAAATAAACAAATACCTTGTCCATCAAGTTGTAAAACGTTATTTAGCAGATAAGAGAAGGGGGACCGCTTCAACAAAAAATAGAAGTGAAGTAAGTGGAGGAGGGGCTAAACCCTGGAGACAAAAAGGTACTGGAAGGGCTAGAGCAGGATCTAACCGTTCTCCTATTTGGATCGGGGGGGGGACAGTATTTGGACCTACTCCAAGAGATTATTCATATTCTTTACCTAAAAAGATGAAAATTGTTGCTTTGAAATCGGTTCTTTCGGCTAAAGCAAAGAATAACGAAATTATGATTTTAGATAAATTGTCTTTAAATGAAAATAAGACTAAAAAGATAATTGAAATTTTAAAAAATCTAAAAGCACTTAAAAAACCAATAGTAATAATTGAGAAAGAGGATAAAAATATAGAACAAGCAATAAGAAATATCCAAGGTGCAATAGCACTACCCGTTTCTAAACTTAATAGCTACGATCTTTTAAATCATGGGAAAGCAATTTTTACCAAAGAAGCAATAAAACAGATTGAGGAGGTTTTATCATAATGCCTTCTGATAGAGATATTATATTACATCCAATAATTTCTGAAAAAAGTGTTAGATTAAAAGAAGAAAATAAATATATATTTAAGGTTGATTGGGAAGCCAATAGTTCCGAAATTGGAAAAGCTGTTGAAGAAAAATTCAAAACAAAAGTAGTTAAGGTTAATATTGTGAAAGTACCTGGGAAAAAGAAGAGACTAGGTAGATACTCAGGTAAGACATCACATTGGAAGAAAGCAATAGTAACTTTAAAAACAGGTGAGAAGATTAAGGAACTAGAAAATATTTAGAAGTATAAGAATTAAAGAAATTTTATACTTCTAAATAAGGACTTCAATTATTATAAAAATTTAAAAAAAGCTATACAAAAAGAATATTTTCTTTAATTATGTTTACGAGCACTTATCTAATTAAGAAGGAATAGATTCTAATAAGATTGTCGAGAATGATAAAGATATAGTATAAAAGAAATATCGAAAGATATGTTAGTTTCAAAGGGGTGAGATTATTCCCCTGACAACCTTGAAATTAAAAAGAATTTTAAGAAAGGTGTAGATTAAAGTGGCAGAGATAAAAAAGTTTAAACCAACCTCTCCAGGTAGAAGATTTATGTCTATCTCATCTTTTGATGAAATAACTACTGAAAGACCTGAAAAATCTTTGACCAAAGGCATAAATAAAAAAGGTGGAAGAAATAATCAAGGTAGATTAACCGTAAGACATCAGGGAGGGGGAAATAAAAGAAAATACAGAATAATTGATTTCAAAAGAAACAAAGATGGGATTCCAGCTAAGGTAGCAAGTATTGAATACGATCCTAATCGTTCGGCTCGTATTGCTCTTTTAAAATATTATGATGGCGAGAAAAGGTATATCTTGTGCCCTGAAAAATTGAACGTGGGAGATATAGTTATTTCTGGTAAAGAATCAGATGTAAAAGTTGGAAATGCAAGGCCCTTAAAGGATATTCCTGTTGGAACATTAATTCATAATATAGAATTAAATCCTGGGCAAGGTGGTAAGTTAGTCCGATCGGCTGGGACAACAGCTCAACTAATGGCCAAAGAAGGTAAATATGCACACATCAAATTACCTTCTGGAGAAGTAAGATTAATAAGCTTAGATTGTATGGCTACTATAGGGCAAATAAGTAATCTCAATCATGAAAATTTATCGTACGGTAAGGCAGGTAAAAAACGGTGGTTAGGTATAAGACCTACAGTACGCGGTGTAGCAATGAATCCTATTGATCACCCATTGGGTGGGGGAGAAGGAAAAAGCGCAGGTGGAAGACATCCAGTTTCTCCAAATGGTATACCTGCTAAAGGATACCGTACTAGGAAGAAAAATAAAATATCGGATAAATATATTGTTAAAAACCGGATGAAAAAAATATAGTTTAGGGAGGTAGTTTTTTTAAATGTCTAGATCTTTTAAAAAGGGACCTTATGTTGATGAGAAATTATTAAGCAAAATACGAGAATTAAATCAAAAGAGGAAGAAAGCAATAATCAAGACTTGGTCTAGAAATTCGACTATTTTCCCAATAATGGTTGGACATACTATTGCTGTCCACAATGGTAAAAGGCATATACCAGTATATATTACTGAAAATATGGTAGGCCATAAACTTGGAGAATTTGCTCCAACTCGAATTTTTAAAGGACACAGTGCTCATACAGAGAG
This sequence comes from uncultured Atribacterota bacterium, assembly GCA_964438695.1. Taxonomy (GTDB): domain Bacteria; phylum Atribacterota; class Phoenicimicrobiia; order Phoenicimicrobiales; family Phoenicimicrobiaceae; genus Phoenicimicrobium. Next base: position 69,916 of record CAYTKP010000001.1, on the reverse strand, counting down.
ATCGACCTCAATAAAATAGCCCAGGAATTTAAAAAAGATTCCAAGGTTAAAAAAGTAAATTATCCTACCCATTTTGACGGGTACAAGTTTGAATAAAGTTAATAATTAGGAGGAAAACAATGGGTGTAAAGGCAGAAGGAAAATATTTACCAATCTCTGCTCGTAAGGGAAGACAAGCTGTAGATATAATTCGTGGTAAAGATGCAGGCGAAGCTCTTTTAGTATTAAAGTTTCTTCCTAACCGTTCAGCTAAGATGGTTTATAGTGTTTTAAAATCAGCAATATATAATGCTCAAAATAATAATAATATAGATGTAGAAGATTTATATGTTTCCGAAGCTTTTGTAAATGAAGGGCCTACTTTGAAAAGATATAGACCAAGAGCTATGGGGAGAGCTAGTAGAATTAGAAAGAGAACCAGCCATATCACTATTGTAGTTGATAGTAAAAGGGAGGAAAGATAATTGGGACAAAAAGTACATCCAAAAGGTTTAAGAATTGGAATCATAAGAGATTGGGACGTTAAATGGTTTGCTAAAAAAAATTACGCGAAGTATATATACGAAGATTATAAAATAAAAGATTTTATTAAAACCCATCTCAAACATGCTGGTATATCGGTTATAGAAATAGAGCGTATAGCTGATCGGGTAAGAGTAGCCATAAAATGTTCAAGACCTGGAATTGTTATTGGAAGAAAAGGAGCAGAAGTAACTAAATTAAGGAATGAGTTGGCAAAGTTTGTAAAGGGTGATTTGCAAATTAAAATCAGCGAAGTAAAGCTTCCCGAGTTGGATTCTCAATTGGTTGCGGAGACGATTGCTGAACAGCTAGAAAGAAAAGGTTCAGTTAAAAGAGCTATGAAACAAGCAGCAAACCGCTCTATGAGGGCAGGGGCTGAAGGGATAAAAATATCTTGCTCTGGAAGAATAGGTGGAGCAGAAATAGCTAGGACAGAGTGGCATTTAGAAGGAAGATTACCTCTTCATACCTTGAGAGCAGATATAGATTATGGATTTGCTGAAGCTAATACCACTTATGGAAAAATTGGTGTTAAAGTTTGGATTTTTAGAGGGGAGATATTACCTTCAAAGAATGATAAAATTGTAGAAAAAAATACCCAGAAACAAAAAGCTGGTGTTTTAATTAATAAAGCTGCTGAAGAATTAGATGTAGGAGGAAAACAGAAAAATGTTACAACCAACTAGAACAAAATACCGTAAACCCCATAGGGGAAAGATAAAAGGTTGTGCTAATAAAGGAAATATGCTAGCTTTTGGCGAATTTGGCTTACAAGCATTAGAGCCTCATTGGATAACTAGTGCTCAAATTGAAGCCGCAAGAATTAGTATTACCCATGCCGTAAAAAGAGGTGGAAAGGTTTGGATAAGAATGTTTCCTGATAAAGCAGTAACTAAGAAACCAGCAGAAACTAGAATGGGTAAAGGAAAAGGAGCACCAGATCATTGGGTAGCTGTGGTGAAACCTGGAAAGATATTGTTTGAATTAGGGGGAGTAGATGAAAGTTTAGCAAAAGAGGCATTGCGTTTAGCCGCACATAAATTACCTATAAAAACTCGGTTTCTTTCTAGAGAAGAACAGGTGGTGGAATAAATGAAATCTAATGAATTAAGAGATTTGTCAATAGAGGAACTTCAAAAAAAGTTAGTTGATTTTAAGGATGAGTTATTCAGTTTAAGATTTCAAATGGTAACGGGACAATTAGGTAATCCCATGAGGATAAGAGAAGTAAAACGTAATATTGCTCGGGTAAAAACAATCTTAAGAGAAATTGAATTACAAAAAAATAAAATATGAATTAATGAAGGAGGGTTAAATATTGTCCGGGGGGAAGATAAAAACAAAAGTTGGTAGAGTTGTTAGTGATAAAATGGAAAAGAGTGTGGTCGTAAAAGTAGAATACCTGGTGGCACATCCTCTTTATGGAAAACGAATAAAAAAATCATCAAAATTTATAGCTCATGACGAAAAAAATAATTGTGACATTGGAGATAAGGTAAAGATTGCAGAAACTCGACCTTTAAGCAGAAGAAAAAGATGGAGAGTTGTAGAAATATTGGAAAAAACGAAATAAAATAATTTAGATCAAATAGTGAATATTATTTAATTAGGTATAGCGTTTAGCGTTTAGGAAGTAGGAGGGGCGTGTTGCATACGTCCATAACGTTCTACGCTATGGTATATACTAACGACTATATAATTATGATTAAAGAGAGAAGGTAGTTAAGATGATACAAATGCAAACACGATTATTTGTCGCAGATAATTCAGGCGCTAAGCAAATACAATGTATAAAAGTCTTAGGTAGTTCTCGAAGAAGATATGCTAAAATTGGGGATATTATTGTTGCTTCAGTCAAGGAAGCAGCAGTAGGAGGAACATGTAAAAAGGGTGATGTAGTAAAGGCAGTTGTTGTTAGGACCAAGAAAGAACATAGTCGCCCCGATGGTTCTTATATTCGATTTGATGACAATGCAGCGGTAATAATAAATAATCAGAATGAACCAGTAGGAACAAGAATATTTGGACCTGTCGCTCGTGAATTAAGGAATAAAAATTTTATGAAAATAATATCACTAGCTTCAGAAGTGGTATAGAGTGAATGGAGGGATAGTGGTGTGGTTAACAAAGTAAATTTTAAAAAGGGAGATAATGTATTAGTTATAAGTGGAGATGATAAAGGAAAAAGTGGGAAAATTGTTAGTATTTTCCCTAGAAAAATGAAGGTAATAATTGAAGGTGTGAATTTTTTAAAAAAACATAATAAGCCTACTCAAAAAGTTCCACAAGGAGGAGTAATTGAAAAAGAGGGTACATTGAATATTTCTAATATTAAATTAATTTGTAACAAATGCAATAAACCTACAAATATAAAAAGAGAAAGAACTAAAGAGGGCAAGAGAGTTAGAGTATGCAAAAAATGTGGAGAAATAATAGATAAGGTTTAGGAGGTTAGTTATGCCCCGGTTAAAAGATAAATATTTTGAACAAGTTATTCCAGAAATGATGAAAAAATTTAAATATAAAAGCGTAATGGCAGTTCCTAGATTAAAAAAGGTAGTGATTAACATGGGCTTAGGGAGTTCTATTAAAGATTCTAAGATTATGGATGAAGCTGTCAAGGAATTAGCTATTATCAGTGGTCAAAAACCTATTATTACCAGAGCAAAAAAATCTATTTCTAATTTTGGAGTTAGAAAAGGCATGCCTGTAGGTTGTAAAGTTACTTTACGAAATGAGAGGATGTATGACTTTTTAGATAAATTCATTAATGTGGCTATTGCTAGAATTCGAGATTTTAGAGGTGTCCCATCTGATTCCTTTGATGGAAGAGGGAATTATACTATAGGAATAAAAGAACAGTTGATTTTCCCGGAAATAGATTTTGATCAAGCTGCTAATACTTTAGGGATGAATGTTACTATCATAACTAATGCTAAAAATGATGAAGAAGGTAGAGCTCTTTTAGAGTATATGGGTATGCCTTTTAAAAAATAGTTTATTTTTGTATTACATATATCGTCGTTCGGATCTCGTATTATGCATCACCTAGAATTCAAAACTTATTTTAAAACTACTTGGGTATTCAAAATTCAATAGTCAGGGTCTTTGTTTTTTGATTTCTATAGATACGAGACATAAGAAAGAATATAATTACTTGCTTAGCTAATTAGTTAGTTGATAAATTAATTTTAAACTAACTGGTTAGCTAAGCAGTTAAGTAACTAAACAAGCAATTAACCACTGAAAAAGGAGGAAATAGTGTGGCAAAAAAAGCCCTAATAGCAAAGGCAAAAAGAGAGCCTAAATATAAAGTAAGAAAATATTTTCGATGTAGCATCTGTGGGAGACCAAGAGGTTATCTTAGAAAATTTGGGATATGTAGAATATGTTTTAGAACAATGGCTCACAGAGGAGAATTGCCTGGTGTAATTAAATCAAGCTGGTAAAAACTTGTATGAAGCGAGATAAATAAAAAGTTGAAGTTGAAGAGAGGAGGACGTTATTTATGAGTGTTATATCAGATCCTGTTGCGGATTTATTAACTCGCATAAGAAATGCAAATAAAATGCGACATAAATCTCTATCAGTACCAGCATCAAAAATGAAATTAGAAATTGTTCGTATACTAAAAGATGAGGGATTTATTAAAGACTATAGATATAAAGAGGATAATAAGCAGGGTCAATTAATTATCTATTTGAAATATATAAATAAAGAAAAGGCTATTAATAATCTTAAGAGAATTAGCAAACCCGGATTAAAAGTTTATGTTAAAAAAGATGAAATACCTGAAGTGTTAGGTGGTTTGGGAATTTCTATAATATCTACTTCAAAAGGTATTATGACTGGAAAAGAGGCTTTGCGGAGGCATCTTGGCGGGGAAGTTATTTGTTGTGTTTGGTAAGTAAATTAGGGTGTAGCATATCATATATCTCCAAGAAAAAGAAGTAAGGAGCTAGATTTTAGGAGTTGGGATAAAAAGTAAAAAATATCATTTCGAGTAGTCGCAGGGATGATAGCGATCTCAGGAATGAGATCTTTACTATTTTTCCTAAGGAAAGGATAGACTTATTACTCTCTTTTTAATGGTATTTACTGAGAGAAGTGCAGAATCGCAATATGATATAACACAATACGAGAAAGAGGAGGTTTAGTATGTCCAGAATAGGGAAGAAACCAGTAATTATTCCTAAGGGAATTAAGGTTGAACTTGATAATAATAAGTTAAAAGTAATAGGAGAAAAAGGGGTCTTAGAAAAAAATATTCATCCTAGTATTGGAGTAAAAATAGATGAAGATAAAATATATGTTTCTAGACATTCTGAAAGTAAATTCCATAGGTCTTTACATGGCCTAAGTAGAAGTTTAATAGATAATATGGTAAAAGGGGTATCAGCGGGATTTGAAAAAGTTTTAGAAATTAATGGCGTAGGATACCGGGCTGCCCTAGAAGGTAGTAAATTAATGATTCAAATTGGCTACTCTCATCCAGTAAAAGTCGATCCTCCGAAAGGAATCGAATTCGAAGTGGAAAAACAAAAGATAATTAAGGTAAAAGGCATTGATAAAAAAGAAGTAGGAGAAATTGCGGCGAAGATAAGAGAACTACGAAAACCTGAACCATATAAAGGAAAAGGAATAAGATATATCGATGAAATAGTGAGAAGAAAAGTTGGGAAGACCGGTGCAAAATAATTAATGAAAATAGTATTTTAGATATTTTAATTGTAAGAGGAATTTTTTCCCTAAGCTCTTATTTTATAAGAAAGGAGTGCAAATATTGGCTGAAGTAAATAAGAAATTAGCAAGACTGAAAAGACATAGAAGAATACGTAAAGTGATTTGGGGTAACAATGAAAAGCCACGGTTATGTATTTTTAGAAGTTTAAAACATATCTATGCACAGGTAATTGATGATGAAAGAGGGAGAACTTTAGTTTCTGCATCAACACTTGACCCAGAAATAAAAAATAAAGTAAAATACACAGGAAATATAAAGGCAGCAGAGATGTTGGGGATATTATTGGCCCAAAAGATGAAAGATAAAGGTATTAAGAAAGTTGTCTTTGATCGAGGTGGTTATTTATACCATGGGAAAGTGAAAGCAGTTGCAGAAAATACAAGAAAAGGCGGCATAGATTTTTAATTATTTATTGGTTAATTGGTATTCTTTTGCTGTATTAGCGTTTTCAGTTTATACCTATAATAATTTTATATAAGAATAAAAATTATGAAAATAGTTAACTAAAAAAGGGAGGAGGTGGATACGTGCTAAAAATCAATCCGGAAAGTTTAGAATTGAATGAAACAGTTGTTTTTGTAAATAGAGTAAGTAAAGTTGTAAAAGGTGGAAGAAGATTTGGTTTTGCTGCCATGGTTGTAGTAGGAAACGGAGAAGGGATTGTAGGTATAGGATATGGGAAGGCTAAAGATGTTTCAGAAGCAATTAGAAAAGGAGTATCAAAAGCAAAAAAGAATTTGATAAAAGTTAGAATGAAAAAAAAGACTATACCATATACAGTTATAGGACATTATGGAGCTGCTACAGTAATTATGAAACCGGCGTCTCCTGGAACAGGTGTAATTGCTGGTGGAGCAGTCAGAACAATATTAGAAGCTGCAGGATTTCAAGATATTTTAACCAAATCTTTAGGGAGCAGCAATAATTTGAATATTGCAAAAGCTACTATGAATGGACTTATGAGTTTAAAAAATGTTAAGGATATAGAAAAATTAAGAGGCAAAAGCATATTGGAGATATACAGTAGACCATTTCAAACAATGGAGGTAACAGACAATGAAATTAGATAATTTAAGCCCAGCTCCAAAGTCAGTTAAAAAATCTAAAAGGGTAGGCAGAGGTTGTAGTTCGGGACATGGTTTTACTTCCTGCAGAGGATCGAAGGGACAAAATTCTCGCTCAGGTGGTGGAGTTAGACGGGGTTTTGAAGGAGGCCAAATGCCTTTATATAGAAGAATTCCCAAAAGAGGTTTTACAAATATATTTAAAAAAGATATTAACATTGTGAATCTCGAAAAATTAAATGTTTTTAAAGATGGAGATGTTATTACCCCACAAAAGTTGATGGAGGAAGGAATAATTAAAAAAGTAGGTGACGGGGTAAAAATATTAGCTAAAGGTAAAATTAATAAAAAATTAACTATTAGAGCCAATAGATTTAGTCGGAAAGCCATAGAAGAGATAAAATTAGCTGGTGGGAAGATTGAGGTGATATAATTGTTTGAAACCATACGTAATTTATTTAAAATTCCTGATCTCAAGAAGAGATTAATTTTTACTGTTAGTATGGTAATAGTGGTTAGATTAGGCAGTCATTTACCTTTACCTGGCATAGATACAGAAGCAATGGCTAATCTATTTGCTCAAGGCGGAATATTAGGTTTTTTTGATCTATTCGCTGGCGGAGCATTAAGTCGTTTTTCCATTTTTGCTTTGGGGATAATGCCTTATATTAATGCATCCATTATTATGAGCCTTTTACAATCTGTAATTCCCATTTTGGAACAATGGTCTAAAGAAGGGGAAGAAGGTAGAAATAAAATTACCAAAATAACTCGTTATTTTACCGTTATTTTAGCTGTTGTTCAAGCTTTTGGGATAAGTTTTTGGTTGCAAAATATAGGGGTATTGATGATCACGGATTTAAGTTATAGATTTTTATTGATAATTACTCTCACTGCTGGAACTTGTCTTTTAATGTGGCTAGGTGAACAAATTACTGACTTCGGTATCGGCAATGGTATATCTATAATAATTTTTGTGGGAATTATTGCACGAATTCCCACTCAAATTGTTCAAACTGTAAAACTTGTGAATATCGGGGAAATTGGGTTAATTTCTTTGTTGGGGCTATTTGCAATATTTGTATTGGTTATTGGAGGAGTTGTAGCTATTCAGCAAGGTCAGAGAAGAATACCGGTCCAGTATGCTAAAAGAGTAATAGGTAGAAGAATGTATGGTGGGCAAGGAACTCATATTCCTTTACGAGTGAACCAGGCCGGGGTTATTCCCATAATATTTGCTTCCGCAATATTACTTTTTCCAGCTACCATAGGGCAATTTTTTCAAAATATAACTTTTATGAAAAGCTTATCTGAAGCTCTTTCGCCTGGGAAACCCCTTTATTTGACTTTTTATGCCATTTTAATAATAATATTTACTTTCTTTTATTCAGCAATTACTTTTAACCCCGCTAACTTAGCGGATAATATGAAAAAATACGGAGGTTTTATTCCTGGAATAAGACCGGGAAAAAACACAGCTAATTATATTGATCATATAATGACTCGAATAACTTTAAGTGGGGCATTGTTTTTAGCAATAATTGCCATTATTCCTAACATTTTAATAAAAGTTACAGGGATTACCACTTTTTATTTTGGTGGGACCTCTATATTAATTATGGTAGGGGTTGCTTTAGAGACTGTTCAGCAGATTGAATCACATCTGTTAATGAGACATTATGAAGGTTTTATTAAAAAGTGATTTATAATAATAGGGTAATAAGAGAAAATTAATAAGAAGAAGTTAATGTGGTAAGAAAGGAAAAGGTATGCGATTAATTCTATTAGGTCCACCTGGGGTAGGAAAAGGGACAGTAGCTAAAAAATTACAGGAAGAATTTAAATTACCAGTTATTTCAACAGGAGTAATATTAAGAGAGGAAATTAGTAAAAAAACTAAATTAGGTCAAAAAGTAAAGGAAATTATGGGTAGAGGTGACTTGGTACCTGATAATATTATTTTAGAGATAATAAAAGAAAGAATAAAACGTAAAGATTGTGAAAGTGGTTATATTTTTGACGGTTTTCCTCGAAATGTAGAGCAAGCAAAATCTTTAGAAAAAGTGAATAAAGAGCTTAATGAGCACATTAACTGTGTATTTTATTTTGAGTTACCTTTTAATCAGATAATTGATAGGTTAACTAGTCGTAGAGTATGTAAAAGATGTGGTACAAACTATAATTTGTCATTTAACCCTCCAAAAAAGGATAATGTTTGTGATCTTTGTGGAGGAGAATTATATCAAAGAGAAGATGATAAAGAAGAAACGATAAAAAATAGATTACAGGTATTCATCAAACAAACCTTACCACTAAAAAAATATTATCAGGAAAAAAAGTTGTTAGCTATAGTAAATGCTAATACAAGTAGAGAAGCTTTTTTGGAAATTAAAAATATTTTGAAGAAGGAATTACAGAAATAGATAGATGGTTATCATAAGGTCTCCTGAAGAAATTAAATATATTAGAGAGAGTTGCAAGATAGCAGCAAATGCCCTAAAAAGGGTACAAGAAAATGTGAAGGAAGGGATTACCACTTTAGAACTTAATGAAATTGCTGAAGACTTTATAATAAAACAAGGAGCAAAACCTGCTTTTAAGGGTTATGGACCAAAGGAAAATAAATTTCGATATTCAATCTGCACTTCCATAAACGAAGAAGTAGTACATGGCATACCTAGCAAAAGAAGACTAAAAGAAGGAGACATCATAAGTATCGATCTTGGAACAAATCGGAGAGGTTATTTTGGTGATACTGCTGCGACAGTACCAGTAGGAAAGATAGATCCGAAAATTCAGAAACTCCTAACAGTTACCAAAGAATCACTATTTAAGGGGATTGAAAAAGCAAAACCTGGTAATAGATTAGGAGATATTTCTTATGCTATTCAGGAATCAGTAGAGAAAAATAATTTTTCAGTAGTAAGAGAATATGTGGGTCATGGAATAGGTTCTAATCTTCATGAGGATCCACAGATACCCAATTATGGTGTCCCCCATACAGGTATAATATTGCAGGAAGGAATGGTATTAGCAATTGAACCTATGGTAAATATGGGAGGTTATAAGACAGAAGTTTGTAATAATGGCTGGACAGTGGTGACTGAAGATAGAAGTTGGTCAGCACACTTTGAACATACAATAGTTATTACTAAAAATGGTAATGAAATATTGACTATTGCTTCTTAAAGAGTTAGTTTTTTTATGTTAAGATATTTTTATCACCGGACTTTTAAGAAAATTCTGATGATTAGTTGGCCAAAGGTAAAGTCTATTTTCATTTTCATGAGGATAAGTTTCACAAATTTATGCTTATACTTGATTAGGAGAACAGGCTTAAAATGTAAATAAGAGAAATTTTCAAGGGAAAATCCTTTTCCTTGAACTATCTTTATATAAAGGAGGCATTAATGGCGAAAGAAAAGTATATAGAAATGAAAGGAAAAGTTATTCAAGCTTTGCCTAATGCTACTTTTCGAGTTGAATTAGAAAATGGTTGTGAAATATTAGCTCATATTTCTGGCAAGATTAGAATGCATTTTATCAGAATTTTACCGGGAGATAGAGTAAAGGTTGAAATATCACCTTATGATTTAACTCAGGGCAGAATCGTATATAGAATGTAATTTAGCGTATTGGATATTGTATTTCGTATATCGTATAGAAAGATGGGAAATTTTAATATAAGATTCTAGTATCGTAATTTCAAAATTCTGATACTAGAAAATAAATTTTTTAAATAAAGGATAAATTTTAGCGAATTTGTTTTGTAAGGCTTAAGGTTGAGTGTCTTTATGATATATCATATACAAAATACGACATACTATTTATGAAGGAGATAAATAAATGAAAGTAAGATCATCAGTTAAAAAAATATGTATGAAATGTAAAATAATAAAGAGAAAAGGTAAATTGAGAGTAATTTGTGATAATCCAAAACACAAACAAAGGCAGGGAAAATAATTTTAAGGGAGGAAATATAATAATATGGCAAGAATAGCTGGAGTAGACTTACCCAAAAATAAAAGAATAGAAATTGGTTTAACCTATATTTATGGGATAGGTCTTACAAGTGCACAATCAATATTAAAAGAAGCGGGAGTTAATGTAGATACTAGGGTAAAAGATTTAACTGAAGACGAAATAAATAGAATAAAAGAAATTATTGATAAAAAATATAAAGTTGAAGGAGAACTTCGGAGTGATATTACTTCCTCAATAAAGAGGCTTATGGATATAGGTTCGTATAGAGGGTTAAGACATCGAAGAGGATTACCAGTTAGAGGTCAGAGAACTAAAACTAATGCAAGAACCAGGAAAGGACCTAAGAAAACAGTAGGAGCAAAAAGAAAAAAGGCTAAATAATTATAAAAGATAAGGAAGGGGAATTTAATTGGCAAATAAGAAAAAGGCAAAAAAAACTAAGAAAAAAATCAAAAAAAATATAGCAACAGGAATTGTCCATATCCAATCAACTTTTAACAATACTATAGTTTCGATTACAGATAAGCAGGGCAATGTAATTGCCTGGTCAAGTGCAGGAAATATTGGCTACAAAGGGAGCAAAAAGAGCACATCGTTTGCTGCTCAGATAACTGCGGAAACAGCAGCAAAAAAAGCAATGGATCAAGGGATGAAAGAAGTAGATGTTTTAGTAAAAGGACCTGGTCCTGGAAGGGAAACCGCAATTAGGTCTTTACAAACAGTCGGATTAAAGGTAAATATGATAAAAGATGTTACTCCTATTCCCCATAATGGTTGTAGGCCACCAAAACAAAGGAGAATATAAATTAGTTTACTGGTTAATTAGTAGCATCGGAATTTCAAAAATACCGATGCTACTAAAATAATTTTTTTACCTATTTTCTCGGGCACAAGTTTGAACAAAGAATGGATTCTGACAAGCTTGTTAGTATCTGAAATAGTATCACTTAGGACGAAAAGAAATAAAAAATGTAAAGAAGGGTTTAAGAGAAATTTACCCCTCTGATGATTTTATTAATAAAATTATTAATATAAACTAATTAACCATCTAAATGGAAAATGATTAAATAATTTAATTTAAAATAAGATTTTCTAGTCCAAAATTTTGAGAAAATCAGGAGGTTTAATATATATGGCGAGATATACTGGAGCAGTGTGTAAATTATGTCGTAGAGAAGGAACAAAGCTTTTTTTAAAAGGAGATAGATGCTATTCCAATAAATGTTCAATAGAAAGGAAAGATTCGTTACCAGGTAAAAATGCAAAAACCACAAGAATAAAGAAACTTTCCACTTATGGCATAAGATTAAGAGAAAAACAGAAATTGAGAAAATATTATGGATTATTGGAAAAGCAATTTAAAAATTATTTTCAAAAAGCTGAAAGAAAAAAAGGTGTTACTGGTGAGAATTTATTAGAATTATTAGAGAGAAGATTAGATAATGTGGTGTTTCGTTTGGGAATAACCAAATCAAAAGCTCAGGCAAGACAATTAATTTTACATTCACATATATTAGTTAATGGGAAAAAAGTAAATATTCCTTCTTATCAGGTGAATGTTAATGATGTTATAGAGATTAAAGAGAAGAGCAAAAATATCGAAGAGCTTAAAGAAATCAAAGAGGGAAAAATAGAGATTAGTATTCCTTCTTGGCTAGAATTTGATGCTGAGAAACTTAAAGGTAAAATTTTAAGATTTCCTTCTAAGGAAGAACTAAATTTACCGGTAGAGGAAAAGTTAGTAGTTGAATATTATTCTCGTTAAAATTTTTGGGTTTCTATACCTAAAGAAGGAGAGTATTAACAGTGATGGATGTTAATAATATAAAAATTAAAGTCGAAGAATTATCCAACAGTTATGGTAGATTTATCATTGAACCGTTAGAAAAGGGATATGGTGTGACCTTAGGTAACTCTCTTAGAAGAGTACTATTATCTTCTATGGCAGGTGCAGCTGCAACCGCTATTAGAATTGAGGGAATTACTCACGAATACACTACTATTCCAGGAGTAAAGGAAAATGTAATTGAAATAATTTTAAATATTAAGGAGTTAGTAGTTAAAATTTATTCTGATGAGCCTCAAATTTTAAAACTAAATATAAAAGGCAAAAGAAAGGTTACAGCGGCAGATATAATTCCTAATATTAATGTAGAAATACTTAATCCAGATTTAACCATTGCTACATTAAATGAAGATGCTAAATTGAATATGGAGATATTTGTGGAAAAGGGAATAGGTTATCTAAGCGCTGAAAAAAACAAAAAACCTAATCAGCCAGTGGATACTATCTTTATAGATTCATTTTTTTCACCTATCAAAAGAGTGAGTTATAATGTAGAAAGCTCTGACTTGAGTCAATTTTCAAACCATGAGAAATTAATATTAGAAATATTTACTAATAAAAGTATTTTGCCTGACGAAGCTTTAAGTAAATCAGCAAATATACTAATTAAATATTTAAAAATATTTACAAAATTTTCACCAGTAGATATTGAATCAACCGAGGAGTTTATACCAGAAGAAGGAAAAGAAAAAAGTGAAAAGGATAAAATATTAAATAAAACTATAGAAGAATTAGATTTTTCAGTTCGTTCGTATAACTGTTTAAAAAAATCAGGGATAAATACTCTAAGAGATTTAATTAATTATTCTCCAGAAGAGGTTATGAAAATAAAAAATTTGGGCAAAAAATCTTTGAATGAAATAAATGAGAAATTAAATAAATTTGGATTTATCTTAGGGGGAAAAAAGCGACAGGAGGATTGTTAGAATGAGACATAAAAAACTAAAAGGAAAATTAGGTCGAAATAGTAGTCATAGAAGTTCATTGTTAGCTAATTTATCTATTTCGCTGATCAATCATAAAAAAATTGAAACTACTTATACTAAAGCCAAGGAAGTTCGAAGATATATAGAAAAGTTAATAACCATAGCAAAGAATAATGATTTACAAGCGCAAAGAGAAGTTCAAAAGGCAATAAAAAATAAGCAAGCTTCTAAGATATTATTTGAAGAGATTAGTCCTAAGTTTTTGGAGAGAAAAGGTGGTTATACTAGAATTGTAAAGACAGGATTTCGTAAGGGCGATTCCGCACCTTTAGCAATAATTGAATTTGTAGAATAGTAAAAACATAAAATAATAATAAATATATAACAGTATATAGCATAGATAAAAAAATTAGCCAAAAAGGTTAAAAAGTTAATTATCAAATTTAATATAAAAACTTTTTAACCTTTTGATTTTTAATAATTTAGTTAGCTAATTGCTTGTTAATATAATTGCTAGTTTTAGATGTAGGTTTGCAGTTGTCGGTTTTTAGAACGAAAGCTAAAATCTTAAAACGAAACTTGTGTCCGCGAAAGCGGGTAACTGACTTTTATCTTTTATTTTTCTTGATTGGTTAACTAGATAATTAACTAATCAATCTTAAATGAGATACGATTAATAAGTGGTGAGTGCTTTGATCAAGATAGAAAATTTATGTCATATATATAATCAATATAAAAAAAATCAAATAGTGGCTTTAGAAAATATAAATTTGGAAATAAAAAAGGGAGAATTTATTTCTATTATCGGGTCTAACGGTTCAGGAAAATCAACCTTAGCAAGACATTTAAATTGTCTATTACTTCCTACTTCTGGAAATGTTTGGGTAGATGGAATAAACACTAGAGATAAAGACAAAGTATGGGAAGTAAGACAAAAAGTAGGGATGGTTTTCCAAAATCCGGATAATCAAATTATTGCTACAACAGTAGAAGACGATGTTGCATTTGGACTGGAAAATATGGGGATAAGCAGAACGGTAATGCAAGAGAGGGTTAATTGGGCATTACAGGTTGTAGAGATGGAAGAATATAAAAAATGCGAACCTCACCTGCTATCTGGAGGACAAAAACAGAGAGTAGCTATTGCTGGAGTAATTGCAATGCATTCTTCCTTTTTGGTTTTAGATGAGCCCACCGCTATGCTTGATCCTTGTGGTCGAAAAGAAGTAATCGATATTGTTAAAAAATTGAATAGAGAAGAAAATATTACTGTAATTTATATAACCCACTTAATGGAAGAAGCGGCGGAATCTGATAAAATAGTTGTTCTAGATAAAGGGAAAATTGCCTTAATAGGAAGGCCCGAAGAAGTTTTTTCTAAAGTTGAAACTATAAAAAAATTAAGTTTAGATGTTCCTCAAATAACCGAATTGGCTATAAAGCTGAATAAAAAAGGATTAGATATATCTCCTTATATTTTGAAAGTTGAAGATATGGTGGACCAGTTATGTTTATTCGTTTAGAAAATGTGAATTATACTTATAATTTACATATGCCCTTTGAAGCCGAGGCGTTGAAAAATATTAATTTAGAAATTAATAAAGGTGAATTTATTGGTTTAATTGGACATACTGGCTGTGGTAAAACCACTCTAATACAACATTTTAATGGCTTGCTTACACCTACTTCTGGAAAAGTATACGTAGAAGAAATGGACATAAGTAAAAAAGGGATCGACCTTAAATTAATCAGGCAAAAAGTAGGTTTAGTATTTCAGTATCCCGAGAATCAATTGTTTGAAGAAACTATTTTTCAAGAAATTGCATTTGGCCCTAAAAAATTAGGTTTATCAGAAGATAAGATTGAAAAAAGAGTTCGCGAAGCTTTAAAAATGGTTGATCTTGATTATAATCTCTATGCTGAACGTTCCCCCTTCACTCTTAGTGGAGGAGAAATGCGTCGAGTAGCTTTAGCTAGCATATTATCAATTAGGCCAAAAATGTTAGTTCTAGATGAACCTACAGCTAATCTAGACCCTCAAGGTAGAAATAAAATATTATCTGCCATAAAAGCAATTCATAATGATTTTGGAATTACTGTTGTATTAGTCTCACATAATATGGAAAAAGTTGCAGAAATGGTTGATCGACTTTTAGTAATGAATAAGGGGGAAATAATTATGGATGGTCCTCCCCGAGAGATTTTTGCAAAGCGCGCTGATGATTTGCTAAAAGTAGGGTTAGGACTCCCCCAGGTGACGCAGTGTATGTATGAATTAAAGGCACGTGGAAAAGATTTGTACGCAGGAGTACTAACTGTAGACGAGGCAGGGAAAGAAATATTAAACAATATAAAAAAACAAATAGGCAGCTAAAAAATAATAAAGGTCATTATTGATTATGGAGAAGATAAATTAGAATGAAAATGTTAAGGAATATTAGTTTTGGACAATACATTCCACGTGAATCATTAATACATAATTTAGATCCTCGGATAAAAATATTAAGCTGTTTGGCAATAATTATTAGCCTATTTCTGATAACAGAATTTTGGGGATATTTAATTTTGGGTACTTTTGTAATGATTGGTATTATTATTTCTCAGATACATCCTAAATTTGTTTTTAAAGGGTTGCGACCGATATTATTTATTATAATGTTTACTTTAGTAATTCATCTTTTTATGACTGAGGGAGAGGTGCTTTATCAATTAAGTTTTTTAAAGATAACAAAAGAAGGGTTAGTTAAGGGTTTATTCATTTCTTGTCGACTATTTATCTTGATTTTAGCTACTTCTTTACTTACCCTTGCTACTTCTCCCATATCTTTAACTGATGGCATAGAAAGATTGTTATCTTTTTTTAAATTTATAGGTATGCCAGCTCACGAAATTGCTATGATGATGACTATTGCCCTGAGATTTATTCCGACTCTATTGGAGGAGACTGAAAAGATAATGAAGGCTCAAATATCTCGAGGGGCAGATTTTGATACTGGAAATATTGTTAATAGAACTAAAAACTTAATTCCTATTTTAATACCACTATTTGTTAATGCTTTTCGGCGTGCTGATGAATTAGCAATTGCAATGGAAGCTAAATGTTATCGGGGAGGAGAAGGAAGAACTCACTATAGGGAATTAAAAGTCAGAAGAAATGATATCTTAACCTTTGCATTAACTACTATTATCACCGTTATGGTGAGTATAGTATTTTAAAATTCCTATCTCGTATCTCGCAAAGAATTAGTCAGTTGCCTGGTTAGTTAGCTAAATGATTTTTCCCGCTTAATGAATTAATATTAAACCAACTAACGGTTAACCAGCTAACAAGAGGGGAAGAATGATTAATATAAAACTTATTATAGAATATGAAGGAACTCGATATTGTGGTTGGCAAAAACAAAAGGGCCTGCCCAGTATTCAAGAAATTTTGGAAGATAAGATATCCCAGATTACTCAAGAAAAGATATCCCTGTACGGTTCTGGAAGAACTGATGCAGGTGTGCATGCTTTAGGGCAAGTAGCAAATTTTAAGACTTGTTGTACTACTATTCCCTATAAGAAATTACCCTTAATTCTTAACCATTTACTGCCTTCCGATATTAGAATTAAAAAAGCAGAAAAAATGGGGGATAGTTTTCATGCTCGTTATAGTGCATTAAGCAAAATTTATCACTATTATATTTTGAATAACTATAAAAGCAAGTATTATACTCCAATTTTTTTAAGAAATTATATTTACTGTGTTTATAGGAAAATAGATTTAGAGAAGATTAGAAAAGCTATTTCATTTCTGTATGGTGAGCACGATTTTTCTTCGTTTGCCTGCACGGGAAGTAGTATTAAAAATACGGTGAGGACTATTAAGGAAGCAAAAGTAATTAACAAAGGGGATATAATATATTTTCACTTTGAAGCAAATGCTTTTTTATATAAAATGGTTAGGACTATGGTGGGAACATTGTTAGATGTTGGGTATGGTAAGATAGATTATTTAGATGTAAAAAAAATATTAGAAGCGAAAGACAGAAAAATGGGTGGTAGAGTTGTTCCTGCTAAAGGTTTGTTTCTAATGAAGGTAAATTATTAATTGCTCTTCTATATGCTATATTCTAATTTAACTTGACATAGTGTCTTGATTATATTAAAATTTATAAAGCCATTTTAGAGAATCCGAATTTAAAAGAATCCAATGCTTTCAATGAATTCTTTTTTAAAAAATAGATTCTGACTAAATTATCAGTAAAATTATTATACAATATCAAAAAGAAATAACCAAAGTGATAGAGGGGTTAACTTCCCTAAAAAACCTATCATTTAATGTTTAAAATTATTTATCAGGGAGGAATAAAGTGAAGACCTACAGTGCAAAATTAGAAGATGTTGATAAAAAATGGTATTTAATTGATGCTAAAGGAAAAGTATTGGGAAGATTAGCTACCCAAGTAGCTTCAATTTTACGAGGGAAGAATAAACCTTCCTTTACACCTTCTATGGATTTAGGTGATTATGTGGTAATTATTAATGCAGAAAAGATAAAAGTAACTGGTAATAAACTTAAGGGGAAGATATACCGATATCATACTTCTTATCCAGGTGGTTTAAAAAGTACTACTTTAGAAACACTATTACAGAAAAAGCCAGAGTTAGTTTTAAAAAAAGCCGTACAAGGAATGATTCCGCACAATAAATTAGGCAGAGCGGTAATAAAAAAGTTAAAAATCTATAGAGGAGAAGAACATCCTCATCAAGCCCAAAAGTTAGAAAAAATCGATTAAACGCTGAAAAGGAGGTCAAAAATTTGGCACAAGCAAAAACCTATGGCACAGGAAGAAGAAAAACTTCGATTGCCAGAGTGTGGTTAGCCCCCGGTAAGGGGAATATAAAAATTAATAATAGAACATTAGATAATTACTTTGAACGAGAGACCTTATTAAATATTGTAGAAAAACCGTTAAAAGTGGCAAAAAAAAGAACTGAATTAGATGTTTTTGCTAAGGTAGAAGGAGGAGGTTTTACCGGTCAGGCAGGAGCAATACAACATGGAATTGCCAGAGCTCTCCTACGATACGACCCCACACTACGGTTAGCTTTAAAAAAAGAGGGTCTATTAACTCGAGATGCAAGAATGAAAGAAAGAAAAAAATATGGTCAAAGAGGAGCTCGAGCCAGATACCAATTTTCTAAAAGATAATTATTTTGCTGATTTAGGGAGAGAAAGGTTTATAAGCGAGCCTTTCTCTCTTTTTTTTTAATTTTTTATTTGTAATATGATTAAATTAAGGATAATGGGGATTTCTTTAAAAATTCGATGATCCTAATAAATTCTTATTTAAAATAAGTAATTGATTTTAATAAGTTTGCCAAAATCAGGTAAGATATCGCCAAAACGAAAATAAATAGCGATGGATAAAGGAGTTTAGGAGAGAAAGTTAATACCCCTTGATAATTTTTTGTAGTGGCGCTTATAATGAGATGAGGAAATAATGCTAAAAAATCCACGATTAAATATTAATTTGCGCAAAATTAAAAAAAATTCAGAATATATCAGAAATTTATGTTTGCAATACAAAATCGAACTAGTGGGAATTACTAAAGGTTGTAGCGCTATTCCTGAAGTAGCCCAAGCTATGGTTGATGGAGGGATAAAAACTTTGGGCGATTCTCGAATTAAAAATATTCAGATGTTGAAAAAAATGGGAATTAAGGCAGAAATGATGTTGATTAGAATCCCAATGCTTAGTGAGGTTGATAAAGTAATAAAATGGGCTGATATAAGTCTGAATTCTGAAATATCCGTTATTGAGTCATTATCACAAGAGGCTTTAAAAAATGATACTATTCATAGAATAATTCTAATGGTAGATTTAGGTGATTTAAGAGAAGGGGTGAGGCCTGATGATGTATTAATAATAGTAGAGAAAATTGTTAAGTTACCAGGGGTAAAATTAATTGGTATAGGAACTAACTTTTGCTGTATAAGTGGAGTAATGCCTTCTCTAGAAAGTCTAACCAAACTAGTTAAATTAGCAGAAGAGATAGAACATAGTTTTGGTATTAATTTAGAAGTAATATCTGGGGGGAATACCAGTGTTTTAAAATTGGTAGAAGATGGTATAATACCAGAAAGAATAAATCAGTTGAGGGTAGGAGTAGGGATTCTTCTTGGTCAGGATGATGCCAGATCTCGTAATCTAGATGGAACCTATCAGGATACATTTATACTAACTGCGGAAGTTATAGAACTCAAGGTAAAACCTTCTTTACCTCAAGGGGAGATTGGCCGTGATGCTTTTGGAGAAATCCCTGTTTTTCAAGATTTGGGTCTAAGAAAAAGAGCGATTTTAGCTTTAGGGAAGCAAGATGTCCATATTAATAATATTATTCCCATTAAAAAGGGCATAAAAATAGTAGGAGCAAGCAGTGATCATTTAATAATTGATATAACAGATCTTGCAGAAGAGATAAATGTGGGTGATAAGTTAGACTTTAAACTAAACTACCCTGCTTTGCTTTCCGCATCTACTTCAAAATATGTAAATAGATATTTTTACAAGGAGGAGAATTGTAAATATAGCAATTGATATAAAAGGAAGAAATTTAGTATCTATTGATGACCTGAGCAGAGAAGAAGTTGTTCAAATATTAGAAACTGCGGAAATTATTAAGTTAAGGCATTACTCCAAGGAAAACCAACCTGTTTTAAAGGGGAAGATTTTGGGAATGATATTTCAAAAATCTTCTTTAAGAACTAGGGTTTCTTTTGAAACAGAAATGATTCAGTTAGGAGGAGAAGCCATATATTTAGGACCTGATGATATAAAATTAGGTCAGAGAGAAACTACAAGAGATATTGCCCAACTCTTGTATCGTTATGTAGATGGGATTATGGCTCGAACTTTTAGTCATAAGCTAATATTAGATTTAACAAAATTTGCTACAGTTCCAGTAATCAACGGTTTATCCGATCTATTTCACCCTTGTCAAGCATTAGGTGATTTATTGACTATTAAGGAAAAAAAGGAAATTGTTAGGCCTTAAATTAGCATACATTCAGGTTATGAACCTCGATCTGAGATTATAGAAAAAGCCCAAGTTGATGCAAAGAAAATAGGTAGTTGGATAAAAATCATTCATGAGCTAGGAAAGGCTGCTGAGGGAGCTGATATTATATATACTGGTGTTTGGACTAGTATGGGATTTGAGGAAGAAAAAGAAGTTAGGGAGAATGCTTTAAGTCTTATCAAATAAATCGTAATTTGGTAAGTAAAGCAAAAGATGATGTAATAGTTCTACATTGTCTTCCTGCTCACCGCGGGGAAGAGATAACCGATGAGGTTATGGATGGAGTAAATTCTGTGGTAATTGATCAAGCGGAAAATAGATTGCATGTACAAAAGGCAATGTTAGCTCTCTTGTTATAAAATGTAATTGATTATAAGGGAAAATAATTTTATAATTGTTAATAGAGAAGAATATATAAACTTTTAAAATTTGAAAATAGCAAGAAATGGAAAGATGATTTTTGAGCATCGGAATTTCTCTGAAATACCGATGCTCAAAAATGAATTATTATGCTCGTTTTCCCGGGCATAAGTTTAAAATGCAAGTAACGTACTCTAACCAGGTTGAAAAATTTTATATAAAACGAAAAGGAATAGTAAATGATAAAGGAGGGGTTTCGGGGAGAAGTTTATTCCCCTGACAATCTTATAATTATTGATGAAAGAAGGATAATTGGGTGTCTATCTCATTTCATTTTTTAGATATTATAGATATATTAGTTATCGCATTTTTGTTATATCATATAATATTATTGATTAAAGATACTCCAGCTGTACAATTAATTAAAGGTTTAGTTATCCTTTTTATTTCTTCTTTTATTGCTGAACAACTTGGCCTTCGGACTATTGGATGGCTTTTAAAAGGGGCTATGGCTATGTTAGCTGTAGCTATACCAATAATATTCCAACCAGAAATAAGAAGAGGATTGTTAAAGATGGGGAAGAAAGGATTTTTCATAAACACTTCCTTTCTACATAAAGAAGATAATAAAGATATTGAACAATTAATAAATGGTTTAGTTATGGTTATACCTATGCTTTCTGCTAAACATAAAGGAGCTTTAGTGGTTTTAGAGAGAGAAGTTGGCTTAAAAGATATTTTAGAAACTGGTATCGTTTTAAACAGCGAGTTTTCTCCTGAGTTACTCTATTCTATCTTTATGCCTGATTCACCATTACATGATGGAGCAGTAATTATTAGAGGGAATAAAATAATTGCTGCAAATTGTATTTTACCTTTGAGTGAGAGAAAAGATATTGATAAATCTTTTGGCACCCGGCATAGGGCGGCTTTAGGTTTAAGTGAACAGACAGATGCATTAGTGATTATCGTTTCAGAAGAAACAGGAAATATTTCAGTTGCCTTAGACGCAAAGATTACTCGTCCACTAGAGCCTCAAGGACTTAAAAAATTATTGATTCATTTATATAAGCCCAAAATAATTTCTGAATATAATTTTTAGCAACAGAGGAAAATAATAAATGAAAGAGTTAAAAAGTTGGCTGTTAGAAAATATCGATATTAAAATAATTTCTATATTTTTAGCTATTATTTTGTGGTTGTACGCAGCTAGTGGAGAAAATCCGATAATAGAAACTTTTATCAATGCATCTATTACTACCAAAAATCTTCAAGAAGATTTAGCTATTAAAGAATTTCCTACAAATATAAGCGTGGGGATAAAAGGACCTAAGAATATAATTACTAATATCTCTTCTGATCAGATTTTTGGAGTTATAGATTTTTCAGAAATTGACCAACCAGGTACTTATAAATTGAAAATAAAGGTTGTCCCTCCCAAGAATATAAAAATTATCAGAGTTATTCCCCCTGAGATTAATGTAGAAGTAGAAAGAATTTTAACGAAAACGGTAGAAGTTGAATATAGTTTAATAGGTATACCCGAAAAAGGATATTCTTTATCGAATGAACCAAAATTGAATCCTCCTCAAGTTGAAATAACTGCTGCCCAAAGTATGTTAGAAAAAATTAAACGAATCATATGCCCTATTGATATTTCTGGAATTAAGGATGATTTGAATAAGAAAATAAAGTTAAAAGCCTTAGATGCAAATGGAAATGAAATTAAAGAAGTAAAGATTGAGCCAGATTTTGTAGAAGTATCCATTTCTTTAACTCTGGGATATCCTGAAAAAATATTACAAGTAAAGCCAAGAATAAATGGAAAACCAGCTCCAGGATATTATATATCCCAAATATTAGCTAATCCAGACAAAATAAAAATATTTGGTAATTATTCTAAAATAAATAGTATAGAGTCGTTAGAAACTATTCCTATTGATGTAAATGGAATTACCAAAACACTAACTGTAAAAGTACCACCCGTATTGGAAGAAGGATTAAATATTGTTGAGGGAGAAAACCCATTAATAAAAGTAACTATTCAAGTAAGGGAAAGCATAACCCAGAAGATTTTAAAAAGTATCCCAGTAATTCCGAAAGATTTATCACCTTTTATCTCTTGTAAGATAGAACCAAAAGTGGTAGATATTATTATAGAAGGACAGAATGTTCTACTCGATAAAATTAAAGAGGAAGATGTAGAAGCTTTTGTAGAATTAACTGACAGTTTTCAAAAAGAACAAAAAGCAAAGGTTCAGGTGCATCTTCCTGAGGGGATAACTTTAGTTAAAATTGAACCAGCAGAAGTAAAAGTAATGATCAATAAATAGGATTTATAAATTTACCAATTATCTGATTTACCAATTGACCAATTAAAAATATAAGCTGCAGTTTGCAAATTAGAGGTTTCCAGTTCGAAAAAAAGAGAGGAAAAGCAAAAAAATACCAAAATTCCCGAGACGGATAAATTCAACCCCTACACCAAATTTGCGGGAATAAAATAAAACACAATAAACTGTAAAAATAGATCGTTAAACAAAAGCTTAGATACCATAATAACGGCTAAATTAATTAGTCTACTAGCGAATTGGGTAAATTGGTTAATTGCTTAATTGATATCGGCGGGGTATTTTATGAAAAAATTATTTGGAACCGATGGCATAAGAGGCGTGGCTAATAGAGAACCAATGACTGCCAACACAGCATTCCAAATAGGTAGGGCAGGTGCGTATTTATTTAAAGATAAAGCTGCCCCTAAAATATTAGTTGGTAAAGATACTCGGATTTCGGGTGATATGATAGAAGCTGCTTTAATAGCAGGTATATGTTCAATGGGAGTAGACGTGTTAAAAGTGGGCCTCGTACCTACACCTACTGTTGCCTATCTTACCAGAGCTTACCAAGCTAATTGTGGGATAGTTATCTCTGCTTCACATAATCCATTTGATAATAATGGAATTAAATACTTCCAAGGTTCGGGATATAAGTTTTCTGATCTTGAAGAAGAAGAAATAGAGAGAATATATTTTGAAAATCGTACTAAAGATGAGTGGCCAACAGGGAAAGATATTGGCAAAATAAAATATTTATCTTCTATGGCGGCAAGAAAATATATTGAATATCTTAAGACTACTATGCCCCATAATTTTAATTTAAAAGGAATTAAAGTTATATTAGATTGTGCCAATGGAGCTTCATTTGATATTGCTCCCCAATTATTTGATGAATTAGGAATCAAAACAGTTACTATTAACAATAAGCCTAATGGAATAAATATAAATCATAATTGTGGTTCTACTCATCCAGAATCACTACAAAAAGAAGTCCTGAAGCAACAAGCAGATTTAGGATTAGCTTTTGATGGAGATGCGGATAGAGTTATTGCTGTTGATCAAAAGGGGAATATTGTGGATGGAGATCAGATTATGGCAATTTGTGCTTTAAATCTCATTGAAAAGAAACAATTATTTAATAAGAAAGTGGTAACAACAGTGATGAGTAATTTGGGTTTTGATAGAGTTATAGAGAAGGCGGGGGGAGAAGTTGTCAGAACCAATGTGGGTGACCGATATGTATTGGAGGCTATGCAAAAAGAAAATGCAGTATTAGGCGGGGAACAATCAGGCCATATTATATTTTTAAAATACGGTACTACCGGAGATGGGTTGTTGACTTCCTTGCAACTTCTAAGAGTAATTTGGGAGGAAGAAAAATCTTTATCTGATTTAGCTTCTATGATGAAAAAATATCCCCAGATTATCCTTAACTTTAGAGTAAAAGATAAAAAATTATTTTATGAATGTGATGACATTAAACGAACAATTAAAGAAATTGAAAAAGAACTTGCTGGAGAGGGAAGAATTTTTATTCGCCCTTCTGGAACCGAACCTTTAATTAGAATATTATTAGAAGGACAACAAAAGGAGAAATTAGAAAGAATATCTCAAGAATTGAAAGCTGTGATTGAGCAAGAAAATATATAGTCATATTTCCTTTCTCGTATTTATTTGTTAGCTAGTTAGTTACCTGGCTAATTAGTTAAGATAACAGTAGTCATAATCTAGAATAATAGTTAATAACTTAGAGGGGCTAGAAAGTAGCGATTTAAATCTGCACTCTTGGAGAAAATATAACAAGCCTTTTATATTTTCTTGATTAACAGATTAGCTGATTAAACAATTGGTGGATTGGTATACTGAAAGATTAGCAAACCAGGTAACTGAAAATAATGTGCTAGCGACTAATAAAGGGAGGTGATAAAAGGAATATAAATTTTGAAAAATGAATAAAAGCGCCAGAACTTACTAAATTTTAGTACAGCGAGTGTTTCAAATAAAGTAAGTTGACGAGGGAGGAGTTTATCGAAAATTCGGCGGATGCTCCTGGATTAGCCAAATCCTTAGAAAGCCTACAAAACTTGCGAGTAATTGCAAGGACAAAGTGGTTTTTATGGCAGAGCAAATCCATTCTTAAGTATTATTGTAACAAGCAATGTGCAATACGAGAGAAAAAGTTTTTAGTTTTTCGCTTTAGACTTTAAGTTTTAGCTATGCCTATAATAAAATTACTTAAATAGTTCGTAGATATCCAAGGTATATTTACAAAAGTAAAGACAATGAAAAACCCTATTATCTTTCTCGATGGATTGGTAATAGGGTATTTGCTTTTTTGAAATGCCTTTGATTTTTTACGAAAAAGAAAGGATTAAAAAATGTGTGGAATAATTGGATATATTGGCCCAAAAGAAGCTGTGCCGATCTTACTAAATGGTTTAAAAAAGTTAGAATATAGAGGATATGATTCTGCTGGTATTACAGTATTGAAAGATAATAAAATAAGTATTAAAAAATGTAAAGGAAAGATAGCCAAATTAGAAAAATTGTTAGACAAGGGGGTTCCTAGGGGTAATATAGGATTAGGGCATACCAGGTGGGCTACCCACGGGAAGCCCAACAATAGAAATGCACATCCACATAATGGCTGTAACTCAGAGATTGCAGTAGTACATAATGGTATTATAGAAAATTACGCATCTTTAAGAGAGAGATTAATTTCAGAAGGGCATAAATTTACATCTGAAACAGATACCGAGGTTCTCCCGCATTTAATAGAAAGCAATTATAAGAGTGATTTAACTTCCGCAGTTAAGGAATCCTTGGAAGAGATAGAAGGATCTTATGCTATTGGAGTAATATCGTCTCGCGAGCCCGGAAAAATCATAGCTTCACGTTATTCCAGTCCCCTAATTATTGGGGTAGGTGAAGGAGAGATGTTTTTGGCTTCTGATATTCCTGCTTTGCTCGGGTATACCAATAGAGTCATTTTTTTAGAGGAAAAGGAGATTGCTACTATAACTAAAGATAAAGTAGAGATTATTGATTTCAAAGGCAAAATTAGGCAAAAGGAAATAGTAAATATTGAGTGGGATGAAGAGATGACAGAAAAGAGTGGCTATAAACATTTTATGTTGAAAGAAATTTTTCAAGAAACTATGGTTGTTCGCAATAATTTAGAGGGTAGAATTAATCTATCTACAAATGAACCAGAGCTTAAGAATCTATTTCTTACTTTAGATAAAATAAAAGAAATAAAAAGGATATTTATTTTAGCTTGTGGGTCTTCTTATTATACAGCTTTAGTAGGTAAATATGTCTTTGAGGAGTTAACCGCTATCCCAGTAGAAGTAGATTATGGTTCTGAATTTAGGTATAGAAAAGTATTATTGAGCGATAAAGATTTAACCGTGGTGATATCTCAATCAGGAGAGACCGCTGATACTATTGCTGCTTTAAGGGCTTGTAAGGAACTTGGTTCCCACGTTTTAGCTCTTACTAATGCAAGAGGAAGCACTATCAGTAGGGAAGCAGATAGTGTAATGTATATTAATGCAGGTCCAGAAATAGGTGTGGCTACTACGAAAGCTTTTATTGGGCAATTAATGTGTCTTTATGTGTTGTCTCTTTATTTTGCTAAAGTCAGGGGAACGCTTAATTCGTTAGAGATTAAGAAAATATTTTCTGAATTAATAAAGATTCCTCAATTGGTTGAGGTTATTTTATTTAAAGATCCAGAGATTACCAAATTAAGTGAAGAATTTTATAAATTTCATAATTTTCTTTACTTAGGGCGAGGAATTAATTATCCTATTGCTTTAGAAGGAGCTTTGAAACTCAAGGAGATTTCTTATATCCATGCTGAAGGTTATCCCGCAGGGGAAATGAAGCATGGTCCCATAGCTCTCTTGGATAAAGATTTTCCAGTTGTAGTAATAGTACCCCGTGATATGGTTTACACTAAGGTAGTTAACAATATAAAAGAGGTTAAAGCCCGAGATGCTTTGGTATTAGCTATTGCCACTGAAGGTGACCAGGAAATTAAAAATATAGTAGATCGAGTATTCTATATTCCTAAAACTATAGATATATTATATCCTATATTAACGATTATTCCTTTGCAATTGTTTGCATATCATATTGCTGACCGATTAGGTTGTGATATTGATAAACCAAGAAATTTAGCTAAAAGTGTTACTGTTGAATGAAAGGTTATTGCTTAGAAAAAAATTTTGTGAAATGAAATAGTAAGAGTATAATAAATTTAAAATAAGATTAGTAAAAACTTTAAGGAGAGGAGATTATTGATGAGGGAAGTAAGCAAAGAAAAAATTTTAAAAAGGGCCAAAGAATTAAAGATAAAGTTTGTCAGGCTGCGTTTTACTGATATTTTGGGTATGCCCAAAAATGTAGAAATTCCTATTAGAGAGTTTGAAAAGGCTCTCGATGGAGAGATGATGTTTGATGGCTCTTCTATTCAAGGGTTTGTGAGGATTGAAGAATCTGATATGTATCTAAGGCCAGATTATACAACCTTTACAATAAATCCTTGGGAAGAGGGAAAAGATGTTGCCCGTATAACTTGTGATATTTATAATGCTGATGGTTCGCCATTTGAAGGATGCCCTAGGAATAATTTAAAGAGAGTATTGAAAGAAATCGAAGAAATGGGCTATTCTCCCAACTTTGGACCTGAGGTAGAATTTTTTCTGTTTTTTAAGGACCAGGAAGGTAAAGCCACTACTAAGACTCATGATCAGGGTGGATATTTTGACCTTTTACCAGTTGATTTGGGAGAAGAGGCAAGAAGAGATATGGTTATAGCTTTGGAAAAATTAGGTTTTCAAATCGAAGCATCTCATCATGAAGTTGCACCTGGTCAACACGAGATCGATTTTAGATATTCTGATGTCCTTACCGCAGCAGATAGGATAATGACTTTAAAACTTACTAGTAAAACTATAGCCTTAAAACATAATTTACATGTCACCTTTATGCCTAAACCTATTTTTGGTATAGCTGGCTCGGGAATGCATACCCATATTTCACTATTTAGAGATGGGGAAAATATCTTTTATAACCCCAATGAAAAATATCAATTGAGCAAAGAAGCCCTGTATTTTATTGGAGGATTATTAAAACATGCTAAAGGTTTTACTGCTATTACCAACCCTTTAGTAAATTCCTATAAGAGATTAACTCCCGGTTATGAAGCACCAGTCTATATTGCTTGGTCGGAGAGGAATCGTAGCCCTTTAGTCAGGGTCCCAATTGCAAAAAAAGAGGGTACCAGGGCGGAATTGAGAAGCCCTGATCCGTCCTGCAACCCTTATTTAGCTTTTGCAGTGATACTTAAGGCGGGAATAGATGGCATAAAAAATCAAATTGATCCTGGTGAACCAATTAATAAAAATATTTATACTATGAGTGAAGAAAAAAGAAAATCTTTAGGTATTGAAATTTTGCCCACTACTTTAAATGATGCTTTAATAGAGTTAGAAAAAGACAATGTAGTGAAGTCTGCTTTAACTCCTCACATTTTAGAAAATTATATTGAAGCCAAGAAAGAAGAGTGGGAAGCTTATCGCATTCAAGTTCACCAATGGGAATTAGATAGATATCTGACGATTTATTAATAAACAGCGTAAATCGTATAAATTTAATTTGCTAATTAATTAAATTATTAGGGTAATAATGTTATAAAGGAGTTAACTAAGTAACTTGTAATAAGTTAACCACTAATATTTGGAGGTGAATTAATATTAGTACTTTTAAAGAAAAAATTGATTCAAAGAAAATTGATTTAAGAAGCGATACTGTTACCCTGCCTACTGATGAAATGAGACAGGCAATAGTAAATGCTGAAGTTGGGGATGATGTCTATCAAGAAGATCCTACAATTAACAGATTAGAAGAATTAGCTGCTAAAAAAGTAGGAAAAGAAGCAGCATTGTTTGTAGCCAGTGGTACTATGGGCAATCTGATTGCAGTTTTGACTCATTGCCAAAGAGGAGATGAAGTAATTTTAGAATCGGACTGTCATATGTATTATTACGAGGTAGGAGGTATGTCAGCTATCGCAGGAGTTATTCCTCGATTGATTGCAGGCAATAAAGGTGTCCCTGACCCATTGAATATTAAAAAAGCACTAAGAGATAAAAATATTCACTATCCTGAGACCAGACTAATTTGTTTAGAGAATACTCATAATCGTGCTGGAGGAACAATTATTCCTCCTGAGATAACTAAAGAAATTTGTCAACTGGGTCATCAGCGAAGTATTCCGATTCATTTAGATGGGGCGCGGATATTTAATGCTGCTATAGCATTGAATCTTGATCCAACTATCCTCACAAAAGATGTTGATTCAGTAATGTTTTGTCTTTCTAAAGGATTATGTGCGCCAGCAGGGTCAATCTTAGCTGGACCCAGAGAATTTATTAAAAAAGCTCGTAAAAATCGGAAGATGTTAGGTGGAGGAATGAGACAAGCAGGCATTTTAGCAGCAGCAGGAATAATTGCTTTAGAAAAGATGATAGAAAGATTAAAAGAAGACCATGAGAATGCTCGTATTTTAGGAGAAGGGTTAGATGAAATAAAGGGAATAAAAGTAGATTTAGGGACAGTGCAGACAAATATGGTATGCCTAGATGTTCAAGAAGCAGGTATGGACACTTATCATTTTTTACAAGAATTAGCTAAATATAATATCTTAGGTTCACCTCGGCCACCTACCAAAGTTCGTTTAGTTACTCATTATGGAATTAGTCAAGAAGATATTTTTACTACCATAAAGACAATAAATGAAATAGTGAAAAATTAGTATATAGTATATTTCATTTTAGCGTTTAAAGTATAGAATCAGTTGGCTGGTTAGGAAAAGAAAGAAGCCAAATACATATCTAGTATCTCGTGAATAAAATAGAAGTAAAAATGTTGGTCAGTTGTTTATTTGTTTTTGCGGTTAAACTAGCTAACTAAGTAACCAACTAACCAGATAACCAAGCGATCAATTAAGGGGAGGTTTTGATTTTTGGAAGCTTTACCAGGATATAAAGAATGTTTTGTATGTGGGAAAGAAAATCCTTTTGGTTTAAAAATTACTTTTTTCAAAGATCAAAAAGAAGTAAAAGCAGAATTTATTCCCGAATCAAAACACCAAGGTTTTAGGGGAATTGTGCATGGCGGGATATTATTTTCTATTTTAGATGAAATAATGGGTAGAACTGCCATAATAACTAAAGGGGTAATGACTTTGACTGTAGAAATTAATATAAAATACAGAAAAAAAGCTCCGACAGGAAAGAAGATTATCTTTACTGCTCAGATGATAAAAGATTTGGGTAGAATGATTGAAGCCCAAGCCCAAGCTCGTTTAGAAGATGGGACTTTGTTAACCGAGGCAAGGGGAAGATTTATTGTTCTTCCCCCAGAAATGCAAAAGGAAGTAGAAAAATATTTATGTGATTAATTATAAACTTGTCCTCTACTTTCGCCAGGCAAGTTATGTAAAAAATGGGGGAATAGGTAACGGGAAAAATGTTTTTTACTAAATTATTAATTTTATTCATAATAGTCCCAGTAATAGAGCTATACATTTTGATTGAAGTAGGAAAGAAGATAGGAAGTCTATCTGTAATTGGCATAATTATTTTAACCGGGATATTAGGGGCTTATTTAGTAAAAAGCCAGGGTTTTATGATTTTAAAGAAGATCCAAAATGATATAGATGAAGGAATCTTACCAGGAAATAGCTTAATTCAGGGAGCTATTATTCTGGTTGGAGGAATTTTACTTTTCACTCCCGGTTTTATCACCGATATTGTGGGGTTTATTTTTTTAATGCCGTTTACCAGAAAGGTAGTTAAAAATTATTTATTGAAATGGTTAAAAGGCAAGATAAAAGAGGGGAATTTTTATTATCGAGAATTTTAAGTAAAGGATAAAAAGATATTCCCATAAAAGTGGGGGATAGTAGTTGAAAAGGAATGATTTCATTGATTATAGGATGTGGAATAGATTTAGTTGAAATAAGTCGAATAGAAAAAATAATTAAAAGATGGGGAGATAATTTCACTTTTAAAATATTTACTTCCTGGGAAAAAAGTTATTGTGAAAAAAGAAATAATAAATATCAGTCTTATGCGGGGAAATTCGCTGCCAAAGAAGCTCTTTTGAAAGCCTTGGGTTTAGGACTAAGAGGAGTTAATTGGAAAGAGATTGAAATAAAAAATGATAAACTAGGTCAGCCTATTATAGAGACTAGGGGAAAATTAAAAATAATTGCTTCACAAAAGAGAGTACATAAATATTTTATAACTATTTCTCATGCTAAAGATTATGCTATTGCCCAAGTAGTTCTCGAGAATTTAACTGAGAAGTAAAAATCCTAATTCGTATCCCGTATCTCGCGAAGATGATTAACTATTAGCCAGTTTGTCAGTTACCCGATTAAAGAATTAAAATCAGGTTGATCAAGTATATCAATTAATTCTTATCTTGCAACTGAGGACTTGTATTTGAAATTAACAATTGCAATTAACTGACCAACTGGTACACTGTAAATTTGCATCTTGTATCGCGCAACTTGTATTAAAACTAACTACTAACAAATATTCACTAAGGACTAATTAAAGGAGGTAGTTATGAAAGTAGTTACCAGTTTAGAGATGAAAGAGATAGATAAAAAAACGATAGATGAGTATGGAATAACTGGTTTAATTTTAATGGAGAATGCTGGTTTAAGTATATTTCAAAATATAAAAAATATTTATCCGGATTTAGAATCAAGAAAAGTAATTATTTTTTCGGGCTCAGGCAATAATGGAGGAGACGGATTTGTAGTTGCGCGTCACCTATATAATTATGGAATAAAAGTAAAAGTTTTTATTTTATCTTCTACAGATAAGATTAAAGGTGAAGCGAAGATAAACTTAGAAATAATTAATAAGATGGGAATTAAATTAAAAGAAATTGAATCTATAAAAAATGAAGAAGTGCGAAGGAGTATATTAGATGCTGATTTAATTATAGATGCAATATTAGGAACTGGATTACAAGGCAAAGTAACTGGATTAAAGGCAGAGATTATAGATTTAATTAATTATGCTAATAAAGAGGTAATTGCAGTTGATGTTCCTTCTGGTCTAAATTCTGATACGGGGAAAATTGTAGGTCCTTGTGTCAAAGCTACCTATACCATTACTTTAGGTTTGCCAAAGATAGGTTTATTAATCTATCCAGGAGCGAAATATACTGGAAGGGTAATTTTTGAAGATATTGGTATTCCCAAAAATCTTTTAAAGAGTAAAAAATTAAAGGTTAATATGATAGATGATGAAATTGTTAGATCGCTTTTACCTACTCGTTTGCCTTATGGACATAAGGGATTATTTGGAAAAGTCTTAATACTTGCTGGTTCAAGAGGGATGACTGGTGCAGCGTGTTTAACTAGTGAAGCTGCCATTAGAAGTGGAGCGGGTTTAGTCTATTTAGGGATACCAAAGACTTTAAACTCCATAATGGAAGTAAAATTGACTGAAGTAATAACTTTGCCTTTGGCCGAAACTAAGAATCAATCTTTAAGTGAAGAAGCAGAGGTGGAAATCTTTAAATTTATAAATGATTTCTCAGTTATAGGGATAGGACCGGGAATTTCTAGGAATTTAGAAAGCCAGAGATTAACAAGAAAGATTATCGAAAAATCTACTCTTCCTATAGTTGTTGATGCTGACGCTATATATGCATTAAAAGAAGATCTTGCATTATTAAAAAAGACCAAATCGCCAGTGGTTATTACTCCCCATCCTGGGGAAATGGCCTACATAATAAACAAAGATATAAATTATGTTTTGGATAATCAGTTAGAAATTGCCAGAGAAATTGCCCAGGACTTCGAAGTAGTAACGGTATTAAAGGGAGCAAGAACGATTATTGCAAACGATAAAGGCGAGGTATATATTAATATTGGCGATAATTCAGGAATGGCTACAGG
Organism: uncultured Atribacterota bacterium; assembly: GCA_964438695.1. Taxonomy (GTDB): domain Bacteria; phylum Atribacterota; class Phoenicimicrobiia; order Phoenicimicrobiales; family Phoenicimicrobiaceae; genus Phoenicimicrobium. The sequence continues at coordinate 37,075 of CAYTKP010000001.1, read as the reverse complement.
AGGTTCGGGAGATGTTTTAACCGGAATAATTTGCGGCCTAATAGCCCAAGGTGCCGATAATTTTTCAGCAGCAATAGCGGGAGTATATATTCATAGTTTGGCTGGTGATTTAGCCCGCAAGGTTAGAGGTGAAAGGGGAATGATAGCTAGCGATATTCTTTCACAAGTCCCTCAAGCTTTTATGAATTTAGATTAATCGAGAGTAAAATCGTATCTCGTATTTTAGCGTATAG
>CAYTKP010000001.1:13478-36742 GCA_964438695.1 uncultured Atribacterota bacterium | reverse complement strand
TTTATGAATTTAGATTAATCGAGAGTAAAATCGTATCTCGTATTTTAGCGTATAGTGTATAAAATACTTTTTATATGGGACATAATATGCAATATGAAACAAAGGGAAGGGAAATTTAGATATGCAAAGATTGCTAGGCCCTACTTGGCTAGAAATAAATCTTGATGCAATTGCGCAAAATATAAGAAATATTAAAAAATTAATCGGCGAGAAAAAAGAACTGATGGTAGTAGTAAAAGGGAATGCTTATGGCCACGATGTTTTAGAAGTTTCTTCAGTAGCTTTGGATAATGGTGCCAATAGATTAGCAGTTGCGCGTTTAGAAGAAGCTATCTTCCTCCGTAAAGCTGGGATTACTGTCCCAATTTTAGTTCTTGGGCTGACCTTAAAAGAACAAGCAGAGTTATTAGTATCATATGATATCACTCCCGCAGTCTGTGAATACGAAATGTTAGAGAAACTTTCTAAGTCGGCAATCAAAATGAATAAAATTGCCAAAATACATCTAAAAGTAGATACTGGTATGGGGAGGATAGGAACTTTTCCTCGCGAAGCTACGAGTTTTATTAAACAGGCAAAGTCATTGAAAAATGTGGAAATAGAGGGTATTTTTAGTCATTTTTCTGTAGCAGATGAAAAGGATAAGAATTATACCGAAAATCAATTTGAAAAATTCAATAAAGTTTTAGTTGATATAAAAAGAAAAGGAATAAATATTCCCATAAAACATTTAGGTAATAGTGCTGCTCTGCTTGATTTACCTCATATGTGGTTGGATATGGTAAGGCCAGGGATCTCTGTATACGGGCTATATCCTTCTCCAGAAGTAAAAAAAACCATAGACTTAATACCAGCTCAAGAATTTAAAACCAGGATTATTTTTTTAAAAGAACTGCCAGCTGGAGAAAGCATTGGTTATGGACGAACTTATATTACTAAAAGAAGTACACTGGTTGCCTCACTTCCAGTAGGTTATGCTGATGGTTATAATCGGCTTCTTTCTAATAAAGGAGAAGTACTAGTAAGAGGTAAACGGGTGCCAGTAATTGGCCGAATATCCATGGATCAAAGTATGATAGATGTCACCGAACTTTCTCAGGTAGAAATAGGAGATGAAGTGGTGTTATGGGGGAAGCAGGGAGAGGAATTAATCTCAGTGGAAGAAATTGCCCAGAAAATTGGGACAATTAACTATGAAATAGTTCATATGCCTGACAAAAAACGAGTTCCCAAATTATTTATTAAAAACGGAAAACCTTATAAGATCAAAACTATGTTAGAGGAAAAATTACTTTAGCGGATTGCAAGAACAGCATATAGCGTTTAGCGTAGAGCGTTTAGAAATATAGTTAGTGATGAGTAAGGAGTAAATTAATGAATTGGTCAATTGGAAAATTGGTGAATATTTTAAAATGAATTTAAGTATTATTACCAAAAGTCCAGAAGAAACAAAAAAATTAGGGGAAAGAATAAGCAAATTAATTATACCGGGAGACTTGTTTGCTTTCTATGGTGAATTAGGAGCAGGGAAGACATGCCTTATTCAAGGGATATCCCAAGGGCTTGAGGTACGAGATTATGTAACCAGTCCTTCTTTTACCATTATAAATGAGTATAAAGGGAAAATTCCGGTTTATCACTTTGACCTTTTCCGTCTTAATAGCACAGAGGAATTTTTGGATTTAGGGTATGAAGAGTATTTTTACGGAGAAGGACTGACGGTTATTGAATGGGCAGAGAAAATTGAAAATTTTTTGCCCAATAATCATTTGAAAATTAATATTAAATTTAACAATTATTGTAAAAGAACAATTTCCTTTTTCCCTCAGGGGGATAGATTTGAAATGTTTTTAAGGGAGCTAATTAAAATTGAAAATTTTAGGGATTGATACCTCTACCAAGATCTGTAGTTTGGGTTTAGTTGAAGAAAATAATATTCTTGCTGAATACAATCTCAGTAGTTATTACCAAAGAACTTCTTCTATTTTAGTGTCTACTATAAAAGATATGTTAGAAGGGGTGGACTTAAAATTATCTGACCTTGACGGTATTGCGGTATCTATAGGTCCTGGTTCTTTTACCGGACTTAGAATAGGCTTAGGAGTGGCAAAGGGTTTATCTTATGCCTCTTCTATACCATTATTGGCAATTCCTACATTAGATGCTTTAGCATTTTCTTTGAAGGGGATACCTTTTTTAGTTTGTCCTATTTTAGAATCTAAAAGAGATGAAGTATACAGTGCTGCATTTCGGGAAGTAGATGCTTTAGATAAGGTTGTAGATTATAATTGTGGAAATATTGATAGTCTGTTATCAGAATTATCTTCTTTAAACGAGAAGATAGTTTTTATTGGTGAGGGTATAATAAAATATCGAAAGATTATAGAAGAAAGACTAGGTAGAAAAGCCTTATTTGTTGGCCCGCATTTAGCGTTGCCTCGAGGTGTAAATGTTGCTTTTTTGGGTTTAGAAAAACTTAGAAGAGGGGAAGTAGAAAATATTTATACTCTTCCACTTTTATATCTTAGGAAATCTGAAGCGGAGATTATTTGGGAGAAAAAATCCAAGTAATAAATAATGATTAATGTTAATTATAATTTATCAAAAATTATTGTTAGACCAATGGAGTTGGATGATTTAGAAGAAGTATTGAATATAGAAAAAAAATCTTTTCCTAATCCTTGGACTTATAATATTTTCTACTATGAATTAACCCAAAATAAATATGCTAAATATTTTGTTTTAGAAAAAAATAAAGAAATTATCGGTTATCTTGGGCTTTGGTATAAAGGTAGAAGCTTCCATATTTCCAATATTGCTATTAACGAGAGATGGCGTAAGAGGGGATACGGTGGAAGCTTTTTAAAGTTTATCGAAAAAATAGCATCTAAACATAAGATAAAAGATGTATCTTTAGAAGTAAGAAGATCAAATCTTATTGCTCAGAATATGTACAGAAAATATGGATATAAAGTAATAAGAATTAGAAAAAATTATTATCAAGATGAAAAAGAAGACGCCTTAGTTATGAAAAAGAAATTGAATTAGAAGAATCAGCATATAAAGAATCGTATCTCGGGATGATAGGTAGCCGGGTAGATAATTTAACAGTTACCTGTTGGAGAATTAAAATCAAACCGATTAATTTACATCAGCTAACTCTCATATTACAATTAAGAACTTATATTTGAAATTAACGACTATTTACTATTCACCGACTACTAAATAATTGGTTAATTGGATAATTGGTGAATCGGTCAATTAATAAATTAGTACTTTTTTTATACAGAAGGGAAAGAATTAAATGTCAGATTTAATATTGGGAATCGAAACTTCTTGTGATGAGACCGCAGCTGCTATAGTAGAAAATGGAAAGAAAATAATTTCTAATGTAGTAGCTTCTCAAGTTACTGTCCATCAGAAATATGGAGGAGTGGTTCCCGAAATTGCTTCTCGTAAACATATGGAATTTATAATTCCAGTAATTGACAAAGCACTATGTATTGCTGAAAAAAAATTAGATGATTTATCAGGTATTGCAGTAACTTGTGGCCCAGGGTTGATAGGGTCTCTTTTAGTCGGATTATCTGTGGCCAAGGCAATAGCCTATACTCGAGATATCCCGTTTATTGGCGTAAATCATTTGGAAGCCCATATATATGCTAATTTTTTAGAACATAAAGAATTAACGCCTCCTTTTATCTGTCTAATTGTATCAGGGGGGCATACATCTTTAATATATATGAAAGATTTTGGGGAATATAAATTATTGGGCCAGACTAAAGATGATGCAGCGGGAGAAGTTTTTGATAAAATTTCCAAAGTATTAAATTTGGGCTATCCCGGTGGGCCAATAATCGAGAAATTAGCTAAAAGAGGTAATTCTTCAGCCATAAAATTTCCGCGTCCCTTTTTAAATAATAAAGACTATGATTTTAGCTTTAGTGGACTCAAGACTTCAGTGATTTATTATATAAGAAAATTAAGAAATGAAAATAAAGTTTTGCAAGTTGAAAATATTTTGGCTTCCTTTCAGCAAGCAGTAGTAGATGTGCTAACAGAAAAGACTATTAATGCAGCGCAAGAATTTAAAACAAAAAAGATTATTTTGGCAGGAGGAGTTGCTGCTAATAATACATTAAGAAAGAATATTAAAGAAAAAGCTAAAATGTTAAATATTGAAGTTTTTTATCCATCACTTTATTTATGTACTGACAACGCAGCAATGGTAGCCTCTGTTGGATATTTTAAACTAAGAGACAATAAAAAATCATCTCTAAAATTAGATGCTATTTCACGGTTACCATTAGCTAGAAAAAAATATTAAATAGGAGAAAAATGTAATAAAATTGCTGATAATAGGTTTATTTGGTAAAAAATAGCGAGATATTGGGAATAATAAGATTTGCTTTTCAAAAATAGTTTGTATAATATATAAAAGGTTTTAGCACTCTCATATTAAGAGTGCTAATTAATTTAAAAATATTAATATGTTAAGGAGGTTTTAAAAAAATGAAGATCAAAGGCTTAAAACCATTAGGAGACAGGGTATTAATAAAACCTATTTTCGAAGAAGAGAAAAGTAAAGGAGGAATTCTACTTCCTGATACCGTCTCCAAAGAAAAACCGCAGATGGGAGAAGTATTAGCAGTTGGTCCTGGTGGTACTGACAAAGAAGGTAAAGTTGTTCCCATGACCGTAAAAGTGGGAGATAAGGTAGTTTACGCGAAATACTCAGGGACCGATATTAAAGGAGATGATGAAGAAGAATACCTTATTTTAAGCGAAAAGGATATTTTGGCTATTTTCGAAGAGTAAGATTATAAAATATCTAAATTCAAAAACTAAAACATTTTTCGCATTTATTAAAAATAAAATTAAATATAAAAGGAGGATAGATAAATGGCGAAACAATTTTTATTCGAAGAAGAATCAAGAAGAGCCTTGGAAAAAGGAGCAAATATATTAGCCGATAGTGTAAAGATTACTTTAGGACCAAAAGGACGAAACGTGGTTTTAGATAAAAAATTTGGTTCACCCACTATTACCAATGATGGAGTTACCATTGCTCGAGAAATTGAAGTTGAAGATCCCTTTGAAAATATGGGTGCGCAGTTTGTTAAGGAAGTAGCGACTAAAACTAATGATATAGCTGGAGATGGAACGACTACTGCTACAGTTTTAGCTCAGGAAATTATTCATGAAGGTTTGAGAAATGTGGCAGCAGGAGCAAATCCTATTATGGTAAAGAGAGGGATTGATTTAGCAGTAGAACGTGCTGTTGATGAGATTAAAAAATTAAGTATCGAAGTTAGTGATAAAGAATCAGTAGCTAGTGTAGCTTCTATTTCAGCTGCGGATAAAGAAATTGGAGAAATAATTGCTGATGCAATGGAAAAAGTAGGGAAAGACGGAGTTATAACTGTCGAAGAATCCAAAACTTTAGGCACTACTTTAGAAGTAGTAGAAGGGATGCAATTTGACAAAGGCTATATTTCACCTTATATGGTAACTGATGCCGAGAGAATGGAGGCTGTTCTTGATGACCCTTATATATTGATAACTGATTCTAAAATAAGTAATATGAAAGGATTATTGCCTATTTTAGAAAAGACTGCTCAGACAGGCAAACCTTTACTTATTATTGCTGAAGATGTTGAAGGAGAGGCCTTAGCAACTTTAGTAGTAAATAAAATTCGGGGTACATTAAATTGTGTTGCTGTGAAGGCTCCGGGTTTTGGTGATAGAAGAAAAGAGATGTTAGCGGATATTGCGGTGGTTACTGGAGGCCAAGTAATTTCCGAGGAATTAGGTCTTAAATTGGAAAATGCCGAGCTTAATATGTTGGGGACCGCTCATCAGGTAAAAGTGAATAAAGAAGATACTATAATAGTCGGAGGAAAAGGTGATACCAATGAAATCAAAAAACGGGAAGCTCAACTCCGTACACAAATAGAAGAAACAACCTCTGATTATGATCGGGAAAAATTACAGGAAAGATTAGGAAAGTTAGTAGGTGGAGTAGCAGTTATTAAGGTAGGAGCAGCTACCGAAACCGAACTTAAAGAAAAGAAACATCGAGTTGAAGATGCCCTATCTGCTACTAAAGCAGCAGTAGAAGAGGGAATTGTTGCTGGTGGTGGTACAGTTTTAGTAAATATTATTCCAGCATTAGAGGAGTTAAAATTAGAGGGAGATAAACAGATTGGTGTAGAGATTATCAAAAAAGCCTTAGAAAAACCAGCAAAACAAATTGCAACTAACGGTGGTTATGAAGGTTCGGTAATTGTAGAGAAATTAAAATCCAAAGAAAAAGGTATTGGCTTTAATGTCAGCGTTGGGGAATTTGTTGATATGGTAAAAGAAGGAATTGTTGACCCAGCTAAGGTTACCAGATCAGCTTTACAAAATGCCGCCAGTATCGGAGGAATGATTCTTACCACTGAATGTTTAATTACCGATAAGCCTGAAGAAAAGAAAGAGGGAGCAATGCCTCCAGGTGGAATGCCTCCAGGTGGAGGAGGAATGTACTAAATTAAATAGAAATACGAACTTAAAAAGCCTCTATATTTAACAGTATAGAGGCTTTTTAAGTTTTGTTAATTGTTTTATTTATAATTCATCGATTAATAAAATTTTCAGGCAAATAAACTCCCCTGAACCTCCGATGCTCTTAAATAGGTTAGCAAATCGGTAGATTAATTAATTATCTCTTCTACAGGATAGTATTTTAAATTGAAAACCTCTGCCACGGGTTTGTAAGTAATCTTACCATTGATGATATTTAATCCTTTAGCTAGGGCTTTATTTTCCTTAATTGCTTTTATATAGCCTTTATTGGCAATCTCTAAAGCATAAGGAAGAGTAGCATTGGTTAAAGCAAAAGTAGAAGTTCTGGCAAAGGCTCCAGGCATATTGGTAACACAATAGTGTAATACATTGTGAACCTTATAAACTGGTTCACTATGAGAAGTAGGTTTACTCGTTGCTATACATCCTCCTTGATCGATGGCTACATCTACTATAACAGAATTTGGTTTCATCTTCTTTACCATCTCTTCAGTCATTAGTTTTGGAGCTTCTGCCCCAGGGATTAAGACTGCCCCAATTACGGCATCAGCATCTTTAGTCTCTTCCTCAATATTATGTTGATTGGAAACTATTAGCTTAATATTTTTTGGTAAGACATCATCTAAGTATCTTAACCTTCTAATATTTATATCAAGTAAAGTAACATTTGCACCTATACCAGCGGCTACCTTAGCGGCATTAGTACCTACAGTTCCCCCTCCTATTACTACAACTTTGGCTGGACTAACTCCAGGAACACTACCCATCAATACCCCTCTCCCGCCATAGGGTAGGGCGAGATAATAAGCTGCAATATGAGCCGCCATTTTTCCCGCTACTTCGCTCATAGGTGCTAACAGTGGTAAATAACCGTCTTCTGTTTGCACAGTTTCATAGGCAATACAAATAACTTTTCTATCTATCATAGCTTTAGTTAGTTCTAAAGAAGAAGCAAAATGAAAGTAAGTAAATAGTATTTGATCAGCTTTTAAGAGGTCATATTCAGAAGGTAGAGGCTCTTTTACCTTCATAATCATATTCGCTCTATCAAATACTTCTTGGGCAGTTTCAATTATAGAGGCCCCAGCTTGGCTGTATTCTATATCTTCAATTCCACTTTCTACACCAGCTGTTTTTTGGACCAGTACTTTATGCCCTGCTTGGCAGAAAGCTTTTACCCCGGCAGGAGTGATGGCTACCCTATTTTCATTATTTTTGATTTCTTTAGGGATACCAATTATCATTATTTTTTTAATTTCCTCCTTATTGGTTAATAGAAAAAGAAGAGGGGGAGGTTACACCTCCCCCTCTAAGCTTTATCTTATCCTAAGAGTTCTGGTTTAGAGAAGTATTCTCTTACTTCCTTAGCCATTATACCACTTAAAAAGATTAGCCCAATTAAATTAGGAATAGCCATTGCTCCATTAAGGGCATCAGTAAGTAACCAAACAAAAGGGATTTCTACTATCGAACCTAAAAAAGCTACAATAACAAAAAGCCAGGCGTAAGGTTTTACTACTATTGGACCAAAGATATAACGGGCACATTGTTGACCATAGTAACACCAGGTGATGATAGTAGAATAGCCAAATAATAAGGAACCGAGGGCAACAATAGGACCACCTATCCCTCCCAATACGGAACCAAAGGCATGAGCAGTAAGAGGTGTACTGGTTAGTCCTGTACCCAAAGATTTAGTAATAACGATAACAATAGCAGTCATAGAACAGATAATTAGAGTATCAATCATAACTCCTATCATAGCAATAGTCCCTTGGCGGACTGGATGTTTGGTCTGAGCAACAGCGTGAGCGATACTAGCACTTCCTAAACCAGCTTCATTAGAGAATATGCCTCTTGCTACTCCAAACCTCATGGCTTGAGCTACTGTGGCTCCGGCAAATCCACCAAAAGCAGCCCTTCCAGTAAAGGCTGATCTGAATATTTCTCCAATAGCCCAGGGGAGTAGGTTGATTTTAACTATTATTATAATTAATGCTCCGGCAATATAGAATATAGCCATAAAAGGAACCAGCTTTTCAGTGACCTCGCCGATTCTCTTAATACCACCTACAACTACTATCCAGACTAAAAAGGTTATTACTACTCCTGTTAAGGTAACAGGTATACTGAATACACTTTTACCAACTGCCGCCATTGAATTGGTTTGAACTGCATCTCCAATTCCAAAAGCACAGATTGCTCCAAAGAGGGCAAATAACCAACCCAACCATTTTTGTCCTAGACCCCTTTCGATAGAGTACATTGAGCCACCGGCATAGGCCCCATCTTTATCTTTTATTCTGTATTTTACACCTAAGGTTGCTTCACACATTTTAGTACACATTCCAAATAGAGCGGTAATCCACATCCAAAGTGCTGCCCCAGGACCACCTGCGGCTAAGGCAGTAGCTACCCCGGCAATATTACCATTTCCTACAGTAGCTGCTAAAGTAGCAGTTAAAGCTTGGAAGGGAGTAATTTCTCCTTCTCCACGTTGAGTTACATCTTTCTTAAAAGCACCTTTAAAGATTAATTTCCATGCATAACTTGAATGTAAAAATTGGGGGAATCCTAAGCGGATAGTTAAGAATATTCCAGTTCCAACTAATACTACCATCATGGGTGGTCCCCAGACAAAATTATCAAGGATAGTTAAAAAATTCATTATAGCAGTCATAATAGAGGCCTCCTTACTTAAATTGTATTAATTATATTTATAATACTAATTTTGTTTACCTAAGCAGGAGTTAAAAAGTACTGCCTTTTCATCGAAAAAAATAATTTATACTGCTAGCATCAAACGAATTTCTATGATTAGATTGCTCTAATATCACCTCCTTTTGGTAAGGTTAATTTACCTATTGATTTATTTTGACCATCTCCTTTTTTTAGATTTTAACGTTTAATTTATTGGGAAATATGGTAGTAGTTTTATATACATTTTTGATTATAATTTAATCATTGAATAGGCTAATAGACAGGCAAGACGCCTGTCTTATGATTTTTTGTTAAATTATTGAATTAGCAAGTCGGTTAATTGATTTTTCTATATTCTTTATTTTCTTTATTAATTATTATTTAATTACTAAATTGGAGAATTGGAGAATTGGTTAATTAACTCATCTTTTATTAAATGGTGCAAGGAAGGGTATATCTACAACTTCAGCTTCTATCTCTTTATTTCTAATAATTATATCTACTTTGGTACCTTTATCAGTGTAGGGAAGGTCTAAGATGGCCATAGCATATACCTTTTTTAATGATGGGCAATAATTTCCAGAAGTGATATACCCAATTTTTTTATTGTTCTTTCTTACTTCCATTCCGTGTCGGGGAATGCCACCTTGAGGAACAAAAAGACCTACCATCTTTCTGCTAATTCCTATTTCTTTTATTTTAAGCAGTGCTTCTTTTCCAATAAATTTTTCTTTGTTAAACTTTACTGTCCAGCCTTGACCGCTCTCCAAAGGATTTACAGTTTCATCAATATCATTGCCATAAAGCCAGTAACATACTTCAAATCTAGTAGTGTCTCTTGCTCCCAATCCACAGGGTTTTATAGCGAATTTCTCTCCTTCTATCAAAATACCCTTCCAAATATCTATTATATCTTGAGGTTCAAAGGTATAGATTTCGAAACCATCTTCTCCAGTATAACCAGTTCTTGAGATAAGAATTTTCTTTCCAAATAGTTCACCGAAAATAAATTTAAAACGCTTCAATTCTTTAAGGGGAATTGCCCCTTTTACCAGAGGTTCTAATAATTTTCCTGAATCAGGGCCTTGAACTGCTACCTCACCGTAGTCTTTGCTTTTATTAAATATCTCTACATCAAAATCACCTTTATTTTTTACCATCCATTCATAATCTTTAATTGAATAATTAGGTGAGGCATTTACTACTAAAAGCACAAAATCGTCTCTTATCTTATAGACAAAGAGGTCATCAACTTGACCGCCATGAGGGTAACATAAAGGGGAATATTTTATATCTCCATCCTTCATATTCATTATCGAATTGGTTACCAGATAATCAGTGAAGGGAAGGGCATCTTTTCCTTTCAATTCGATCTCCCCCATATGTGAGACATCAAAGATACCCACTCGTTCTCTAACAGCAAAATGTTCTTCAATAATACTGGTATATTGTACTGGCATATCAAAACCATCAAACGGTATCATACGAGCCTTTAATTTTAAATGCTCCTTATGCAGAGGAGTCAATAATAATTTTTCCATTTCTATACCTCCTTATTAAAATTCAATATTTTCATCTGTATACTTTAATTCATCTTTCAATTTTAATTCATCATCATAGGTCAAAATTGCTCTCTTGGCAGCCAAAGCATCATTAACTCTTCTGATGGGAGTAATGTGGGGAGCAGTAGTTAACAATTCGGGGTTGGTCTTGGCTTCATTAGAAATTTTTATCATAGCCTCTATAAATTTATCTAACGTTTCTTTGCTCTCTGATTCTGTTGGTTCTACCATTATAGTTTCTTCAGCGTATGGTTCAAAATGAGGGAAATAAATAGTGGGTGGATGCATTCCATAATCCATTAATCTCTTAGCAATATCTAAGGTTTTTACTCCATATTTTTTATACTCTTTCCCTGTAACTGTACATTCATGTCCACAATAACGGTCATAAACTGGTTTATAATATTTTTTCAACTTAGCCAAAACATAATTAGCGTTGATTACACTGGTTTCCGAAGCATTATAAAGACCATCAGGACCCATACTAAGAATCCAGGCATAAGTTTTAACCAATACTGAGAAATTAGACCAGAAGGCTCTCACCATACCGATACTCTTTTCTCCTACATCTTTCCAGTAATATCTTTTCTTGACTGAATCAAAGGCCACGATAGGAGTGGGGAGGAAGGGAATAAGATTTTTCTTTACTCCGATAACTCCTGCACCTGGTCCTCCACCTCCATGGGGAGTAGAAAAAGTTTTATGGAGATTAAGATGAACGACATCAAAACCAGCGTCTCCAGGTCGGATGATTCCCAGGGAAGCATTAAGATTAGCTCCATCATAATAGAGTAAACCGCCTTTACCGTGGATTATCTTTTCAATTTCTTCTATTCCTTCATCGTATAATCCTACAGTATTGGGGTTAGTCAGCATTAACCCTACAGTATCTTCGTCCATTAATTTAGCCAATTCTTTTAAATCTATTGTTCCTCTTTCATTTGATTTTACCTCTACTACCTGAAAACCAGCCATAGCTGCAGAAGCAGGATTAGTACCGTGGGCAGAATCAGGAATTAGCATTTTATGCCGTGTTTCTCTACGGTCAATAAAATATTTTCTCATAATGAGCACACCAGTTAATTCTCCGTGTGCACCGGCAGCAGGGGCCATAGTATAATCGTCCATTCCAGTTATTTCACAGAGTAATTTGTTTAAGTTATAGGCAATTTCTAAACAACCCTGTACTGTTTCTTCGGGGGCAAAGGGATGAGCATAAACAAAATTACTTAATGAAGCTAATTTTTCATTAATTTTAGGATTGTATTTCATAGTGCACGAACCTAAAGGATAGAACCCGTCGTCAAGGCCGTAGTTTAATTTAGAGAGTTTAGTAAAGTGCCGAATAACATCTACTTCAGAGACTTCGCTAAGTAATTTTTTATCCCGGCTAATAGCGTATTCAGGTAAATATTTTTCAATATTAATATCCTCAAATAAATCTTGAGGTAAGGAATAACCATTTCTTCCTTTTACACTTTTTTCAAATATTAATTTCATTTTTATCACTCCTTATTCCGTAAGAATATTGGCAACTTTATTTAAATCATCCCTATTTAATATTTCAGTTACCGCAAAGAGTAGGACATTCTTTAAGTTTTCTTCTTTATAAAGTTCGCAAATTTTAAGAGGAGGAATAAAATTATTCTCTAATAATTTTGTATCAATAGTAGGTATATCTTCTTTACACTTGAGGAGAAATTCATTATAAAAGGGATAATCAAACACTTTTTCAAATTTCCCGGACTTTAACAGTAAATTTTCTAAATAATGAGCAGATTTAGTATTTACGAGAGAGATTTGATAAAGGCCTTCGGTGCCTAATAAAGAAAGGAAAATATTTGCAGCCATTACATTTAAATTATGGTTAGTGCAAATATTAGAAGTTGCTCTTTCTCTCCTTATATCTTGTTCTCGAGCACGCATAGTCATTACGAAAACACGTTTTCCGTCCACATCAACTGTTTCTCCTACGATTCTCCCAGGAAGTTGCCTGATAAATTGTTTTTTAGTTGCTAAATAAGCATTATAGGGTCCGCCGAAATTTAAGTCCATCCCGAAAGACTGAGCATTTCCCACTACAATATCTACATTCATTTCGCCAGGAGCTTTTAAAATTCCCAAAGACATACTTTCTGCAATTACATCAATTAATAAAATACCTTTGGAATGAGCTATTTCAGAAATTTCAGCTACTTTTTCTATACCTCCAAAGAAATTAGGACTTTGAATAATAACTGCCGCTACATCTTCCTTAACTAAGGTATTTAACTTTTCTATATCAACCAAGCCATTATTATAAGGCATTTCAATAATTTCTGGATTATGAGGTGCTACATAGGTTTTAAGTGTTTCTCGGTAATGGGGATGTAATAAATTTGATACAATTATTTTATTTTTATGGGTTAATCTTAAAGCCATTAAAGCTGCTTCACCTGTTGCTGAGGCACCGTCATAGATAGAAGGAATTACCACTTCCATCTTGGTAAGTCGAGAAATATAACTTTGATACTCAAATATTGATTGAAGTGTCCCTTGGCTTAATTCAGCCTGATAAGGGGTATAACAGGTCCAAAATTCTTCTCTTTGTAAGAGAAATTTTTCTGCTTCTGGAATATAATGTCGGTAGGCACCGGCACCTACTAAAGGTTTTAGTAAAAAAAAATTGGAATTTTTCTGAGCGATATGATAGATTTTATCTTCTAATTCACTTTCTGTCATTGCTTCTGGGATATTTAATTTTTCTTTTAGCCTAATATTTTTAGGAATAATTTTAATTAATTCTTCAAAAGAAGTAACTCCAATCTCTTTCAACATCTCCCTTTTTTGTTCATCGGTATTTGGGATATATTTCATTTTACTATACCTCTGTTCTATTATTCTTTTCTATATTCAGAATATTCTTGAGCACCCATCAGATTCTTTAAGTCGTCTTTATTATCTATTTTAATTTTAGCAATCCAACCCTCTCCGTAAGGATCTTTATTTATAATAGAAGCATCATCTAATAATTTTTCATTCACTTCAGTCACCTCTCCACTAACTGGGGCATTTACATCAGATACAGCTTTGACTGATTCAATAGTAGTAAGTATTTCACCTTGCTTTAATTTTTTACCCATTTCTACTTTTTCAAGATAAACAATATCCCCAAGTTGATCTTGGGCATAATCAGTAATTCCTATTGTTCCAATATTATCTTCTACTTTTAACCATTCATCACTTTTAGTATAATATAAATTCTCAATAACTTTATTTGTCATTTTTTATCTTTCCTCCATTCATTTTATTTTATAATTATTTTATTAATTTTTTACTAGGCATAATGTATGGTGTACCTACGTACTATACTATAAGTTATCAAATATTCTGACTTTCACCTCCCCAACTATATACTCTACACTATCAAGGTGTATGGTAATATGCACCTTGCTAACAATAACTAACGAGTGTTCACTAAAGACTATCTAGAACAATCCCACTGTATTCCCTTCTTCATCAATATCCACCTTAGTAGCTGCCGGTACCGAAGGTAAACCTGGCATAGTCATCATTGTCCCTAAAAGGGGATAGAGGAAGCCTGCACCAACCGAGGCGCGAACATCTCTAATGGGTACACGGAAATTACGAGGTCTACCTTTAACTGAGGGTTCATGAGATAAGGAAAGATGAGTCTTAGCCATACAGATAGGGAGTTTATCAAAGCCAACATCGGTATAGAGCTTGACCTTCTTTTCCGCCAGAGGGGTATAATCTACACCTTCTGCCCCATAGATTTTGGTAGCAATAGTCTTAATCTTTTCTTTTATGGATAGATCTAAAGGGTAAAGATGGTGAAAATGATTGGGTTTTTTGGTAGCCTCTACTACTGCCTCGGCTAATTCAATTCCTCCTTCTCCTCCTTTAGCCCAGACCTCATGGGTAACTGCGGCTACCGCTCCGGCAGCTAAGGCCTTCTCTTTAACTAGCTCAATCTCCGCTGGGGTATCGGTAGTGAAACGGTTAATGACTACTACGGGAGGTACTCCGTGTAAAAGAACATTTTCTACCTGTTTCTCTAAATTTTCACAACCTTTAGCTACTGAGTCTAAATCTTCTCTTGCTAAGGCTTCCTGATCTAAAGGTTTACCAGCTACTACTTTAATTGCTCCTCCGTGCATTTTTAAAGCCCGGATGGAACAGACTACTACTGCGGCATCTACTTTAAGGCCACTGGTGCGACATTTGATATTACACATTTTTTCAAAGCCCATATCAGCCCCGAATCCTGATTCGGTGACCACATAATCAGCTAATTTGCAGGCAATAAGGTCGGCTAGGACAGAGTTGTTCCCATGGGCGATATTGGCAAAAGGACCACAGTGCATCAGACAGGGACCGTGTTCTAAAGTCTGGATGAGGTTAGGTTTTAAGGCCTCTTTTAGAAGGACAGTCATTGCTCCTGCGGCCTTTAGGTCTTCGGCAGTTACCGGTTTACCCTCAGTAGTATAGGCTACAGTCATTCGCCCTAATCTTTCCCGAAGGTCGAAGATATCAGTAGCTAAAGAGAGGATAGCCATTACCTCTGAGGCAACGGTAATATCATAGCCGGTCTCTCGGGGGATACCATTGACTTTACCTCCCAGGCCGATGATAATATGACGTAAAGCTCGGTCAGAGATATCAACCACCCGGTTAATATTAATATTATGGATATCTATTCCCAATTGGTTACCCTTTTGGAGATGGGTATCCAACATCGCACAGAGGAGGTTATTGGCTGCCCCTACAGCATGGATATCTCCGGTAAAGTGTAGATTTAGATCTTCCATAGGGACTACTTGGGCATATCCTCCTCCAGCTGCTCCCCCCTTAATACCAAATACTGGTCCCATAGAGGGTTCTCGTAAGGTGTTGACTACTTTTTTACCTATTTTAGCCAGACCCTGACCTAACCCGATAGAGGTTACCGTCTTTCCTTCGCCAAGGGGAGTAGGGGTGATGGCGGTTACTACGATATATTTGGCTTGGGGTCTATCTTGTAGCCTTTTTAAGAGATCAGGGGAGACTTTAGCCTTGTATTTACCATAAAGGTCTAATTCTTCTTCTTTAATTCCGATGGATTCGGCGATTTCGATGATGGGTTTTAGTTTCGCCTCTTGGGCAATTTGTAGATCTGATTTCATGAGATACCTCCTAGATTTTTGTTTATATTTATTTTAAAAAATACTAAAAAAGACAGAAAAGGAATACATCAATAATATTATTCCTCCTCTGTCTTTTTACCTGAGAGATTTTTTCTATTGATAAACAAGAGAAAATTGCCCCTTCGGTGTTTTTCTAAAAAACTTTCCAGAGTTCTGTCCAGTATGGGTCCTTTTGCCTGAGAGTTTAAATGTATCAAACATTTTGCCCCTTCGGCTCCTTTTTTAAAAGAAAAGGTATCTTCCCATACCTTCATCCAGGTTATCATATTTAATTGAAGAAAGGTTTATTACAATTATTTAGCATCTTTTCTATTATCCTAAAATTTAAATATTTTGTTTGTGTATTAGAATTTGAAAAATTCCAATAGAGGAGATTCAGGGGGAGTTTGCTCCTCTGACCATCTTCCTATAATAATATTATACTACATTAATTTTAAAAATCCTTCTTTTTTTTAAAAAAGATAAAAAATTTTAAATTATTATAGCTACCGATTGAAGATATGTTATAATTATTACTGTAAATAAAGCAATTGTATAATAATTTCTTTTTACGTAATGTCTAATTAACGTATAGTATATAACGAAAAAAAGAAAACACAAACTAAGATCGTATATCGTTTTGGTATCTCATAGTATCTTGTATTTAGTTAGATACTATGTCAAAAGTTATTAGTTAAGTGAAAAAATAATACTTAACTAATCAATAAGGTAATTATATAGCTAATTGAAAATTAATGATTATTCACTAAAGACCGGTTTAAATTTAGATAAGCGGATTATTAAAATTTCATAGAATGGATTCTAAAAATATAGAAAGCAAAAATTATAAATTGGAGGGATTTATTTGAAAGAGGGGAAAAAAAGAGATTATATTGCAATCTTGGATTTTGGTTCACAATATACTCAATTAATTGCTCGTAGGGTAAGGGAAGCTAAGGTGTATTCTGAAATACTTCCCTATTGTATTAAACCAAGTAAATTATTAAAAAACCCACCAAAAGGAATCATTCTTTCTGGAGGTCCTGCTAGTGTGTATAATGACCAAGCACCAATTTGCGATACAGATATATTTCGGTTAAATATTCCTATATTGGGTATCTGTTACGGTGCTCAGTTAATAGCTCAGACTTATGGGGGAAAAGTATCTAAAGCTTCTCAAGCAGAATATGGGAAGGTAAGTATTATTTTAAATAATGATAGAGATATTTTTTGTGGATTTCCCACTAAAACTACTTGTTGGATGAGCCATCAGGATTTAATAGAAAATATTCCTTCAGATTTTAAAGTTATTGCTCGTAGCGAAAGTACAAAGACAGCAGCCATAGTGAATGAAGATAGAAAGATTTACGGACTCCAATTTCACCCAGAAGTAACTCATACTACTTTAGGAAAAAAAATATTTGAAAATTTTCTTTACAAGATATGCGATTGTCAACCAAATTGGGGTGTTGAGTCTTATATTAAACAGTCTGTGGAGGATATTAGAAATAAGGTGAAGGAAGATAGAGTAGTTGCTGGAGTAAGTGGGGGTATAGATTCTATGGTTGCAGCAATATTAACTCATCAAGCAATTGGTAAACAACTGTATTGCCTCTTTATTAATAATGGCTTATTAAGAAAGGGTGAAGTAGAAGAAGTACAGAAAATATTCAAGGATAATTTTGATATCAATTTAATTTACATTGACGCTTCTGAAAGATTTTTGGAAAAATTAAAAGGGGTAACTAATCCTGAAATAAAAAGAAAAATCGTGGGAGAAGAATTTATAAGAGTATTTGAAGAAAAAGCAAAAAGTATAGGAAGAGTAAAATATTTATTACAAGGAACTCTTTATCCAGATGTTATTGAAAGTATTTCCCTAAAAGGTCCTTCTTCAACAATAAAATCTCACCATAATGTAGGGGGATTGCCTGAAAAAATGAAACTCGGAGTTCTTGAACCTCTAAAATATTTGTTTAAAGATGAAGTAAGAAAAATTGCGAAAAAACTGAAATTGCCTGAAGAAATCATCTGGAGACAACCTTTTCCAGGGCCAGGCTTAGCTATTAGAATAATTGGACCAGTGGAAAAAGCAAAATTAAATATTTTAAGAAAAGCAGATGAGATAATTAAGCAGGAGATAATAGATGCAGGTTTGTATAAAAAAGTATGGCAATCTTTCGGCATCTTATTACCGGTAAAAAGTGTGGGAGTAATGGGAGATAGTCGAACCTATGAATTTACTTTAGTCTTAAGAATTGTAACCAGTGAGGATGGAATGACTGCTGATTGGGCGAAGATTCCCTATGCAGTATTAGGGAAGATATCTAATAGAATTATTAATGAAGTAGAAGGTATCAATAGGGTGGTTTTCGATATAAGTTCAAAGCCACCAGCAACAATTGAATGGGAATGAATAGTCGTTAGTGAATAGTGAATAGTAGTATATAGTAAAGAAAATAGGATTTAGGAGATAGAATTCTTAAATAACAAAATATCGAAAGGGTAGGTAGTATTTTTATGTCAACATTAGTAGTGGTTGGATCTCAATGGGGAGATGAAGGGAAAGGTAAAATAACTGACCTGCTTTCCGAGGAAGCAGAAATTATTGTTCGGTATCAAGGAGGATCTAATGCTGGTCATACAGTGGTAAAGGGTGATAAGCAATTTATCTTTCACCTCGTACCTTCTGGTATTTTACATCTTGGCAAGAAATGTTTTATTGGCAGTGGTGTAGTATTAGACCCCGAATCCTTACTGCAAGAAATAGGAGATTTAAGGAGAAAGGGGATAGAAATTGATGGCAACTTATTTATAGACTATAAAGCCCATGTGGTTTTACCTTATCATAGAACCTTAGATAGAATAAAAGAAGAAAGGAGAGGTAAGAATAAAATAGGGACCACCAAAAGAGGCATTGGCCCTGCCTATTTAGACAAGGTTTCGCGTAATGGGATAAGAATGGTTGACTTAATTGATGAAAAATCTCTATCGGAGAAATTAAAGATTAATCTTGATGAAAAGAACGAAATTTTTGAAAAGCTATACAGTATTAAGACATCTAAAGAAGAGCATAAAACTCTGGTAAAGAGATATCTAGAGTATGGGCGATTATTAAAAAGATATGTTGTTGATGTTTCTTTAATGATAAACCAGGCAATTGAAGAAGGTAAGAAAGTACTATTTGAAGGGGCTCAGGGGACTCTTTTAGATATTGATCATGGTACTTATCCCTATGTAACTTCCTCGAATCCAATAGCAGGTGGTGCTTGTACGGGAACTGGCATAGGGCCTACTAAAATAGATGGAGTTTTAGGAATAACCAAAGCCTATAGTACAAGAGTAGGAAGTGGGCCTTTCCCCACAGAAATAAAAGAGGAAATGGGAGAATATATTAGACAAAAGGGGGGGGAATTTGGAGCAACTACCGGAAGACCTCGAAGATGTGGTTGGCTTGATGCAGTTGTAGTAAACTACGCAGCCAGAATTAATGGGATGAATAGTATGGCCTTAACTAAAATAGATGTTCTAAGTAATATGGATAAGATCAAAATATGTACTTCGTATAAATATAATGATAAAATAATAAAGGAGTTTCCAGTTAATTTAGAAATTTTACAGAATTGTATTCCAGTATATGAAGAGATAGAAGGATGGAAAGGTGATATTTCCCAAGTAACTAAATATGAAGAACTTCCTAAACAATTAAAAATTTATATTAGCCGGATAGAAGAGTTAATAAAAACTAAAGTTGTTATAGTGTCTGTCGGTCCAAAAAGAAGCCAGACAATTTTTAGAGAAAAAATATTTAAATAAAAAATAAAAGTTAGTTAGTTGGTTACCTGGTTAGCTGGTTAAGAAATCAGAAGACAGAATCCAGTATTCAGAATTATTTTAGAATATAAGGTTACATTATCTTGTTAAGTTATTTTATATTCTTCTGACTCCTGACTACTGGCTCCTGAATTCTTAAATAAAATTACGGTTTTTCGCTTTTAGCGCTGAGTTATAGTTTAATTAGGACATGCATCTTGCTAATCCAAAACTATACGCTAAATGCTACCTGCTAATCTATATACTAACGACTATTCACTATTCACTAACGACTAAATGAGAGGTGATATTAATGATTGATAGATATTCTCTATCGCCTATGAAAAATATATGGGATGAGGAAAACAAGTATAAAATTTGGTTAAAAATAGAGCTTTTAGCCTGTGAAGCTTTATTTGAATTAGGAAAGATAGACCAAAGCGCTATTGAAATTATCAAAAAAAATGCTAGATATTCTGTGGAACGTATTCAGGAGATAGAAAGAGTAACTCGACACGATGTACTAGCCTTTACTACGGCTGTAGGAGAAAATTTAGGAGAGCATTCGCGTTATTTCCATCAAGGATTAACTTCCTCTGATATATTAGATACTTCATTGGCTTTGAGGTTAAAGCAATCTGCCGAGATAATTATAAGAGATATTGAAAGTTTATTAAAAGTATTAAAAGAAAAAGCCTTAGAACACAAATATACCTTAATGGTGGGTAGAACTCATGGTGTTCATGCTGAGCCAATAACCTTAGGCTTCAAATTTGCTTTATGGTATTCAGAGATGCAGAGAAATTTAGAAAGAATGAAAAGAGCCAAAGAAGAGATTAGTTATGGTAAAATATCAGGAGCAGTAGGGACTTTTGTCCACCTTGAACCTTATATCGAAGAGTATGTATGTAAAAAACTTGATCTCTATCCAGCAAAAATATCAAATCAAATTATACAACGAGATAGACATGCTTATTACTTAAGTGTTCTAGCAGTAATAGCCAGTTCATTAGAGAAATTTGCTACCGAAATAAGGGGTTTGCAGAGGACTGAAATTCATGAAGTGGAAGAGGAATTCGCCAAAGGACAGAAAGGATCTTCGGCTATGCCCCATAAAAAAAATCCTATAATTAGCGAGAGGATTTGTGGACTTTCCCGCGTAATAAGGGCAAATACTGTTACTGCCTTAGAAAATGTAAATTTATGGCATGAGAGAGATATATCTCATTCTTCTGCAGAGCGGATTATTATTCCCGATAGCAACATACTAATCGATTATATGTTACGAAAATTTACTGATCTCGTTAACAATTTAAATGTTTATCCCGAACATATGAAAGAAAATTTAGAAAAGACGAGAGGTTTAATATTTTCTCAAAAGATAATGTTAGAACTTACTAAAAAAGGTCTTTCTCGAGAGGAGGCTTATAAGATAGTACAGAGAATTTCTATGAAGGTTTGGCAGGGAAAAGATAATTTTAAGGAGCTTTTGTTGGCAGATTCTGGAATTGGTAAGTATTTATCTAAATGGGAGATAAAAAAATGCTTTGATTATCAATCTTATTTAAATAATATAGATATGATATTCAACAGAGTATTTGACCAACAAGTATCTGAATAATAGGGAGTTTGAGGAGAATGTAAAAAATATATTTAAAAAACAAAAAAGTATCATTCTTGTACCCTCCATTAATTAAAATAATTATTAAAAATATATTAAAATATATTGATTAATTACAATGATTTTGATATATTATCATTTGTATTTTAATATTATTGTGAAATCTAAAAAATAGAAGTTGTATAAATGGAAGAACAGTTTAATTTTAAGAGAAAGGGGGGCGATATAGGCTAATATATCGCGAAGTAGAAGAATGAATTACTTGGGAAATCATTTATTGGTAGAACTTTATAATTGCAATTCAAATACAATTAATGATGTTTTAAAAATAGAAGAACTACTATTGGAAGCAGTAAAAATATCGGGGGCAAATGCTTTAAACTCAACCTTTCACAAATTTTCTCCTCACGGAGTAAGTGGGGTAGTAGTAATTTCAGAATCTCATTTCTCAATACACACTTGGCCCGAATATGGTTATTGTGCTTTAGATATTTTCACTTGCGGCAATGAAATTAAAAGCCACTTTGCATTGGAATACCTTAAAAAAGAATTAGAAGCAGGTACGATATCAGTAACGGAAGTAAAAAGAGGGATTTTGAATTTTCCCATTAAATTATTACATAAACCGGAGGTCTGCGAAAAATGAGCTCCTTAAAAAAAGAATTTTATGCTACCAATGCATGGGGATTGTTGACCAGTTTAGACCTTTATGACTGTAATCCTGAGACCATAAGAGATGCTCGAGCTATAAAAAGATATGTTGATGAACTTTGCGAATTAATAGAAATGAGGCAATTCGGAGAAACTCAAATTGTAAATTTTGGCGAGGACGAAAAAGTTGCCGGTTATTCTATGGTTCAATTGATTGAAACCTCATTGATTTCCGGACACTTTGCCAATAAAACTAACAATGCTTACATAGATATTTTTAGCTGTAAGTTTTATGAACCTTCAGTAGCTGTAGAATTTACTAAAAAATATTTTGAAGCAAAAAATGTTAAAATGTCTTATATTTTGAGGAGCTAATCGTTTTGAATAATAAGGATATATGGATAGAAGAAAAATACGAAATTGAAGAAGGAAGGGCTTTGAAGATAAAGGTTATAAGATCTCTCGAAAAGATAAGATCAGAATTTCAAGAGATTGAAGTTGTAGAGAGTCAGCCCTTTGGTAAAATTTTGCTCATCGATGGGGTAATTATGCTTACTGAAGCAGATGAATTCTGTTACCATGAAATGATTGCCCATATCCCTTTATGTGTGCATCCAAAAGCTCAAAAGGTTCTGGTAATTGGAGGAGGAGATGGTGGAACAGTAAGGGAAATATTAAAGCACGATAGTGTAAAAGAAGTAGAAGTCTGCGAAATTGACGGAAAAGTAATAGAGGTTTGCAAGAAGCATTTTCCCAATTTAGCCAATAGTTTTGATGACCCCAAAGTGAAAGTATATTGTGAGGATGGTAATAAATTCATAAAAACGCGCAAAAATGATTATGACGTAATTATTGTTGATTCTTCTGATCCTATAGGTCCTGCTGAAGTCTTATTCAGAAGAGAATTTTACGAGGCAATGCATCAGGCCTTAAAAGATGATGGAATTGTAGTTACCCAGGCAGAATCATTTTTTTATCATAAAGAAATAATTAAAACATTATTTTCTTTTATAAAAGAGATATATCCTATTTCGGAATACTATTATACTATGGTGCCTACTTATCCAAGTGGAGTGATTGGTTTTACTTTTTGTTCTAAGAAATATCATCCTGCAAAGGATTTTAACCAATCAGAAGCTTTAAAGCTCACTGATTTAAAATATTATAATAAAGATATCCATA
>CAYTKP010000001.1:0-13378 GCA_964438695.1 uncultured Atribacterota bacterium | reverse complement strand
GAGGTATAATGTGAACGAACAACCAACTGGTTTTTTGGATTCAGGATTAGGGGGATTATCAGTAGTAAGAGAAGTTTAAAAAAACTTCCCCAAGAAAATATTGAATATTTTGCTGATAACCAACGTCAACCCTATGGCGAAAAAAGTAAAAATGATCTTATAAATTATACTCTTCAAATAATTAATTTTCTTATGAAAAAAAGAATTAAAGCTTGTGTTATAGCTTGTAATACTGCCACAGCTGCTAGTCTAAAACAAGCAAGAGAATATTTTACCATTCCTATAATTGGAGTTATCCAAAGAGCAGTTCAGGAGGCAGTGCAGAAAAGCTTAAATAAGAGAATTGGAGTAATAGCTACCGAATTTACTACAAAAAATAAAATTTATCCTAAAGAGATTAAAAAAAATTGCTCCTGAAGTAGAAGTTATTTCTAATTTCTGTCCTGAATTCGTGCCGTTAGTAGAAGCTGGTAAATTTACTACACCCGAAACTTATTAAGTAGCCCAAAAATATTTAAAACCCTTAAAAGAAGCCCAGATTGATACATTAATATTAGGCTGCACTCATTATTCTTTTTTAAAAAAATTATTTCTGAGATTATAGGTCCAGAAGTGAAATTAATAGATCTAGCTACAAGTACCTCATTATTTTAAAAAATATTCTTATTGAAAAAAGGATTTTTAACGAAGGAGGAAATTTAGAAGAAAATTATTACACTACTGGATCGCCAGAAAAAGTGGGAAGAATAGCGAAAGTTATTTTCAATAATGAGAATTTCAAAATAAAAAAAGTAAGGTTAACAGAATTAGAATTAAAAACGCAAAGCGAAATTTATGCCCGTAAAAAGATAAAAAACTAAAATCATAACTAAAATATTAAAATCCTTAATTAGATAACAGTAAATCTTGTCCTTGTGGGAGGGGGATATAAGATATGAAAATAAAATAATGTGAAATTATTATAAAAATATGCTAAAATTATTTTAAAATTAATTTCAATCAGAGGGGGGTAATTATAGATGAAAGCAGAAAAAATCTGGATGGATGGGAGAATGGTCGATTGGGATAAAGCCCAAGTTCATGTCTGCACCCATGCCTTGCACTATGGAAGTGGAGTATTTGAAGGTATAAGGGCATATGAGACAGATAAGGGAACTGCAGTGTTTAGATTGAAAGAACATATTAGTCGACTATTTAATTCAGCAAAGATATTAAAGATGGAAGTTCCTTTTGATAAGGAACAGATTAGGCAAGCTATTAAAGATACTATAAGGGAAAACAAACTCAGAAGTTGTTATATCCGTCCCTTAATTTATAGAGGGTTTAAAGAATTAGGTATAAATCCATTTAAATGCCCAGTAAATTGTGCTATTGCTGTCTGGGAATGGGGTGCTTACTTAGGGGAAGAAGCGTTAGCCAAAGGGATAAAGACTAAAATCTCAAGTTATGCTCGAAACTATATTAATTCAACATCTCAAAAAGCTAAAATTTGTGCAAACTATATCAACTCTATATTTGCTAAGATGGAGGCAATTGAGGCAGGGGTAGATGAGGCAATTTTATTAGATACCAGAGGTTATGTTACTGAAGGGTCAGGCGAAAATTTATTCTGGATTAGAAATGGGATAATCTATACTACTCCTACTGCTACAGTATTAGAAGGAATTACCCGGGATTCTATAGTAAAGGTCGCTAATGATTTAGGGTATAAGGTCCAAGAAAAATACACTGGACGTGATGAGCTTTATATTTCTGATGAAGTCTTTTTTGCAGGGACAGCTGCAGAAGTAACTCCTATTAGAGAGATTGACAAGTATCAGATTGGAGAAGGTAAGCGTGGGCCAATAACCGAGAAAATACAAAAGAAGTTTTTTGACATTGTTAAGGGAAAAGATGAAAAATATTCCGATTGGCTCGATTACGTCTAATATACATAAAAATAGTATTAAATATTTAAAGTAACTTATATTATTTTGTTAATAAGATAAAAATAATTAATAGATAAATTGAAAAGAAAGGATATATAAAAATGACTATTTCTGATAGAGTAAGAAATATAAATCCCTCCCAAACTTTAGCAATTACTGCCCAAGCACTAAAAATGAAAAGAGAAGGGAGGAAGGTAATTAGTTTTGCTGCAGGAGAACCTGACTTTGATACTCCAGAGAATATTAGAGAAGAGGCTATTTCCGCTATCAGAGAAGGCTTTACCCATTATACTACAAGTTCGGGGATAATAGAATTAAAAGAAGCGATAATAGAAAAATTAAAAAAAGATAACAATGTAGAATATAAAACATCAGAGATAATCGTTTCTAATGGGGCAAAACAGTGTCTTTTTAATGCCATATTAACTCTATGTAACCCGGGAGATGAAGTATTATTACCTATCCCCTGCTGGGTTAGTTATACAGAACAGATTAAATTTGCACAAGCAATCCCTGTTTTCATAGAAACTAAGCAAGAAGATACTTTTAAATTATCGGCTGCTCAAGTTGAGGAGAAAATTTCACCCAGAACCAGATTGCTTATGCTGAATAGCCCTAATAATCCTACCGGTGCTGTCTATGAGCCAGAAGAATTAAAAAAAATTGCTCAACTTCTTTTAAAATATGATATCTATTGTCTATGTGATGAAATATACGAGAAATTAATTTATGATGATGCCGAACATTTGACTATTGCATCTTTGAGCAAAGAAATAAAAGAGAAAATCATTATTATAAATGGTGTTTCTAAATCCTATGCTATGACTGGATGGAGAATTGGTTATGCTGCAGGTCCAGAAGAAATTATCTCAGGAATGTCTAAGATCCAGGGTCATAGTACTTCTAATCCTAATTCTATAGCTCAAAAAGCAAGTGTAGAAGCCTTACGGGGAAGGCAAGATACTATTGAGGCAATGAGGAAATCCTTTGATGAAAGAAGGAAATATATGGTAGATAGGTTAAATAAAATAGAAGGCGTTTCTTGTATTGTTCCTTCCGGAGCTTTTTATGCTTTCCCCAATGTAACTAAAATTTTAGAAAAAGGTATTGAATATAACGGCAAAAAGATCGACAATTCTTTTGGGCTATCAAATTTTATTTTGCAAGAAGCTGAAGTTGCCTTAATTCCAGGTAGTGCTTTTGAGGCCGAAGGATACTTGAGATTGTCATATGCTACATCTTTAGATGATATTAAAGAGGGATTGGATAGGATAGAAAAGATTCTAAAAAATTGCGGTTAAAACAAACTGGGTCAGGGTAAGTTCGAACCAAAAAACTAAGGGGTGTGACCCCTCTGTAGGCTTATGAATGATAAACGCTTTGTAGTTTATAGATTACGAAAATTAGCCATATTACTCAGGATTTTAGGTATAGATACCCTGTATTTACAAAATAAAGATTATATATCGGTAATTAATTTTTCTAGAAGAGCACATAGGATTTTAATATCCAGGGTAAAGTTTTTAAGAAAATTACCCTGGATATTTTATCTTGAAAGCGATTACCTTGATGAACAGTTAAAAGAGGTCATAAAAGGATTAGGGTTAAAAATCGAGAAGGATAACTTATTTACTCGGTGTTCAGCTTGCAATAATCTTTTGCAAGAAGTTCAGGAAAAAGAAATTAAAAATGAAGTACCGAAGGATGTTTGCAGAAAAGGTTATTGGTTTAAAAAATGTTTTAATTGTGGAAAGATTTTTTGGAATGGAAATCATATGATTACTCTAAAAGAAAAATTTAAAAAATTAATATATTAAGAAGATCTAATTATGTAGAATAATTCAAAAGAAAAGATTGTGAAGATAAAATGAAAATCTTAGAGAATCTGAATATCAAACAACAAGAAGCAGTAAAAGCTGAGAATGCCCCAGTATTAGTTATTGCCGGAGCAGGTAGCGGAAAAACAAAAGTGCTAACTTACAGGATTGCTTATTTAATCTTTGAAAAGAAGATAAACCCAGGTAATATATTGGCTTTAACTTTTACCAATAAAGCGGCCCAGGAAATGAGAGATAGAGTTGAGTTATTAAATAAAGAAATTTATGATCAGGGGATAATAAAGGATTTATGGATGGGAACATTTCATTCAATCTGTGTCCGAATTTTACGTCGAGAGATAGAAGCTTTAGGTTATGATAAAGATTTTGTAATATATGATAAAACAGACCAATTAAGCTTAATAAGAAGATGTCTTAATATTCTTGATTTAGATAATAAAAGATATAGCCCTAATGTTATTTCGTCTGTTATAGATAAAGCTAAAAATAAGTTAGAAGATGTTGAATTATTTGAATATAATGCTATGAACTATTTTACTAAAATTGTAACAAAGGTATATAGACAATATCAAGAAGAATTATTCGAAAACAACGCCCTTGATTTTGGTGATTTAATTTTATTAACAGTAAGGCTTTTTAGGGAAAGACCTAAGATATTAGAATGCTATCAGAAAAAATTTAGATATATTTTAGTAGATGAATATCAAGATATAAATTTCGCACAATATCAATTGATAAAATTACTTTCCGAGAAATATTATAATTTATTTGTAGTAGGAGATCCTGATCAGAGTATTTATAAATTTAGAGGAGCTGATTTGAGTAATATTTTGAGATTTGAAAAGGATTTTCCTCATAGTAAAGTTATCAAATTAGAGCAAAATTATCGATCTACTCAGATTATATTAGATGGGGCCACGAATTTAATAAAAAATAACAAAAAACGAAAAGAAAAAGAACTTTGGACAGATAAAAAGGGTGGGCAAAAAATAAGGTGTTATGAAGCATCAAGCGCACTTGATGAAGCGATATTCGTAGGACAAGAGATTATGAAAATAAGTAAAAGAGAAAACAAAGCTTTTAAGGATTTTGCCATTTTGTATAGGACCAATGCTCAATCTCGGGCATTTGAGGAGATTTTTAATAAACAAGGAATTCCTTTTAAGGTTGTAGGAGGATTAAGATTTTACGAGAGAAAAGAAGTAAAAGATCTCTTGGCATATCTTCGATTTATACAGGATCAGAAAGATTGGGTAAGTTTTTTAAGGATTGTTAGTAATAATAAATGGGGAATTGGGAAAGTTACTCTATCCAAATTGAAAGATTTAGTAAAAAAGAATAATTTAAATTATCACCAAGCCTTACAACAACACTTAAAAACCATAAATATGTCGATAAATAGGGCAGAGAAAATAAAATATTTTATTTCTTTGGTTGATGAATTTAATAAAAAAAAGGATAAATTTAAAGGAAGTAAAATATTAACCGAATTAATACAAAAGATTGATTATTTTACAGAACTGAAGAAAGAAGGAGAATTTAAAGCACAAACCAAGATCGAAAATATAAAAGAATTAATATTGGCAATTGAAGAATTCGAAGAAGAAAATGAAGATAAATCACTACGTGCCTTTTTAGAGTATGTTGCTTTAATTAATGATGTAGACCTTTATAGAGGAGAAGAAGATACCGTAACCGTAATGACTTTACATAGTGCAAAAGGATTGGAATTTCCAGTGGTTTTTATCACTGGCTTTGAAGAGGGGATATTTCCCCATTCTCGCTCAATAAATAATGAAGAGGAGTTAGAAGAAGAAAGAAGACTATGTTATGTGGGGATGACCAGAGCTAAAGAAAAGTTATATTTAACCTATGCCTGGAGAAGAAATTTAAATGGCAACACCTTGTTTAATAGTGTTTCCCGGTTTATAACTGAAATTCCCAGACACCTCCGAGAAAAGGTGAGTGTAGGAAGAGGAGAAGAAACCCCTGTTCACAACAAAAGAAAGGAATTAATTAATGTAGATGTGGGAATTAAAATCAAACACGCAGATTGGGGGGTAGGGGTAATAGTAGATAAAATTGGTACCGAAAATGATATCTTTATTACTGTAGACTTTGGGAAAGTGGGATTAAAAAAGCTATCAATGAAATATGCACCATTGGAGAAAGCATAGCGTGTAGCGTACAGCGTTTAGCGTATAGGCTAATCATTCTGTAAACATACTTCCTACTTTTTTAATAAATTTTCAATAATTTCATTGTTATTAATATATTTTAGATCTATAGCTAATAGATATTGAGTTTCTAACTCTAATAGTGAAGCAAGCGTAAGCTATAGATAAGAATTGTCGATATTTTTGTTTTATGTTTTCTTTCATATCCTTCTGTTATATTTAAAGGTAGAGATATTGCTGCCCTTATACGCTACTCGCTAAACGCTATACATTATTTTAATGCTTCTTCATTTATTTGGATTTCTACTTTGGATTTTAATTCTTCTATCAGATTATCAAAAGCCTCTTTTTGTTTATCAGAAAGCAAAGTTTGCCTGATATCTTCTTTAACTTCTTCAAGAGTTTTAACTCTTTCTGGTTTTTTATCAGTTATTTTTAAAACATGAAAACCAAAATCAGTCTTAACTACTTGGCTTAATTCTCCTACTTCTAAAGCAAAGACTATATCTTCAATTTCTGGAATAATTGTTCCTTTAGACAGATATCCCAAATCTCCACCTTGTGAAGCGCTGGGACCAATTGAATTTTCTTTTGCAATTTCACTAAAGTCTTTTCCTGTTTTCAATTCTGTAAGAATTTCTTGGGCTTTTTCTTCGGTTTCTACTAAAATATTGAACAGATGAACTTGTTCTTTTTCAGTAAATTTGTCTTGATTTTTTTTATAATATTCTTCAACTTCTTCGTCATTTACCTGTATTTTATCTAAAATCTCTTTTTGTAAAAAAGCTTGGACCAATATTTGTTCGCTTATTTTTTTAATTTGCTCTAATACATCCTTATCTTTTTCTAAACCTATGTTTTTTGCTTCTTGAATTAGCAGTTTTTCTGAGATCATTTGGTCAAGCACGTTACTTTTAGTAAGCTGGGATTTATAATTTTCTGGTATTTGCTCCCATAGTTGGTTAAATTGACCGAGAGTAATAGTTTGTTCTCCAAAAGAAGCTAATATCGTCTCAGGAGGTATAACAGTTTCAGTAGTTTTTGGATTTGCTTCAGTAGTAGGTATTTCTTGGTCAGCTAGAATAGAAGAAGTAATAAAGATTAAAGAGGTTAAAAGACATAAAATAAAAATAACTGTAGTTCGGAAAACACTTGTAGAATTATTCATTAAAAACTCCTTTCTGGATATATATGGGGACTTTAACATTACGTTAAAGTTTATCATCTTTTAAAATTAAAGTAAAGTAAATTCTATAGGTTAGCACTTATAAGGCAAGAGTTTATCAAACTATTTAAATATTTGAAAAACATCTTTTAAAATGTTAAACTTTGTTAGTTAGATAACGAATATTCTGAAGTATTGGAATTTCAAAAATAATATATTAAAGATGATTTTTTTACTTGTTTTACTAGCACAAGTTAAAAACAAGAAGGATAGATTCTGATAAGATTGTATTGTTAGGAAAAGTTTTATATAAATATAAAATTGGAATGGAATAAAAAAGATAGCAGAGTAGTTTCGTTAGAGGAGTTTGTTTCCTTGAAGGATATTGTTGTATTATAACATATGTTATGCCTATAAGTTGCTATGGGATCAAGATTAGCTTGAAAGGGTAGGTAGGAGGCGAAAAAGGTGAACCGTAGTTCTGAGGATAGAGAAGATATTTTAAAAAGGATGGAAAAGTTAAGAGAAGAAATTAGATATCACAATCATAGATATTATGTATTGAATGATCCGGTTATTTCTGATGCTGAATATGATCAATTAATGAAGGAACTTATCGAATTAGAACAACACTATCCTCAGTATATTACTCCTGATTCTCCTACTCAAAGAGTAGGAGCAGAGCCTATACCTGAGTTTGCAACAGTAAAGCATATTGCCCCAATGCTTAGTTTATCTAATGCCTTTTCTGATGAAGAACTAATAGCCTTCGATCAGAGGATAAAAAAAATAGTTCCTGAGCAAAAAATAGAATACGTAGTAGAGTTAAAGATTGATGGATTAGCAATTGCTTTAGTATATGAAAACGGCATTTTTGTAAGAGGAGCCACTCGGGGAGATGGGGTAACTGGAGAAGAAATTACTCTCAATCTTAGAACTATAAAAGCTATTCCTTTAAAATTATTCGGTAAAAATATACCTTCTTTCTTTGAAGTATATGGGGAAGTCTATATGAAGAAGAGCGATTTTAAAAAGCTAAATGAAGAGAGGATGAAAAATGGAGAAAATCTATTTGCCAATCCTAGAAATGCAGCAGCTGGTTCAGTAAGGCAATTAGACCCTCGAATTACTGCCCAAAGGCATTTAGATATTTTTGTTTATAGAGCTATTTTCCCAGAGAATCATAAAAAATTTCTTACTCATATAGAAGTACTAAATTATCTTAAAAAGCTTGGGTTTAAAGTAAATCAGGAGATAAAACTTTGCAGCGATATAAAAGAAGCAATAAATTATTGTCATCAATGGATAGAAAAAAGAGAAGAATTAGATTATGAGATTGATGGTATGGTAATTAAAGTTAATTCTTTGCTTGTAAGGGAGAAGTTGGGTTCTACTACCCGAAGTCCTCGTTGGGCTATTGCCTATAAGTTCCCTGCACAACAAACTACAACAAGGATTAAAGATATCATTGTTCAAGTAGGGAGAACTGGCGCATTGACTCCTGTAGCTATACTTAATCCGATCAAGATATCAGGATCAATAGTGCAGAGGGCAACTCTTCACAATGAAGATGAGATCAGAAGAAAAGATATTCGCATTGGTGATACTGTTTTAGTTCAGAAAGCTGGAGAAGTTATCCCTGAAGTGGTAAAAGTAATTAAAGAGAAGAGAATTGGCAAAGAAAAGGAATTTATTGTCCCATCCAAATGCCCAGTATGTGGAGGAAAGGTGTATAGACCAGAAGGTGAGGTAATCTCTCGGTGTATTAATATTTCTTGCCCTGCCCAAATAAAAGAAAAAATTAGACATTTTGTCTCTCGAGATGCTATAGATATAGAAGGATTGGGGCCAGCTCTAATTGATCAATTGGTAGAAAAAAAATTAGTTAAGAATATTTCGGATTTGTATTTTTTAAAAAGAAATGAATTGATATCTCTTGAGCGAATGGCAGAGAAATCTGCAGATAATTTATTAAAGGCAATTAAAGAGAGTAAAGAGAGACCCCTATATCGTTTAATTTATGGTTTAGGAATACGTTATGTGGGAGTCCATACTTCAGAAATTATTACCAGATACTACCCTACTTTAGATGAATTTATGAAAGCTAATTTGGAAGAATTAATTGAGATAAATGAAATTGGTCCCAAAATTGCAGAAAGTATAATCCTTTTCTTTAAGGAAAAAGAAAATTTAAGCATTATTGAAAGACTGAGAGATGCTGGTTTAAATTTTGGTAGGAGAAAAGAGGTAATCAAGGAAGAGAAAAAATCTCGATCCTTAAATGGAAAGCAATTTGTTTTAACTGGCACCTTAAAAGAATTTACCCGCAATCAAGCTAAAGAAATAATCAGTAAATTAGGCGGAAGGATAACCGGTAGTGTAAGTAAAAAGACTGATTATGTGGTTGCTGGTAAAGATCCGGGCTCCAAATACCAAAAGGCCCAAAAATTAGGAGTAACTATACTTAATGAAGAGGAATTTAAAAAAATGATTAATAAAAAAAGTTAAATGGTTGCTTAGTTAGTTGATTACTTGGTTTATTAATATGTTATACGAATTAAGGTGGAGGATAATAAAATGACTAAAAAGATAATTACTAAAAAAGAAGTAGAATATATAGCTAAATTAGCTAAATTAGAATTTAATGAAGAAGAAAAAGAAGAATTTACTTATCAATTAAATTCAATTTTGGATTATTTTAAAAAATTAAATGAAATTAATACTGAAAAAATTAATCCTACTGCCTATGTTATCTCTATGCCCAATTTGTTGAATGAGGATGAAGTTAAACCTTCTTTACCTCATAAAGAAGTGCTTTCTAATACCAAATATGTCCAAAAAAGTTATTTCAAAGTTCCTAAGATAATGTAATTTAAAATAAAGGAGACAATTCATCGTGCCCCCCACAAAAATAAAAACGTAAATACAGAATAAGAGAAATATAAAATAAGATAAATTACCGATTCCGTGAGAAGGACAGAAAGGAAAACCAGAATGACATAAGAGTGCGGGATTGACAATATATATTATATGAACAAAGTTTTAAATTTTTAGTTGTATACCAAAAACTTGTATTTATACTAACGACTATTCACTATTCACTAATGACTAATTAGAGGAGGAAAGATAGTTGAATCTACACCAATTAAGTGCTTATAAAATTATTGATTTAGTTAGTAAAAAGAAGGTAACTACATATGAAGTTATTCAAGATATCTATGATAGAATAGACAAAGTTGATAGTTTAGTCAAAGCTTTTTTAATTCTTAACCAAGAAGATGCTTTTAGGCAAGCAAAAGAAATAGATATTAAACTGAAAGATGGAGAACAGCCACTTCCTTTAGCAGGTGTTGCGGTAGCTGTAAAAGATATTATAGTTACAAAAGGAATAGAAACTACTTGCGGTTCAAAAATACTTAAAGGCTTTTATCCCCCCTATAATGCTACAGTAATAGATAAATTGATAAAGGCAGGAGCCATAATAATTGGGAAGACTAATATGGATGAATTTGCAATGGGTTCATCTACTGAAAATTCTGCTTTTGGCCCCACTAAAAATCCTTGGGATTTAGAAAGGGTATCTGGTGGATCAAGTGGCGGTTCAGCTGCTGCGGTAGCTGCAGATGAATCATTTATTGCCTTAGGTACAGATACCGGGGGGTCTGTTCGCCAACCCGCTTCATTTTGCGGGGCAGTAGGTTTAAAACCTACCTATGGAAGAGTTTCTAGATATGGTCTGATTGCTTATGCCTCATCTTTAGATCAGATAGGTCCTATCACTAAGGATGTTGTTGATTGTGCATTAATAATGAACATTATTGCTGGACACGATAATAGGGATTCTACTTCTGCAGATTTAGAAGTTCCCGATTATCTAAGGTCTTGTCAGGAAGAGATAAAAAATATAAAGATTGGTGTCCCAAAGGAGTATTTTATTAAAGGAATAGATATAGAAGTTAAAGATGCCGTTAATAGAGCCTTAAAAGTATTTGAAAAATTAGGGGCAAAAATAGAGGAAGTTTCCCTACCTCATACAGAATATTCATTGCCTACTTATTATTTAATTGCCACTGCAGAAGCAAGTTCTAATCTTGCTCGCTACGATGGAGTACAGTATGGTCATAGAGCAAAAGATTGTAAAAATCTTTCTTCTATGTATGAGAGAACGAGAAGTGAAGGTTTTGGCAAAGAGGTAAAGAGGAGAATTATGTTAGGGACTTATGCTTTAAGTTCAGGGTATTATGATGCTTATTACCTGAAAGCACAAAAAGTTCGTACTCTAATTAGAGAAGACTTTACCCAGGCTTTTAATAAATATGATATACTCATTACTCCTACTTCTCCTACCCCTGCATTTAAACTGAATGAAAAAATTGCTGACCCTTTAACTATGTATCTCTCTGATATATATACCATCCCCATTAATTTAGCAGGTATACCTGCTATTTCTTTAAATTGTGGATATACTAAAAATAATTTACCTATAGGTTTACAGATTATAGGTAAACCATTTGAGGAAGAAACGATACTGAAAGCAGCATATAATTTTGAACAGAATTGCGGGATAGAAAAGAGGAAACCCGAGATATGTCTAATAAAAGATAAGGAGAAAGTAGAATGAGTGAAGAAATAGCAATTGGATTAGAAGTTCATATTCAACTTATGACTAAATCTAAGATATTCTGCCCATGCAGTACTGATTATATAGGTAAAAAACCTAATACCAATGTCTGTCCGGTATGCCTAGGATTGCCCGGCTCACTTCCAGTACTTAATAAAAAGGTGTTAGAGTTTGCTATAAGAACTGCTTTGGCTTTAAATTGTAAAATTAATCGGACAAGTATATTTCACCGAAAAAATTACTTTTACCCAGATTTACCTAAGGCCTACCAGATTTCTCAATATGATTCACCTTTAGGCATAAATGGGTATATGGAAATATCTATTCCAAAAAGTGGTGAAAAACGTAAAATAGGAATTACTCGAGTTCATATTGAAGAAGATGCAGGCAAACTTATTCATGAGGAAGATATTGCTACCACATCTTATTCTTTAATAGATTACAATCGCTGTGGAATTCCTTTGGCAGAAATTGTCACTGAACCAGAATTACGTTCACCTGAAGAAGCACGAATATTTTTAATAAAATTAAGAAATATAGTCCAACACTTAGAAGTGTGTGATGGTAATATGGAAGAAGGTTCACTGCGTTGTGATGCCAATGTTTCAGTTAGAGATAGGCAAACTGGAAATTTAGGAACTAAAACAGAAATAAAGAATATGAATTCATTTCGGGCAGTGAAAAAGGCCTTACAATTCGAAGTAGACCGCCAAAAAAAGCTTTTAACTGAAGGTGCAAAAATAGTACAGGAGACCAGGCATTGGGATGAATCAAAAAATATCACAATATCAATGCGGAGTAAAGAAGAAGCACATGATTATCGTTATTTTCCGGAACCAGATCTTTTACCTCTGAGGTTTAGCCAAGAAATGATTAAAGAAATTAAAAAAACTCTTCCAGAATTACCAGAAGTTAGAAAAGAGCGTTTTATTAAAACCTATAATATTCCCGAATATGATGCAGAAATACTCACTTCGAGCAAGGCTTTAGGTGATTATTACGAAAAAGCTGCTTGTCTATATGGTAATAAAAAAATTCTAAGTAATTGGATAATGGGGGAATTACTACGTAATTTGAATGAAGAAAAAAAAGAGATAGAACACTCTCCTATTTCTCCTGAACGATTAGTCGAGATGTTAAATCTTGTAGATAAGGGGATAATTAGCGGTAAAATGGCCAAAAGTGTCTTTGAAAAAATGTTCAAAACAGGTAAAGAGGCCAGGCAGATTGTTAAAGAGAGTGGAATTACTCAAATTACTGATGAAAATGAATTAATAAAGATAGTTGACAAAATAATCGAGGAAAATCCCAAATCAGTTAAGGATTTTAACCAGGGAAAAGAGAAAGCGTTGAATTATTTAGTAGGCCAAGTGATGCGTTATACCAAAGGAAGAGCAAAGCCAGATTTTGTTTTTGAAGCTATAAAACAGAGGATAAAGAAACTAAGGTAGCCGATAGTGAATAGTGATTCGCATAGCGTATCTCCTATCTGGTATCGAAGGAAAAGGTCAGTTCTTAGCTATTATAGAGGAAAACTTAAAGTAAAAAGCACAAAACTGTTCTATCCTCATAAAAAATAGAAATCAAAGTTTTTTTGTATAAAATATTGATTTTAAAGTAGAGGATTGGACTTGTCCGATCTTTTTTAT